>NZ_JBHZGL010000014.1:0-108942 GCF_051900415.1 Frateuria sp. GZRR35
GGCGGTACCTAGCTCTTATCCCTCACCGGGCTTAGCAGGCCATTTCTTTGGTTACTTTCTTTGGGCCAGCAAAGAAAGTGACCCGAGCGCCGGTAGGCGATCGGAAGCCCGCGGCAGGCGAGCCAAGCCGCGGGAAGACCACGCAAGAACGACAAGCAAGGCAGCGAGCCCCGAACCCTCACCCGGCCTCTCCCCGCAGGTAGAGCGAGCAGCGCGCTACCGGAAGCTCACCAGCTCCATCGTCAGATTGCCGCCGTCCTTCTGCGACAGCTTCACCGGCAACGGATAGCGGTCCGGCGCATACCATGCGCTGAAGCCGCGATCGGCGTCCGTACGATCCACCCGCACGGCGTCGAAGCCCCCAGCAGGCACGGTCACCTTCTCCTTGCCGGTGACCTTGAACCGCTGCGTCTCCACCTCCTGCTTGACCGCCACCGGCAGCGCAATCTGCGTCTGCCCGTCACGCAGCGCCATCCCGATCGCCAGCGCGGTGGTATTGCGCTCGACCATGCCCGGCTGGGTCGCATACGTGATCGCGCCCTTGCCTTCGTCCACGGTGACCTGGTGCCTGCCCCAGTCCACCGCGACGTGGCGCTGCTTGGACTTGATCGCCGCGTCCAGCCGATAGTCGTAGCTCAAAGCCTCGGGCGCGTCGCCCTTCCAGCGGAAACGCGAGACCTCGTCCAGGTTTGCGCCGAGCAGGGCGGCCAGTCCGGAGGTGCCGCGCACGTGTTTGCTGTATTCCCACTGACCATCGCCAATCGGCTTGAGGCTGACGGTAGCCTCGCCCATCGGCGAGCCGTCCCGCAGCACGCGGTAGGTGGCGGTAAAGGCCTTCGGCGGAGCGGCGAGAGCAAGGCCGCTGGCGCTGGCCAGCAACAGGGCGCCGGCGAGACGCAAGAGGTGGCGGAGGGTCATGCGCCCGAGTGTGCCCGCCGCTGGCTGAACATCGAGTTCAGGCCGGCACGAGCCCGTGTTCGGCAAGCCGCATCGGGGCGGCCAGTGGCGTGCCGTCCAGCCAGGGCGCGCCATTGCGCCAGGCCAGGCGGCCATTGGCGATCAGCGCGACCACCGCCGGCAGCAGGCGGTGTTCCAGCGGCAGCAGCCGCTGCGCCAGGCGGTGTTCGTCCTCGCCTGGTTCGATCGGCAGCACGGCCTGCGCCACCACCGGGCCACCATCGAGTTCGGCGGTGACGAAGTGCACGCTGGCGCCGTGCTCCAGGTCGCCTGCTTCCAGCGCACGCCGGTGCGTGTGCAGGCCGCGGTACCTGGGCAGCAGCGACGGATGGATGTTGAGCATGCGCCCGGCCCAGGGCGCGATCGCCTCGCCATCCAGGATGCGCATGAAGCCGGCGAGCACGATCAGTTCGGCGCCGCTGGCAGCGAGCTGGTCGAACAGGTCCAGGTCGAATGCGCGACGGTCGGGATAGCCCTTCGGATCCAGCACCAGCGTGGGAATGCTCGCGTCGCCGGCCAACTGCAAGGCTCCCGCGGTGGTCTTGTCGCTGGCGACCAGCACGAACTCGGCCGCCAGTTCGCCACGCTCACGCGCGGCCAGCAGCGCGGCAAGGTTGCTGCCGCGTCCGGAGGCGAGGACGGCGATGCGGAGAGGGTGGGGCATGTCTGTCTCGGCTGTTCACCCCGGGGTAGGCCCGTGAGGCCGGCTCGGCACCATGCGCCTACGCTCGGGGTGAATGGATGTCTTGAATCAACCGATGTGGACGCGCTCGTCGCCCTGCGCCTTGACGACCTCGCCGATCACGCGGCTGGCCAGGCCATGCCTGGCCAGTAGCGCCGTGGCAGCGTCGACGGCGTCACGCGGCAGGATCACGGTGAAACCCACGCCGCAGTTGAACGTGCGCCACATCTCCTCGCGCGCGACCTTGCCTTCGCGCATCAGCCAGTCGAACACCGGCGGCAGCACGATGGCGTCGGCGGCGAGCGTCAGCCCCAGGCCGTCGGGCACCACGCGGATGATGTTCTCCTTCAGGCCACCACCGGTGATGTGCGCCATGCCGTGGACGGGCTGGCTCTTGAGCAGCTCCAGCATCGGCTTGATGTAGATCGTGGTCGGCGCCATCAGCGCGTCGGCGAGCGTCACGCCGCCCAGATCGAGATCGAGCGGGCGGCCAGCGCGCTCGACGATCTTGCGGATCAGCGAATAGCCGTTCGAATGCGGACCGGAGGACGCAACGCCGAGGACCACGTCCCCGGCCACGATCGCCTCCCCCGAAAGCAGCTGCGATTTCTCCACCGCGCCGACCGTGAAGCCGGCCAGGTCGTACTCACCCGGCGGATACATGTCCGGCATCTCGGCCGTCTCGCCGCCGATCAGCGCGCAGCCGGCCAGCTCGCAACCCTTCGCGATGCCGCCCACTACCGCCACGGTGGTGTCGACGTCGAGCTTGCCGGTGGCGAAATAGTCCAGGAAGAACAGCGGCTCGGCGCCCTGCACCAGCACGTCGTTGACGCACATGCCGACCAGGTCGATGCCGATCGTGTCGTGGCGGCCCAGTTGCTGCGCGAGCTTGAGCTTGGTGCCCACGCCGTCGGTGCCCGAAACCAGGACCGGCTCCTTGTAGCGGCCGGCCAGGTCGAACAGGCCGCCGAAACCGCCCAGACCGCCCATCACCTCCGGACGGAACGTGCGCTTGACCAATGGCTTGATGCGTTCGACCACGGCATTGCCCGCGTCGATATCGACGCCGGCGGCGCGGTAGGTGAGGGCGTCGGACATGGCGGAGAAGGCCTGGGGGAAAGCGCGCAATTCTACCAGCACGCTTCCCGCGGCGCGGCGCGGCCAGTCTGGATCACGGGGAAATCTCAGAGCCGCGCGCTTGCGCGGCCCCGCGGATGGACGCTGGGAGCGGGATTGGGCAGACTCCCCGGTTATCCGAGCTTCCACGGACGAGCCTTGCCGATGCGCCTGCCACGCCTGCTTTTCGCCTTCCTCCTGCTGGGTCTTCTCGCGCCGGCGGCGTGGTCGCAGGTGCCCGCGGCCGTGCCAGGCTCGCCCTACGCGGTGGTGGTGCCGGTCACCGACACCAGCGAGGCGCAGCGCGATGCGGCATTCGCCACGGCGCTGGCGCAGGTGCTCGAGCGCGTCGCGGGCGGGCAGGACCTGCGCAGCAAGCCCGGTTATGACGACGCGCTGAAGGGTGCGCCGGGCCTGGTGCAACAGTTCCAGTACCAGCGCGCGGGCGCGGGCATCGTGTTGCAGGTGAACTTCGATCCGGGTGCCGTGCGCCGGCTGGTCGCGCAGATCGGTGTGCCGGCCGCGGGCGTCAAGCCGCCGGTGCTGGTGCTGGTGCACGGCAGCGACGGCAGCCTGCTCGGCCAGGACGCGCTGGGCGCGCTGGCGCAGGCCGCCGCGGCGCGCGGCTACCAGTTGGCCTATCCCGACCCGTCGAACGTGCCCGAAGCATCGGCGGTTGCGAACGCCGATCCGACCGCGCTGGCGATGATCACCCAGCACTACCACACCGGGCTGATCCTGGTCGGCAACCTCAGGGGCGGCAGCGCGGACTGGACCCTGGTCTCGGGCGGCAAGCCGCAGCCGTGGAGCGACCAGGCGGTCAGCGCCGACGCCCTGCTGACCGAAGCCGGCAACGGCCTGGCCGACCGCCTGGGCAAACAACTCAACGTGATCGGCGCCGGCATCAGCAGTGGCAAGCTGTGGGTCAGCCGGGTCGAATCGGCGCAGGCCTACGCCAACCTGCTGGCGATGCTGCGCGCCGACCCGTCGGTGCGCGAGGTGAATACGCTCGCCGCCGACAACGATGGCTTCCTGCTCGGCATCAAGGCGAGCACGCCGACGACCGCACTTGCCGCCAGCCTGGCCGCGGGCGGGCGGGTGATCCTGGGCACGCCACACGCAGGGGCGGACGCCAGCCTGCAATGGCTGCATTGAGACGACGCCTGGTGTAGGAGCCCGCTTGCGGGCGATGCTCTCCCCCGCGCATCGCGAGGAGCGTCGCCCGCAAGCGGGCATCTACCCTCGAGGAAAAGGAAACGCCGTGCATCGCTTGAACGAGGCCCATCCGTGACCCACGACCTTTCCCGCCGCTGGCAACTGCTCGCAATCGTGCTGGTGATCGGCTTCCTGATCTGGTTGCTGGCGCCGGTGCTGATGCCGTTCGCGGTCGCCGGCATGCTCGCCTACCTGGGCGATCCGCTGGCCGACCGGCTCGAACGGCTGGGACTGAACCGCACCTGGGCGGTCAGCATCGTGTTCTTCGTGCTGACCCTCTTGCTGGTCGGCGCGCTGGTGCTGCTGGTGCCGCTTATCTCCGACCAGATCGAGAACCTGGTCCACAACCTGCCGCGCTACGTGGACTGGATCCAGAACACCGCGCTGCCCTGGCTGCAACGCAAGCTAAGCCTCGATCCTGACGCATTCGACACCAGCCGGTTGATGGCCGCGATCCGTGCGCATATCGGCTCGATCGGTGCGGTGGCGACGACGGTGCTGGGTACGGTGTCGCGTTCCAGCATCGGCGCGGTCATGTGGCTGACCAACGTAGTGCTGGTGCCGGTGGTGGCGTTCTACCTGCTGCGCGACTGGGACCGCCTGATCGCCTACATCGACAGTGTGCTGCCGCGTTCGGTGCAGCCGACCGTCGCCCACCTGGCGCGCGAGTCCGACGCGGTGTTGGGTGCGTTCGTGCGCGGCCAGCTGCTGGTGATGCTCGCGCTGGGCATCTTCTACGGAGTGGCGCTGACCCTGGTCGGACTGTCGGTCGGCCCGCTGATCGGCATGGTCGCCGGCCTGCTCAGCTTCGTGCCGTACCTGGGCTTCATGGTCGGTTTCGGTGCGGCGATCATCGCGGCGCTGGTGCAGTACGGCGACTGGGCCCATCCGCTGGTGGTCTGCGGCGTGTTCATCGCCGGCCAGTTGCTCGAAGGCTACGCACTGGTGCCCAAGCTGGTCGGCGACAAGATCGGGCTGCATCCGGTGGCGGTGATCTTCGCCGTGCTCGCCGGCGGCTACCTGTTCGGCTTCCTCGGTGTGTTGCTGGCCTTGCCGGCCGCTTCGGTGATCATGGTGCTGTTGCGCTACCTGCTTGAGCGCTACCGCATGAGCGAGCTATACACGGAGGCCGGTGCAGACGACCCGGTGATCGCCGAGGTCGAGGTGACCGTGAATACCGCGGACGGCACCGCGCAAGGCGGTGCGACCGTCCCTGCGCCGCGCGGTCCCGCGGGCGACGGTTCGCCATGATTCCGCAATTGCCGCTCGCGCTGCGTTGGCCGCGCCGGCAGCGTTTCGAGCACTTCCACGCCGGCGCCAATGCCGCCGCCCTGGCGGCGGTGCGAACGCTGGCCGAAGTACCCGGGGCACCCTGGGTGTATCTGCATGGCCCGGCCGGTAGCGGACGCAGCCACTTGTTGGTGGCCGCCTGCCAGGCTGCAAGCGCGGCCGGGCGGCGCGTGCAATACCTGCCGCTGTCGGCCATGCATGAACACATCGGCGCGCTGCGCGGGGTAGGCAGCAGCGAGTTGCTGGCGATTGACGATCTGGGCGTGCTGGCCGGTGAGCGCGCCGCCGAGCACGCCCTGTTCGACCTGTACAACCAGGTGCGTGCGGAAGGTGGGGCGATGTTGTTTGCCGCCGATGCACCCCCGGCGCAACTGGGCGTCGGCCTGCCGGACCTTCGCTCGCGCCTGGGCGCCTGCACGCAGTTCGCGCTCAAGCCTCTGGATGACGCCGAACGGCGCGCCGTACTGCGCGAACAGGCCGCCGCGCGCGGCATTGGCCTGGACGAGCCGGTGCTGGACTGGCTGTTCAGCCACTACGCCCGCGACCTGGCGGCACTGCTGGACCTGCTCGACCGGCTCGACCAGGCCTCGCTGGCCGCCAAGCGGCGCATCACGGTGCCGTTCCTGCGCGACTTCCTGCGCGAGGGCGCTGGGCAGGCGTAGCTGGCGCAGGGTGGCTTCCGCTCGCCATGCTGCATCGCGATGGCGAGCTGAAGCGCACCCATGTGTCATGCCTGGGCTACTTCCTGTTGTGGCCCTCGGCCTGCTTGCCTTCCTCGACCAGTTCGCGCACGCGTTGGCCGCCCTTGTGGCCCAGCTCGGAGTAGCCTTCGGGCCCGAGCTGCTCCTTGCGGATCTCGCCGCCCTTGTGGCCGCCCTTCTGACCGGCCTCGCGGACGGTCATGTCGCCGCTGTCGTGCTGGTTGTCGCTGTGCTTTGCCATAACGATGCTCCTCGGTGGGCGGCCTGAGGCCGCCGTTGATCATTTGCGGCTGTCGCCGCGGCCTTCGGCCTGCTTGCCTTCCTCGATCAGTTCGCGCGTGCGCTGGCCGCCCTTGTGGCCGCCTATCTCGCCGCCCTTGTGACCGGCTTCGCGCACGGTCATGTCGCCTTTGTCGTGCTGGCTGCCGCCGGCGTGCTTGCCGTGGTCGCTCTGGTTTTTCTGGGGTGCCATGTGAAGCCCTCCTCTCGTGGTGTGCCTTCAGTTCGGGCGCTGCTCGCTCTGGCGTGCCTCGACCTGGCGGCCGCGGTTGATCAACTCGCGCACGCGCAAGCCGCCCTTGCGGCCTGCCTCGCGCACGCTGAGCTTCCCGCGTGCCCCGTCGATCGTGCCGTTGGCGGCGTGTGGGGTCTTGTTGCTGTTGGATTGACTGCCTGGGGACTGTTGCCGGCTCATGGGTTATCTCCGTTGGTACATCCGATCGTTCTTGTGCAAGGCTCGGCTGGCCGCCTTCCCGGCGCCCAGCGGAAAACAGCGGGTCCGGCAGGGGTCCACGACCCGCTTCCGCCCATCGGCGCAGGCGTGCCCCGATGGCGACGGACGCTCCCTCGCCCGCAAGGGTGTCGCGACACGTCGCGGGCCCTTCGGACGAGCAGGGGCGTTGCAATGCGGATGCCAGCGCGAGGAGCGTCGCGACGGCGAACCTTGCGTTCGCGCGGCTGGAAAAAACGCCTCGGCTGGAAAGTTCTACAGGGACGTTCGCCTGCTCTGGGGACAGGCAGCGGCCTGCTTGCGTGCGGGCCTGGCATCCGGCCGCACAAACCCGGGTGGCCTTGCGCGCAAAAAAAGAGCGCCACGGGGGCGCTCTTTTTTTCGGACGAGGGCCTTGTTCAGGCCTTGAGCAGCGCCGGTGTCGCCTGTGCCCCGATCGCGTCGGTCATCGCCTTGGCGACGTTGAGGTTGGCGGCGATCAGGTTGCCGCTGGCCGGCAGGCCGTCGCGGCCGGCGAAATCGCCATAGCGCCCACCCGCCTCGTGCACCAGCAGCACACCGGCGGCCATGTCCCAGGGCTTGAGGCCGATCTCGAAATAGCCGTCGTAGCGCGCGGCGGCGGTGTAGGCCAGGTCCAGTGCGGCCGAGCCGGAGCGGCGGATATCCTCGGCCTGGCCGAGCAGGGCGCGGGTCATCGCCAGCTGGGCGTCCAGGTGCTCGCGCTGGCGGTAGGGGAAGCCGGTGGCGATCATCGCGCCGCCCAGGTTATCGCGGCGGGACACGCGGATGCGGCGGTCGTTGAGGTAGGCGCCGTCGCCCTTGCTGGCGGTGAACAGCTCGTCGCGCAGCGGATCGAACACCACGCCATAGATCGGCACGCCCTTTTCGACCAGCGCGATGGACACGGAGAAGTGCGGGATGCCGCGCAGGTAGTTGTGCGTGCCGTCGAGCGGATCGATCACCCAGGTGAGCGGGCTCTTGCCGGTCGCGCCGCCTTCCTCGGCGAGGATCGCGTGGTCCGGATAGGCGCGGCGCAGTTCCTTGACGATCTCGGCCTCGGCCAGCCGGTCGACTTCCGAGGCGAAGTCCATGCGGTGCTTCTCGACCACGTGCAGGCCGTCGATGCGGTTCATGTAGCGCAGGATCACGTTGCCTGCGGCGCGCGCGGCACGTGCCGCGATGGTGACGGCGGGTCTTGGCATGGCTTCGGCTTTGGAAAAAGAGCACAAATGCGGCCGGCGATTCTAGCAGAGCCGGCGTTGGGGCGTCCGAAGGCGGCTATCCTTGACGATCCTGCCTGTTGCCTTAGCCGCCATGACCGACCACGCCGATCTCGCCCGACTGTTCCGCTTCGTGTTGGTGCGCACCTCGCATCCGGGCAACATCGGCAGCGCGGCGCGGGCGATCCGCACGATGGGCTTCACGCGACTGGAACTGGTCGCGCCGGCGGAGTTCCCCAGCCGCGAGGCGGATGCGCTGGCGGCCAACGCGGTGCAGGTGCTGGCCGAAGCGGGCGTGCATGAGTCCCTGGTCGACGGTCTGGCGGGCGCGACCTTCGCGCTGGGCCTGTCGGCGCGCCGGCGCGGCGTCAACCTGCCGGAGCTCACGCCGCGCGAGGGTGCCGCGCAGGCGCTCGCGGCCGCGGCGCGCGGCGAGCAGGTCGCGCTGGTCTTCGGCAACGAACGCACGGGCCTCGAGAACGAGGAACTGGCGCGCTGCCACGCGATGGTGCGCATCCCCAGCGTGGAGGACTACAGCTCGCTCAACCTGGCCCAGGCGGTGCAGGTGATGGCCTACGAGCAGCGCCTGGCGATGTTCGGCGACACGCCGATGACTGCGCCGCCGGAGCATGACGAGCCCCCGGCCGATGCGGCGCACATGGAGCGCTTCTTCGAACATCTCGGGCAGACGCTGGACGACATCGAGTTCCACAAGGGCCGCGAACCGACCACGATCATGTTGCGCCTGCGTCGCCTGTTCCAGCGCGCGCAGCCCGACGAGCGCGAGCTGCGCATCCTGCACGGCGTGCTGGCCGACGCGCAGCGCATGGCCACGCTCGCCAGGCGCCCGTAGGAGCGCACCTTGTGCGCGACCGCGGGCTTCACGGTCGCGCACAGGATGCGCTCCCGCAGGGAGCTCATGGCGCGACCGGCCCCAGTTCCTCCACATACACCAGCTCGCAGGCGCCGTCGCCGGTGTCGTCGCGGCGCAGCGAGGTGCGCCAGTGCCAGCCGTCCGGACGGCTGGCATCGACGAGGAAGCCTTCCAGATGCACCAGCTCGCCCGGGCGCACGTGTTTCATCGCATAGCGCACGCCGTCGTCGGCGGGAATGAGGTGCATGTTGGTCGCCGAGGTCTCGATCTCGCGCCGCGGGATCGGGTAGTCGCGCACGTGCCAGTAGAAGAAACGGCTGGACTGGCGGATATCGATGCTGGCCAGTACCGCACTGTCGGACATGCGGCCCCAGCCCAGCGCCAGGTCGGTCGGCGCAAGCGATGCACCGGCATCCCAGCGGTAGTCCTCGCGCGAAAGCACGCGTGCGGTCAGCGCGATGTGGGCGCGCGTGCGCAGCACGGTGTCGCCACGCTGGAGCAGGGCGCCGTCGTCCAGGTCCACCTGTTCGGGTGCCTGCGCGGCGAGCACGCCCGGCGGCGGGTGCAGCGGGCGTTGCTGCCACCAGCCCAGCGCGCCCCAACCCAGCAGCACTATCAATCCCAGCCACAGCAATCGCTGCATCGGTAATCCCCCTGTGAGAGCGCGTCAGGCGCGCTTGCGCCGCGTGGTGGTGGCGGGCTCGGCAAGTTCCGGCTTGAGCAGCTCGGACGGCAAGCCGCGCACTACCTCGGCGAATCGTTCGAGGAACGGGCCGAGCGATGAACTCTTGCGCCACACCAGTGCGATCCGGCGACTCGGCGCGTGGCCCGAAAATTCCAGCAGCTGCACGTTGTCGGTCCGGGCCACCGGCGGCTTGATCGCCAGCGTCGGCAGCAGCGTGATGCCCACGTTCGCCGCGACCATCTGGCGCAAAGTTTCCAGGCTGGTAGCGCGGAAGCCGACCTTCTCGCCGGCGCCGGCGAGCTGGCACAGCTCCAGCGCCTGGTCGCGCAGGCAGTGGCCGTCTTCGAGCAGCAGCAGGCTTTCGTCCTCCAGGTCGGCCAGCTTCAGGCGGGCCTTTCGGTGGGCCAGGGGATGGTCGTTGGGCACCGCCAGCACGAACGGTTCCTCGAACAGGAACTCCGCATGCAGGCTTTCCTCGTGGATCGGCAGCGCAAGGATGCCCACGTCCAGCGAGCCCTCGCGCAGCATGCGGATGACCTGCTCGGTCTTCTCCTCGATCAGCAGCAGTTCCAGCCGCGGGAAACGCTGGCGCACCACCGGCACCAGGTGCGGCAGCAGGTAGGGCCCGAGCGTGGGGAACACCCCTAGCCGCAGCCGGCCGGCCTCCGGGTCGCGCGTGCGCTGGGCGATGGCGCGGATCTCATCCACTTCGGCCAGCACGCCGCGGGCACGGCGGGCAATCTCGCGGCCGGTCTCGGTGAGCAGCACCTTGCGCGGCGTGCGCTCGACCAGCGCCACGCCGAGCTCGTCCTCGAGCTTCTTGATCTGCGTGGAAAGGGTCGGCTGGCTGACGAAGCTGGCCTCCGCTGCCCGCCCGAAATGGCGGTGCTCGGCCAGCGACACCAGGTAGGCGAGGTCGCGCAGGTTCATGGCTCACTCCGATAGACCATGCCTATGAGTGTGATGGCAACAATCAATTTGAACAATGCCTTGGCGGTGCGTAACCTTGCCCTCATGACGCGCCATCCACGGCGCCCATGATGCTCTCACCGATCGCTCTAACCATCAGTACCTCAAGGAGAAGCCCATGCTCACCATCGGCGACAAGTTCCCCCAGTTCAGCGTCCCGGCCACCGTCTCGATCGAGAACCTGGACACGGCGTTCAGCACGATCGATAACAACACCTACAAGGGCAAGTGGCTGTGCGTGTTCTTCTACCCGAAGGACTTCACCTTCGTCTGCCCGACCGAGATCAAGGGCTTCTCGGACGTCAACGAGCAGTTCGCCGACCGTGACTGCCAGGTCCTGGCCGCCAGCACCGACTCGGAATTCGTGCACCTGGCCTGGCGCAAGGACCACAAGGACCTGCGCGACCTCAAGTTCCCGATGCTGGCGGACATCAAGAAGGATCTCAGCAACGCGCTGGG
Organism: Frateuria sp. GZRR35; assembly: GCF_051900415.1. Classification (NCBI taxonomy): domain Bacteria; kingdom Pseudomonadati; phylum Pseudomonadota; class Gammaproteobacteria; order Lysobacterales; family Rhodanobacteraceae; genus Frateuria; species Frateuria sp. GZRR35. The sequence continues at coordinate 10,899 of NZ_JBHZGL010000014.1, forward strand.
CATCCTGACCGCCGATGGCGTGGCGCAGCGCGCGACCTTCCTGGTCGACCCGGAAGGCATCATCCGCTTCGTCTACGTGACCGACGGCTCGGTCGGCCGCAACCCGCAGGAAGTGCTGCGCGTACTCGACGCCCTGCAGACCGACGAGCTGTGCCCGTGCAACTGGCACCAGGGCGAAGACACCCTCAAGGTCGCCTGATCGCCTCTGACTTGCAGTAACCGCGCGTCCGGATCCCTCCCCCTCCCCCACGGACGCGCGGTCTCCCCAGCCGGCGGCGAAGCCCGCTTCGCCGCCGGTCTTTTTTTGACTTCAAGAAGGTGTCCCCATGAGTCTTGCCGACCTCAAGAGCCAGCTCCCCGACTACGCCAAGGACCTGCGCCTGAACCTCGATTCGGTGCTGAGCGAGGGCGGTGCGCCGGGGTTGACGCAGAAACAGATCATGGTGGTCGCGCTCGCCGCGGCGATCGCCTCGCGCTACAAGCCGCTGACCAAGGCAGTGGCCGAGGAAGGTGCGCAGCACGCCAGCGCCGAAGAGCTCAACGGCGCCCGCGTGGCCGCGTCCATCATGGGCATGAACACGATCTACTACCGTTTCGTGCACCTGGTCAGCGAGCCCGAATACGGCACGCTGCGCGCGGGGCTTCGCATGAACGCGATGATGAATCCCGGCGGCACGAAGATCGACTTCGAGCTCGCCTCGCTGGCCGTGGCGGCGGTCAACGGTTGCGGCATGTGCGTGGACTCGCACGAGAAGACCCTGCGCAAGCACGGCCTCTCGGCGCAGCCGATCCAGAGCGCGATCCGCATTGCAGCGGTGATCCACGCGGTCGCGGTGGCGCTGGAGCAGGCCGACGTGGCCGGCTGAGTTGCGAGATCGCAGGAAAGTACGGAGCCCGGCCAGTGATGGCCGGGCTTTTTTCTTGCGCGTCGCCCGCCGGAGTCGAGCCTTTCACGTTGCATCGAAGCTGGTCATGCCTTTTGGCACTGTGTCACAAGTCATGCCCGGCCTAGGTTCGGGAAGTTGCCTTCACAGTCCCTGGGGAAAACAAACCATGCGTCGACTCGTCAAACCGCTCGTGCTCACCGCGCTGGCCGCCTGCTGCGGTGCCGCCTTTGCCGCCACGTCCGACCCCGTGCCGCACGGCAAGCTGCCGCGCTGGGCGGTGCCCGAATCCTATGCGCTGTCCTTCAAGGTCGACCCGCGCCAGCAGGATTTCTCCGGTACCACGCGCATCAAGGTGGACCTCAAGCAGGCCTCCGACCATATCTGGCTCCATGGGCACGATCTGAAGGTCTCGAAGGTCACCGTGACCGATGCGGCCGGCAAGACGCACGCCGCCAAGTACGTGGAGGCGGCGCCGAAGGAGGGCGTGGTGCGGGTCGATTTCGCGGACACGCTCAAGCCGCAGGAACTGACCCTGAGCTTCGACTACACCGCGCCGCTCAACCAGCAGCTGCAAGGCCTGTACAAGGTCAGCCACGAGGGCCAGCCGTACGCGATGACGCAGATGGAACCGATCAGCGCGCGCTACGCCTTCCCCGGTTTCGACGAGCCCGATTTCAAGACGCCGTTCGACATCAGCCTGACCATCCCCAGCGACGAGAAGGCGGTGGCCAACACCAAGCAGGTCAAGGAAGTGGCCGCGGGTGAGGGCTGGAAGACGCTGACCTTTTCCACCACCAAGCCGCTGCCGACCTACCTGGTCGCCTTCGGCGTGGGCCCCTGGGACATCGTCGCCGGCCCGGACATCTCGCCGGACGCCTACCGCGCCACCCCGCTGCAGCTGCGCGGCATCGCCGCCAAGGGCGAGGGTCACCGCATGAAACACGTGCTATCGGAAACGCCGAGCATCATCCACACGCTGGAGGACTACTACGCCTTCGGCTACCCGTGGGACAAGCTCGACCTGCTGGCCGCACCGGACTTCTCCGCCGGCGCGATGGAAAACGCCGGCCTGGTGACCTTCCGCGACTGGCTGCTGCTGCTCGATCCGGACTCCCCGGCGCAGTACGTGCGCGGCTCGTTCAACGTCAACGCGCACGAACTGGCCCACCAGTGGACCGGCGACACCGTCACCACCGCCTGGTGGAACGACATCTGGCTCAACGAGGCCTTCGCCACCTGGATGCAGCAGAAGGTGACGATGAAGGTGCATCCGGAGTACCGCGCCGACCTCGACCGCGTGCGCGGCGCGCAGTACGCCATGGACAACGACAGCCTGGTCACCGCACGCAAGATCCGCCAGCCGATCACCGGCAACGGCGACATCGAGACTGCGTTCGATTCGATCACCTACCAGAAGGGCGCCAGCGTGCTCGGCATGTTCGAGGGCTACGTAGGCGAGAAGACCTTCCAGCACGGCATGCGCCAGTACATCCAGGACCACAAGTTCTCCACCGCCACCGCCGATGACCTGGTCGATTCGATCGCCAAGGCCGCCGACAAGGGCGAGGACTTCAAGCAGGCCTTCAAGAGCTTCCTCAACCAGCCCGGCGTGCCCTACGTGCAGACCCAGCTGATGCAGAAGGACGGCCAGACCGTGCTCAAGCTCAGCCAGAGCCGCTACCTGCCGGTGGGCAGCAAGGGCGACGCGAAGCACGTCTGGGGCGTGCCGGTGTGCGTGCGCTACGGCACCGCCGACGGCAGCAAGGTCAACTGCGAACTGCTGGAAAAGGCTGCCGGCACGATCGCGCTGCCGGGCGCTAGCGCCAACACCTGGGTGATGCCCAACGCCAACGCCAGCGGCTACTACCGCTTCGGCATGGACAAGGGCGACCTGGCCCGCCTGGGCGACCAGATCAGCCATCTGACCGACGCCGAACAACTGGCTTATGCCGACGCGGCCGACGCCAGCTTCCAGCATGGCGACATCAACGCGGGCGACCTGCTCGCCGCGCTCAAGCCGCTGACCGCTTCGCGCGTGCGCGCAGTGGCGACCGCGCCGATGGCCAGCTTTGAATGGATCAATCGCCACCTGGCTAGCAACGACGCGCAGCGCAACGCCCTCGATGCCTGGGCCAAGTCCGCCTACCTGCCGCGCATGGAGCTGCTCGGCTACCACCGCAAGGCCAACGAGCCGGACGACGATTCCCTGCTGCGCAGCACGCTGGCCGGTTTCCTCGCGCTCGACGTGAAGCTGCCGCAGGTGCGCGCCGAACTGCTCAAGCAGGGTGATGCGGCGCTCAAGCGCAAGGCCGACGGCCACCTGAACCTCGACGCGGCCGATCCGGATCTGCTCGACACCGCGCTCGCGGTGGCGGTGCAGGAGCACGGCAAGAGTGCGGTCGACGCGCTGATCGCGGAGCTGCCCAAGACCTCCGATCCGGCCCAGCGCAACGCCATGCTGGCCGGCCTAAGCGCGGTCGAGGACCCGGCCCTGGCCGAGCAGGTGCGCAACTTCGCGCTGGACAAGCAGGTCAAGGTCGGCGAGATGTCCGCCCTGCTGCGCGGCAGTCGCGAGACCCGCGCCCAGCGCGACGCCATGTGGAAGTGGGCGGTCGCCAACTACGACCGCATCGTCGAGCGCACCGGCAGCTTCGCCGGTGGCCGCCTGCCGGGACTGATGGGCGGTGGCGGGTGCTCGCAGGAAGAGGCCGATCGCCTGCAGGCGTTCTTCAAGACGCGCGCCAAGGACGTCACCGGCGCCGAGCGTGGCCTGGCGCAAACCACCGAGAACACCTTGCTGTGTACGGCGCTGAAGGCCAAGCAGGACCCGCAGGCAATCCTGCACTGAGGCCAAGGCCTTTTGGCTGAAAGAGACGCCGGGCGGCAACGCCCGGCGTCTTGCTTTGAGCACCTTGCTTTTTGAGCCCTCTCCCCTCCGGGGAGAGGGTTGGGTGAGGGGCCGGGGCTCGCGGGAAGGTTGATCGCAAAAGATTGTTTTCGTATTTGCGTCATTGAACTTGCCGCAAGAGTGACCCCTCACCCCAGCCCTCGCCCCGGAGGGGAGAGGGAGCACACCGCCGCCCCGTTGACGTTCCCCCTAAACTGTCCCGCGCCCACCGGGCGACAGGGAGACCAGGCATGCGTGCTCGATCAGGATGGTTGTTGCTCATGGGTCTGTTGCTGGCCCCACCGTCTGGCGCCCAGCAGGTGCCGCCGACGTTGCGCGACTGGCAGGACTGGGTGCTGCATGAGGTGCCGGCGCATGCCTGTCCGAGGCTGGCGCACGCACCGGGCCAGGGCGAGGCCTGGCAATGCGCCTGGCCGGGGCGGCTGGCGCTGACGGCCGATGCGGCCGGTGGCCGCTTCACGCTCGACGCCCATGCCGACGCGCCGTCGTGGATCGCATTGCCTGGCGACGCACGCCATTGGCCGGTCCAGGTAAGTCTGGACGGTCAGCCGGCCGTGGTGCTGGAGCGCGACGACCAGCCGATGGTGCGCGTATCGCCTGGTGACCATCACCTGCAGGGCGTGCTCCCCTGGTCGACGCGACCGGTGCGCCTGCACGTGCCCGCGGCGATCGGACTGATCGATCTCACCCTGGACGGCAAGCCGGTCGCGCGCCTGCAGCGCGATGGCGACGAGCTGACCCTGGGCGAGGCCGCCGCCGCCCAGCGCGTGGCCGATGCATTGTCGCTGCGTGTCGACCGCCGCCTGGCCGATGGCCTGCCGGCAACACTTCAGACCCGCTTGCGCTTCGACGTGACCGGCAGCGCGCGGGAACTGGTGCTCGGGCCGGCGCTGCCGGACGGCTTCGTGGCCACCGCGCTGGATGGCGAGCTGCCGACCCGCATGGAGAGCGACGGCCGCCTGCGGGTGCAACTGAAGCCCGGTCGCTGGACCGTCACCCTCGATGCCCGCGCCAGCGCGCCGCTCGCGCGTGTTGCGATCACCCTGCCGCCGGCGCCCTGGCTGCGGCAGGAAATCTGGAGCTATGCGGATGATCCGGACCTGCGCGGCAGCCATGCCGAAGGTCAGGCCACCGACGCGGCGCAAGCCGGCGTACCGGAGGACTGGCGCGAACTGCCCGCCTTCATGATGGACGGCCAGGCCACGCTTACCGTGCAGCCGGGCGAGCGTGGGGCAGGGCGGCACGACCGCCTGCGCCTGTCGCGCCGCCTGTGGCTGGACTTCGACGGCCAGGGCCTGGCCGTAGACGACCATCTGCAAGGCGAACTGCACCACCAGCGCCTGGAGGTCGGTGCGCCCTGGCAGCTGCAACGCGCCGAGCAGGACGGCGAGCCGCTGCTGGTCAGCCGCGGCAAGGACGGGCGCAGCGGCGTGGAAGTACGCAGCGAGCAGCTCGACTTCGGCGCGGGCCTGCGCGCGCCCTCCACCGGTACGCTGCAGGTGACCGGGTGGAACGTGCCGCTGGAACGCATCGACGCCATGTTGCAGCTGCCGCCGGGCTATCGCCTGCTCGGCGCGCCCGGCGCGGACAGCTCGCCCGATTCGTGGGTGGCCCGATGGAGCCTGCTGGACGTGTTCGGCGTGGCGCTGATCGCCCTGCTGGCCGGCCGCCTGCTCGGTTGGCCCTGGGCGTTGCTGGCCGCCGGCTTCCTGGCGCTGGCGCAGCACGAGGCGGGCGCGCCGCGCTGGACGCTGGCGTTGTTTTTCGCGTTCGCGCTGCTGTTGCGGGCGTTGCCGGACGGGCGCCTGCGGCGCGTCGCCAACCTTGCGGCCCTGGCCTCGTTCGTACTCGCCGCGCTGTGGACGCTGCCGTTCGTGGCGACGCAGCTTCAGTACGCGCTGCACCCGCAGCTCGAGCCACAGGCTCTTGGCGTCGAATTCGCGGCGGGAACGCTGGATGAGGGGTACAACGTTCCACCTCCCGAACTTGCAGCTCCGCCAGCGCCCTCCGCGGCGGCGCCACAGGTATCGGAAGCGGCGCAAGCGCTGGGAAGCGTGACGGTGAGCGCCGCGAGGCTGTCCTCGATGGATGTGCCGACGGGCGCGCGCAGCGTGGTCCAGGCGGGCCCAGGCACGCCGACCTGGCGCCTGGGCAGCAACTACCGCCTCGGCTGGTCCGGCCCGGTCACGACCCAGCAGACCATGCGCCTGCTGATCGCTCCGGCCTGGCTGGTGAGCCTGTTGCGCGTGCTGATGGTGGGCCTGCTGGCCGCGTTGCTGGCGCGCGTGCTGCCCTCGCTGCTGGCGCCCTGGCGCGGGCGCTGGCAGGGCGGGCGGGGCGCGGCCTCGATGGCGCTGCTGGCGCTGGCGGTGCTGCCCTGGCACGCCCATGCGCAGGCGTTGCCGAGCCAACCGCTGCTCGACCAGTTGCGCCAGCGCCTGGTCGAGGCGCCGGCCTGCGCGCCCGCCTGCGCGAACCTGCCGGAGGCGCGCGCGGTGCTGGCCGGCGATGCGCTGGACCTCACCCTGCAGGCGCACGCCGGCGCCACGGTCGCGCTGCCGCTGCCGGTCACCACGCTGCCACTGGTCGCGGTGACGGTCGATGGGCGTCCGGCCGTACTGGCGCGCCGCGACGACGACCAGTTCTGGCTGCGGCTGGAACCGGGCGTGCACCCACTGGTCCTGCGCTACCGGCTCGGCGGCATCGACAGCGCGCGCCTGCGCTTCCCGCTGGCGCCGCAGCGCGTGGCGCTGCAGATGGACGGCTGGACGGCCGACGGCCTGGACGATGGCCACCTGCTTGGCGACAGCCTCGCTTTCGACCGCCAACAGACCGGCCATGATGGCCAGGTTGCGGCCCCTGCGCAGGACTTCCCGCCTTACGTGCGGCTGACGCGCCGCCTGGTGCTCGGCAACGAATGGACGGTGCAGAACGAAGTCGAGCGCATCGCGCCGCAGGCCGGTGGCTTCAGCATCGCGCTGCCGCTGCTGCCCGGCGAGCATCCGCTGGGCGCCGATGCGCCGGTGCGCGACGGGCGCATCCAGCTCGCCTTCAACGCCGGCACGGACAGCGTCGAATGGACCAGCCGGCTGGACCGCGCCACCCGGCTGCCACTGGTCGCGCCAGCGCTGGCCGAACGCGCCGAGGTGTGGGAGATCGACGCCGAACCGATGTGGCACGTCGATGCCAGCGGCGTGCCGGCGAGCGGCGGCGACGCGCTGCGCTTCCAGCCGCTGCCGGGCGAGCGGCTCACACTGACGCTCACCCAGCCGCCGGCCGTCGCGGGCGGCACCCTGGCGTTCGACCGGGTGGAGTCCCGCAGCACCCTCGGCGAGCGGGCCAGCGAGACTACCCTGCAGTTGCAGGCGCGCAGCACGCGCGGCGGCGAACACGCGCTGGGCCTGCCGGCCGATGCCGAGCTGCTGCAGGCCAGCCGCGACGGCGAACGCCTCCCGCTGGCCGTGCGCAACGGCGCGCTGTCGCTGCCCTTGTTGCCGGGCACGCATAGCTACGAACTGCGCCTGCGTGAACCGGGCGGCGCGGCCATGCGCATCCGCTCGCCGGCCATCGCCCTGCACGCGCCGGCGGCCAACCTCGATACGTTCCTGCAATTGCCGCAGGATCGCTGGGTGCTGTGGACCTGGGGTACGGGTGCTGGCCCGGCCGTGCTGTACTGGGCACAGCTGATCGTGCTGCTGGCCGCGGCCTGGCTGCTCTCCCGTTACGCGCCCACGCCGCTGCGTTTCCGCCACTGGCTGCTGCTGGGACTGGGCTTCTCCGCTTTTGCCTGGAGCGCGTATGCCGTGGTGGTGGCCTGGCTGATCCTGCTCGGACTTCGCGCCCGCGCCGCGGTCGATTCGTGGCGCGCCGGTTTGTTCGACCTGATGCAGGTGGCGCTGGCGCTGCTTACGGCGATCGCGCTCAGTGTATTGGTGGCCGCGGTGCCGGGCGGCCTGCTCGGACAGCCGGACATGCACATCGCCGGCATGGGTTCCAGTGCGCTGCAACTGCACTGGTTCGCCGATCGTAGCGTCGACGCGCTGCCGCGCGCGGGCGTGTTCAGCCTGCCGTTGTGGACCTACAAGCTGGCCATGCTGGCCTGGGCGCTATGGCTGGCCAACGCGCTGATCGGTTGGTTGCGCTGGGGCTTCGAGGCCTGGTCGCGCGGTGGCTACTGGCGCCGCGACCGGCCGACGCCGGCCATGCCGCCGCAACTGCCCGTCGCGGAGACGCCACGCGATGCCTGAAGTGCGCCAACTGCTGGCGGAGGCCGCCGCGCGCCTGGGTGACCGTTCCGAGGCGGCCATCCTGCTCGCGCACGCGCTGGGCAAGTCGCGCACCTGGCTTGTAGCGCACGCGGACGATCCGGCCGACGCGAGCGACGTGGCGGCCGTCGCCGCGCTGGTGGAACGGCGGGCCGCCGGCGAACCGGTGGCCTACCTCACCGGCCATCGCGGCTTCTGGACGCTCGAGCTGGAGGTAACGCCCGCCACGCTGATCCCGCGACCGGAAACCGAACTGCTGGTCGAGCTGGCGCTGGCGAAACTGCCGCGCGAAGGCTCGCCGAGCGTGGCGGACCTGGGCACCGGTAGCGGCGCGATCGCGCTGGCGATCGCACGCGAATGCCCACACGCACGCGTGCTTGCCACCGATGCGAGTGCCGCGGCGCTGGCGGTGGCGCGGCGCAATGCCGCTGCCAACCGCATCGACAATGTGGCCTTCGTCGAGAGCGACTGGTTCGAGGCGCTGGAGGCCAAGCGCCTCGACCTGGTCGTATCCAATCCGCCCTACATCGCGGCGGACGACCCCCATCTGGCGCAGGCTGACCTGCGCTTCGAGCCAGCCAGTGCGCTGGCCTCCGGGCCTGATGGCCTGGATGACATCCGGCGCATCGTCGATGGCGCGCAGGCGCACCTGATCCCGGGCGGGTGGCTGCTTTTCGAGCATGGCTGGGACCAGGGCAATGCGGCGCGCGATCTGCTCGAAGCGGCGGGCTACGACGAGGTGTTCACGGCGCAGGATCTGGAGCAACGCGATCGGGTCAGCGGCGGCCGTAGCCGGTTCATCTAACCCTGACCGCCCGCTTTCGTGGCGCAGTGCCGCGTTCCCGAGCCTTCCTCGCGACCGCTTGGCAAGGTGCCGACAGGCGGAAGGGGGCGCTCTTAGATGCGATGCGCCTGGTCTCCCGCAAGGTCGCCCCCATCCGCCCTTCGGGCACCAAGTGCGGCCGTCTTTGTAGCCGGGCCTTCCCCCGCGGCTGCGGGGGAGGGTGTCGACAGGCGGAAGGGCGCTCTTGGCGGGATGTGTGGGCGGTCTTTCGCAGGTCCTCCCCATCCGGCCTTCGGGCACCTCCCTTGAACGGGGGAAGGACTTGGGGCGAGCCGCTGGGAAAGGGAGGCCGTGATCAGCCCGCGCTGGCGGCAACGCTCGCCAACTGCGGGAAGCGCGCCCGGATCGCATTGCGGATGCCCGGCAGGTCCAGCCCGGCCATGGACAACACCTCTTCGCGGCTGCCGTGTTCCAGATAGACGTCCGGAAGGCCAAGATGGAGCACCGGCTTGACGATGCCGTGTGCGGCCAGGCATTCGGCCACGCCTGAGCCCGCACCGCCGGCGATCGCGTTGTCCTCCAGCGTGACGAACGCATCGTGCGTCCGCGCCAGCTCCAGGATCATCGCCTCGTCCAGCGGCTTGACGAAGCGCATGTTGACCAGCGTGGCATCCAGCTCCGCCGCCACCACCGCTGCCGGTGCCAGCATCGCGCCGAAGGAGAGGATCGCCAGGCCGTGTCCGCGCCGGCGCAGCTCGGCCTTGCCGATCGGCAGGGTGTCGAGTTCCTTGCGCACGGCAGCACCCGGGCCGGTGCCGCGTGGATAACGGATGGCCGCCGGGCCGGCGTACTCGAAGCCGGTCGACAGCATCATGCGGCATTCGTTCTCGTCGGCTGGCGCCATGATGACCATGTTCGGCAGGCAACGCAGGAACGACAGGTCGAAACTGCCGGCGTGGGTGGCACCATCCGGCCCGACGACGCCGGCGCGGTCGATCGCGAAGGTGACGTCCAGGTTCTGCAGCGCCACGTCGTGGATCGCCTGGTCGTAGGCACGCTGCAGGAAGGTCGAGTAGATCGCCACCACCGGTTTGGCGCCTTCGCAGGCCATGCCGGCGGCCAGTGTCACGGCGTGCTGCTCGGCAATTGCCACGTCGAAGTAGCGCTTGGGATATTCCCTGGAGAAGCGCACCAGGCCCGAGCCCTCGCGCATCGCCGGGGTGATCCCCAGCAGCCGCTCATCGGCGGCGGCCATGTCGCAGAGCCAGTCGCCAAAGATGTCGGTGTAGGTCGGCTTGGCCGGCGCGTTCTTCTTCACCACGCCGGCGACCGGGTCGAACGGGCTGACCGCGTGGTACTCGATCTGCGCCTGCTCGGCCGGCGCGTAGCCCTTGCCCTTGGTGGTGATTACGTGCAGCAGCTGCGGGCCGGGCAGGTTCTTGACCGTACGCAGCGCGCGCAGGAGCGCCGGAATGTCGTGGCCGTCGATCGGGCCGGTGTAGTGGAAACCCAGCTCCTCGAACAGCGTCGAGGGCAGGAACATGCCCTTGGCGTGCTCCTCCCAATTCTTGAAGAAGCGGCCGAAGAACGACTGCCGCGGGATCGCCTTCTTGGCCCGCTCGCGCACGGCGTTGAGCCGGCGACTGGCCATCGCGCGCGCCATCATCTTGGTCATCGCGCCGACGTTCTCGCTGATCGACATGCCGTTGTCGTTGAGCACGACCAGCATGTTCGGCTCGACGTCGCCGCCGTGGTTGAGCGCCTCGAAGGCCATGCCGGCGGTCATCGCCCCATCGCCGATCACCGCCACCACCTTGCGGTCGTCGCCCTTGCGCTGGGCGGCGATCGCCATGCCCAGCGCCGCCGAGATCGACGTGGAGGAATGCCCGACGCCGAAGGTGTCGTATTCGCTTTCCTCGCGGCGCGGGAACGGCGCCAGGCCGTCCTTCTTCTTGATCGTGGTGATCCGGTCGCGGCGGCCGGTGAGGATCTTGTGCGGGTAGCACTGGTGGCCCACGTCCCAGACCAGGCGGTCGCGCGGGGTGTCGAAGACGTGGTGCAGCGCCACGGTCAGCTCGACCACGCCCAGGCCCGCGCCGAAATGCCCGCCGGAGCTGGCAACCGACTCGATCAGGTACTGGCGCAGTTCGTCGGCGACGGCCGGCAGCTCGGCATCGGACACGCGGCGCAGGTCGTCCGGCGCGTCGATGCGGGCCAGGTGGGGATAGCGGGTTGGGTCGATCATCCGCATATTGTTGGCCCAGCCGCAGGGCGGGGCAAGGGCGGCGACGTGAACGAAACCGGGCATCGTGCACACCGGGCACACGAAACCGCTCGCAAGCTGGATGCGACCCAAGGCCAGAGATGCCCCCCATGTCCAAGCTATCGCAGGCCTTCCGCAGCTTCGCCGAGGCGACCGCCCGCTATTCGGGCAAGCCCGCTGCCTTCCTGATCGCCGCCGCGGTCATCGTCGTGTGGGCGGTCACCGGGCCGATGTTCGGTTTCAACGACACCTGGCAACTGGTGATCAACACCGGCACGACCATCATTACCTTCCTGATGGTGTTCCTGATCCAGAACAGCCAGAACCGTGACAGTGCGGCGGTCCAGATCAAACTGGACGAACTCATCCGCAGCACGCGCGCGCGCAACAGCCTGCTGGACGTCGACAACCTCGACGAGGAAGCGCTCGAACGCATCCGCGAGAACTACCGCAAGCTGGCCCACAACAAAGAGGAAGAGGCTCGCCAGAGCCGCCGTGCCGGTTCCCGCGCACGCCGCAAGGACGAATCGGAAGAGGCCTGCGAGGAGGTCAAGGAGATCGACCGCGAGCTGGCCAAGGCCAGCGCCGACCACGCCGATGCGGACGAGGCCGCGGAGAAGGACGCCGAGAAGTAGCGGTCAGCTCATTGCCCGCCGCCGGTCGCGCGGCAGGTGGTTGACCAGGAATTCCATCTGGTCGGCCAGGATGTTGCGGTTGGACAGGATCAGGTGTTCCACCCAGCTGGGCCGGTACGGCACGGCCAGCAGCGGCATGTGCGCCTGCTGCGGGGTACGGTTGGCCTTCTTCAGGTTGCAGGCGAGGCAGGCGCTGACCACGTTCTCCCATTCGTCCTTGCCCCCGTGCGAGACCGGTTCGACGTGGTCGCGGGTCAGCTCCCCGCGCGAGTACTGGTTGCCGCAATACAGGCACAGGTGGCGGTCGCGGGCGAACAGCGCGGTGTTGGTCAGTGCCGGCGCCGGGTCGATCGCGTGGTCGCGGCAGTGGCCGGTGCTGGCGATGATCGGGTGAAGGTCCAGCTTGCTGCGTTCGTTGCGGGCACGATTATGGCCGCCGTGGACGGTGAGGCAGGGATCGCCCAGGGTCCAGGCCACCGCCTCGCGCACGTAGAGGCACACGGCGTCCTGCCAGCTGATCCAGTCGAGGATCCGGCCGGCGGCGTCCAGCGAAAGCACCCGGGTCGCGTTGAGGTCCCGGCGTGGCAGATCCATCAGCATGCGGTTTCCTTCAGCCAGTTCATGAGATGCGGCAGAGGTGGTGCAGCGATGCGCTCGTGTTTCGAGCATAGCCCAATTTCGCCGCCCGGCGCGCGGTAAGCATTTGACGCGCTTGGCAGATCGCCGCCGCGAGGGGCCATTCGCCCGGGCGCGTGGCCGCTGATATAGTCACGGATTCGCGACCCGAGCCGGGTTTGGGAGGGGGAGCCATCGGTGGCGACCCCGGCACGGCGGGGCAGAGGTAAGAAGACGTGGCTGAAGTACTTTTCTACGAGCGCCCGGTGCCGCTCAACCGCACCCAGCACAAGGATCTGCGCCTGAAGAGCATCCCCGGCGTGAAGTTCGCCGCCGCGGCGCACTCGGTGCCGCTGACGGCCGCGGAGTTCCCGATGGCCGCGCGCGACGTGCCGATCCTGTTTGCTGGCCAGAGCATCGAAGACGCCGGCCCGATGGCGTTGCTGGGCCTGCGCCAGAACGAGAACCTGCTGGTGGACGAGAACGGCCATTGGGCGCAGGGCATCTACGTGCCGGCCTTCGTGCGCCGCTATCCGTTCATCCTGGCCGAGAAGCCGGCCGGCACCGAGGGCGACGATTTCACCGTGTTCCTGGACGAGTCCTACGAGGGCTTCGGCAGCGAGGAAGGCGAGCGCCTGTTCAAGGAAGACGGCAGCGACAGCGAGATGCTGAGCAACGCCGTCGGTTTCCTGGGCGAGTTCCAGCAGCACGTGGCGCGTACGCATGCGTTCATGGACCTGCTGCGCAAGCACGACCTGCTCGAGCCGCGCAACATCCGCCTGGAGAAGGACGGCAACGCAATCAACCTCAACGGCCTGTTCGTGGTCAACGAGGAAAAGCTGCGCCAGCTCGACGAGAAGACCACGCACGAGTTCCTGAAGGAAGGCGTGATGGGCTGGATCTACGCGCACCTGCTGTCGCTGCCCAACATCGACCGCCTGGCCCAGCGGCTGGACCAGCGCGAGCGCGCCAAGGCCTGAGGCCGGAAAGGCGCCAGGGCCGCCCTCGGGCGGCCTTAGAGAGCGCTAAGCACGTTCTGCAAGGATGGCGCCCATGCGCCATCCTTTTTTTTGCCTGGCCGCCAGCGCCGCCACGCTGGCCATGCTCGGCGGCTGCGCCACCTACCGCCCGGCGCCGGTGGATCCGGCCGCGACGCGAGCGCAGTGGGAGGCGCGCCGGCTGGACGATCCAGCACTGGCGGCACGGTTGCGACCGTGGCTGCCCTCGCGGGATCACGGCCAATGGCCGCCTGAACGCTACGGCCGTGCCGAGCTGGTGCTCGCCGCGCTTGCGCTCAACCCGGACGTGGCCGAGGCGCGCGCGCACCTGGCCGAGGCCAGCGCCGCGGTGCAGACGGCGAAGGCACGCGCCAACCCGACACTGGGCCTGGCGCTGGAGCGCTATACCCAGGCGCAGGTCGACGGCGCGCCGTGGCTGTGGGGCCTGAGCACCGACTTCCTGCTCGATGGCGGCCTGCGCCGGCGCCTGCGCGTGCAACTGGCCGACCAGGGCGTGCGCGCGGCGCGGCTGGACTACGCCGGCAAGCTGTGGAGCGTGCGCAGTGCCGTGCGCGATGCGCTGGAGCAACAGTTGATCGCCCGCCGCCAGGCGGCCCTGGCCGCCCGCACGGTAGCCGCCGCGAGCGCGCTAGAACAGGCCGCCAGCCAGCGCGTGGCGCTGGGCGAGGATGCGCCGCAGATCGCCCTGCAGGCCGTGCAGGCGCTGGCACGGGCGCGCAGCGACCAGGCCGCGGCCGGCCAGCGGGCCGCGGGGGCGCAGGCGCAACTGGCACGTGCGATCGGCCTATCGGTGGCTGCGCTCGCGGGGGTGGACCTGCGCTGGAACGACTTCGACCGGCCCACCGCGCCGCCGCCCGCGCGACTGGATACGCTGGCCGACCACGCCCTGCTGGCCCGCAGCGACCTGGAACGCGCGCTGGTCGACTACGCCAGCCGCGAGACCGAACTGCACCAGCAGGTGCATGCGCAGTACCCGCAGCTCTCGCTGGGGCCGGGTTACACCTATGACCACGGCATCCGCAAACTGACCTTCAACGCCAGCCTCAGCCTGCCCGTGTTCGACCAGAACCAGGGACCGATCGCCGAGGCGCGCGCGCGGCGCGAGGCGGCCGCGGCGCACGTGCGCACAGTGCAGGCAGACATTGCCAGCGCCATCGACGCGGCGCGCGCTCGGTTGGCTGCGGCGCTGCCGGCGCTGGACGCCGCACGGGCGGGGGAGCAGGCGGCCGCCCGCGCGCGCGATCAGGCCGAGCATGCGTTCACGCTCGGCGCCATCGACCGCACCGCCTTGCTGGAACAACGCCTTGCCGCACTCGCCGCAGGCCAGTCGACGCTCACCGCGCTCGATGCCGCGTGGCAGGCCGAGGCCGCGCTCGAAGATGCGCTGCGCACCCCGCTGGATCCGGTCGAGGCCGCGCTCCGGCCCACCGAGGGAGACCGCCCATGAACCGCCTTGCACCGATCGCCCTGCTGTTCGCCCTGTTGGCCGCGAGCGCCGCCGCGACCGAACTGGACGCTGCGTCCCAGGCCCGGCTCGGCCTGCGCGTGGCGAGCCTTGCCCAGGGCGAGATGCCCCCCACGACACGCGCGGTGGCCGACGTGCTCGACCCGGCGCCGCTGGCCAAGGCCATCGACGAACTCGAGGCGGCGCAGGCGGCGGCGCGTGCCTCCCGCGCGGAGCTGGTACGCACGCAGGCCCTGCTCGCCGCGGAGGGCAACGCGTCGCGCAAGGCGCTGGAGGCGGCGCAGGCGCAGGCGGCGGCAGACCAGGCGCGACTGCGCGAGGCGCGCGTGGCGCTGCGCAGCGCCTGGGGCGACGACCTTGCAGACATGGCCCCCGCGCGCCGCGACCGGCTGCTCGACGCGCTGGTGCGCGGCGACCAGGTGCTGCTCCGGGCCGAGCCGCTGGGCCGCCCGGATGCGACCTTGAAGGTGCGTGCCGCCACGCTGCAGATGCCGCATGGGGCCGACGCGCCCGCGCAGGTGCTCGGCCGCCTGCCGCGCAGCACCTCCGGCCTGGCCGCCGGCTGGCTGCTGCAGGCCGATGCCGGCCCGCTGGTGCCGGGCATGGTGCTGACCGCGCAACTGCACGGCGAGGGCAGGCCGGTGCGCGGCGTGTTGCTGCCGCGCGCGGCGATCGTGCGCTGGAACGGGCTGGACTGGGCCTACGTCGCCACCGGGGCCACCCGGTTCGAGCGCCGCGCGGTGCACCCGAGCGCGATGACGCCGGCCGGCTGGCTGGTCGGCACGCCGTTCAGGCCGGGCGAGCGCGTGGTGGTACAGGGCGCCGAGGCACTGATCGCGGTCGATGCCGCGCCCGTGCCCGGCAGCGCCGCCGACGCCTCGGACGACTGACGCCGTGCTCGTCGCGATCGTCCGCAGCGCGTTGCGCGCCGCCGGCTGGGTGGTGCTGCTGGCCGTGCTGCTGCTGGCACTGGGCGTGCAGCGACTGTTCGTCGCGCGCTACGACGTCTTTCCCGATTTCGTGCCGGCGCAGGCCACCGTGCAGGTGGAGGCGCCGGGCTTCACTGCGTTGCAGGTCGAGCAGCGCGTCACCCAGCCGATCGAGAATGCGGTCAACGGCACCACCGCGGTGGACACCGTGCGTTCGCAGTCGATCCAGAGCCTGGCGGTGATCGACGTGGTGTTCAAGGACGGCAGCGATCCCTTCCGCGACCGCCAGCTGCTGGCCGAGCGCGTCAGCGAGGCGGCGGCGAACTTGCCCGCCGGCGTGGACGCGCCGTCGCTCAGCCCGATGACTTCCTCGACCATGGACCTGCTCAAGATCGGCCTGGTCAGCTACAAGCTCGATCCACTGGCGTTGCGCGACCTTGCCGACTGGACCGTCAAGCCGCGCCTGCTGGCCGTGCCCGGCGTGGCCGATGCGATCGTGTTCGGCGGCGGCGTGCGCGAATGGGATGTGCGCGTGCACCCGGACCGCCTGGCAGCCTACGGCCTCACGCTGGAGGACGTGCGCGCGGCGGCCGCCGCGGCCAGCGGCGTGCGTGGCGCCGGCTACATCGACACGCCCAGCCAGCGCGTGGTGCTGGAGGCCGACGGGGCCTTGAGCGACCCGGCTCAACTGGGCCGCACCGTGCTGACCCGCCACGCGGGGCGCAACGTCACGCTGGCGGACGTGGCCAGCGTCGGCGTGGGCGCGGCGCCGGCGTTCGGCGATGCGCGCATCGACGCGCGCCCCGGCATCCTGGTCGCGATGACCAGCCAGTACGGCAGCAACACGCTGGAAGTCACCCGCGCAGTGGAAAAGGCGCTGGACGATCTCAAGCCCATGCTCGCCGCCCAGGGCGTGACGCTGGTGCCCGCGCTGCACCGCCCGGCGACCTTCGTCGAGGTCGCGCTGGCCAACATGCGCGACGCGCTGGCCTTCGGCGCCGCGCTGGTGCTGCTGGTGCTGGTGCTGTTCCTGAAGGACTGGCGCACCGCGTTGATCTCCTTCGTCAGCATCCCGCTGTCGCTGGCGTTGGCCGTGCTCGCGCTGCGCTGGTTCGGCTGGACTATCAACACGATGACGCTGGGTGGCCTGGCGGTGGCGCTGGGCGTGGTGGTGGACGACGCGATCATCGACGTGGAGAACATCGACCGGCGCCTGCGCACGGCCGTCGACGGCATGCCGCGCATCGACACCATCCTGGCCGCCTCGCTCGAAGTGCGCCGGCCGGTGGTGCTGGCCACCGTGGTGGTCGGGCTGGTGTTCGTGCCGATCCTGCTGTTGCCGGGCCTGCAGGGCAGCTTCTTCGCGCCGCTGGCGGGCGCCTTTCTGCTGGCGACCTTCGCCTCGCTGCTGGTGGCGCTGACGGTGACGCCGGCGTTGTGCCTGTGGCTGCTGCGCCCCGGCCGCCGCCATCGCGAACCGCGCTGGCTCAAGCGCATGAAGCTCGCCCAGCACCGCCTGCTCGAGCGCGCGCTGCCGCACGGCCGCGCGCTGCTGGTCGCCGCGCTGGTGGTCGGCGCGCTGGCGGTAGCGGCGCTGCCGTTCTTCGGCGCGGAGCTGCTGCCCGAATTCCGCGAAGGCCACTTCGTACTGCAGATCACCGGCCCGTCGGGCGCCTCGCTGGCGGAAATGGACCGCATCGGCGAGCGGATCAGCCGCGGCGTGCTGGCGATACCCGGCGTCGCCAGCGTGTCGTTGCAGATGGGCCGCGCCGAGGCGGTGCAGGATACCTGGCCGCCCAACCGCGGCGAGCTGCACGTGGAATTGAAGCCCGGCCTCGCGGCGGGCGCCCAGGTGCGTATCGAGAACGCGCTGCGCAAGCTGCTGGACGGCTATCCGGGGCTGGGCTCCGAAGTAGTGACTTTCCTGGGCGACCGCATCAGCGAATCGCTCTCGGGCGAAACCGCGCCGGTCACGCTGAGCCTCTACGGGGCCGACCTCGACCGGCTCGACGCGCTGGCCGCCCGGGCGCAGGCGATCGTGCAGGCGCTGCCCGGGGCCGGCAGCGTGCGGCTGGCCGAATCGCCCAGCGTGCCGACCATGCGGATCGCGCCGGATCCGGACCGGCTGTCCGCGCGCGGCCTGCGCATGACCGACGCGCTCGATGCGATTGCCGCCGCGCACCAGGGCGTGATCGTGGGCGAGGTTTACCGGGGCGTGCAGCCGGTGGCGATCCGGCTCACGCTGGACAACGCGACCGTGCGCGATCCGGAGGCGGTGGGCGCGCTGCTGCTGCCGGCGGCCGACGGCCAGAGCGTGCCGCTGTCGGAGGTCGCCGCCGTGGACCTGGTGAAGGGCAGGGCGAGCGTGCAGCACGAGGGCGGCCGGCGCCGGCTGGTGCTGGCGGTGACCCCGTCCAGTCCGGACGTCGTCGGCTTCGTGGCGCAGGCGCGCGCGGCGCTGCACCGGCAACTGCAACTGCCCGCCGGCTACTACGTGGAGTTCGGCGGCGCCGCCGAGGGCGCGGTGGCCGCGCAGCACGCACTGTTGCTGCACAGCGCGCTGGCCGGCGCGGCGATCATCGTGCTGCTGTTGCTGTCTTTCCCCGACCGGCGCAGCGTGGCGCTGATCCTGGCCAACGTGCCCTTTGCGCTGGTCGGCGGCGTGATCGCCGCGGCACTGGCCGGCGGCGTGCTGTCGATCGGCGCGCTGGTCGGCTTCGTCACCCTGTTCGGCATTGCCGCGCGCAACACCATCCTGCTGATCGCCCACTACGAGCACCTGGTCGCGACCGAAGGGGCGCACTGGAACCGCTTCACCGTGCTGCGCGGCGCGCGCGAGCGGCTGACGCCGATCCTGATGACCGCGCTGGTTACCGCGCTGGGCCTGCTGCCGCTGGTGCTCGGCAGCGGTGAACCCGGGCGCGAAGTCGAGGGGCCGATGGCGATCGTGATCCTCGGTGGCCTGCTCAGCTCCACCGTGCTCAACCTGCTGGTCATGCCGGCGCTCGCCGGGCGCTACCTTCGGTCCGAAACCACCTCGTAGGAGCCCGCTTGCGGGCGATGCTGTTGCCGTGCGAGGGGGGGAGAGCATCGCCCGCAAGCGGGCTCCTACGAAGGGGCTAGCCCTTTATAGTGGCGGCCCGACCAGCGGGAGGACTCCCATGCGCTACCACGGCAGCTGCCATTGCGGCCGCATCGCCTTCGACGTCGAAGGCGAGCTTGACCAAGTGATCGACTGCAACTGCTCGCACTGCAGCCGCAAGGGCTACCTGCTCTGGTTCGTGCCGCGCGAGCGGTTGGATCTGGCCACGCCGGAAGCCGACATGGCGACCTACACCTTCAACAAGCACGCCATCGCGCACCGCTTCTGCCCCGACTGCGGTTGCGCGCCGCTGGCGTTCGGTTCGATGCCGGACGGCACGCCCACTGCGGCTATCAACGTGCGTTGCCTGGAAGATCTCGACGTCGCCGCGGTCAAGCGGGTGCCGGTGGACGGCCGCAGCTTCTAGCGCGCCCGGGCCGGCGCCTTGGCCGGCTCGGCGCGATCACGCGCTGCGCTGGCAGGTTGCGGCGGCCTCTGCGGAAGAGAGTCCTTGCGGTGCAACTGCTCCCGCGCGCGCCGGAGCTCGTTCGCGTGATGGAAGGCCATCAGCCGGGCGCGGATGTCCGGTGGCGCGTAGAGCAGTTCGCAATCAGCGCGTGCCGTGCCGCAGGCAAGCGTGCAGGCCAGGGCAAGCAGCAGGAACGATCGGGGCATGCAATGGCTCCGTGAGGGGAGTCGCCATGCTCCGGCCATCCCTTGCCGCGGCCATCCGCCTCTTGCCCTGTCAGCGGACCGGCTTGACCATCCGAAGCAGGTCGACGCCGTAACCGGCCGCCTCGTAGATCGCCCGGGCGCGTTCGTTGCCCGGGAATACCGCCAGCGTGATCAGCGCACAGCGATGCTCGCGCGCCCAAGCCTCGGCATGCTGCATCAGCGCCTTGCCCACCCCGCGGCCTTCATGCGCGGGCGCCACCGCGATGTTGTTGATGTGGCAGTTAGTGCGGCCGGTGAAGAAATCCTGCGTCTTCTGCAGTTCGATGAAACCGACCACGGTGCCGTCGCCGTCCTCGGCGATGAACAGGAAGTCGTTGGCGGTGCCGTCTTCCAGGTGCCGCAGCAGATCGTTGCGGATGCCCTCGATGCATTCGTGACGCTTGCGCCAGGGTGGCAGCGGGAAGTCCACGAAACGCGGGACCAGTCCCAGGATGAAATCGTCGTCGTCTTCGGCCAGGCGGATCAGCAAGCTCGTGTCGCTCATGCGGCAGTCGTTCGGTTGGCAACGATGGATGCGGTTCTACCACCGAGCAGGTGTGGCGGGGAAGTCCCACCACGTGTCCGGTCGGGCTTTGCTAGGGTGGAAAGCCCCACCATCGCGAAGGAACATCGATGAACGAACGTCCATCCGCTTGGCGCGCCTTCCTGGTCTGCGCAGGGCTGGCCTTTGCCACCACCGCACCGGCCCAGGAAGCGCCGCAGGCGATCAACTCCCCCGCGCTGCCGCCCGCACACGGCTATTCACACGTCATCGTCTCGCCTCCGGGGCGGATGGTGTCGATCTCCGGCCAGGTCGCGATGGACCGCGACGGCAAGGTGGTCGGCGAGGGCGACTTCCGCGCGCAGTGCATGCAGGTGTTCGAGAACCTGCGTGTCGCGCTTAAGAGTGCGGGCCTGGATTACAAGCACGTGGTGCGCACCGACATGTACGTCACCGATCTGAACCATCTGGACGTGCTGCGCGATGTGCGCGCGCACTACCTGCCCGCCGACGCGCCGGCCACCAGCACGCTGGTGAAGGTCGATGCGCTGTTCCGGCCCGAACTGATGATCGAGGTGGCCGCAGAGGCGGTCCTGCCGTCCGGACGAAAACCGCAACGCTGATCACTGTCGTCCGGGGCGCGGGTGGCGCCACTAGAATGCACCGACGCAAACAAGGGACTGACGCGTGGCGAATCTTGCGCTGTTCGACTTCGATGGAACGATAACCACCCGCGAAACCATGGCGGCCTTCATGTACCGCGCCGTGCCTGCACGCCGGCAGGCCTGGGGCAGGCTGCTGCTGGCGCCCTGGGTCGCCGGCTACAAGTGCGGCGTGGTTTCGGGTGTGTCCGTGCGCACCGCCGTGGTGCGCGTCGGCTTTGCCGGCGTGGCGCTCGCGGACGTGCAGGCCCATGGCGCGGCATTTGCCGACGAGGCGCTGCCGCCCCTGCTGCGCCCGAAGGTTATGGCGCGCATCCGCTGGCACCAGCAGCAGGGCGATACCGTGGCCGTGGTCTCCGGCGGGCTCGATGTCTACCTCGCACCGTGGTGCCGCCTGCACGGCCTGGCACTGGTCTGCTCCACGCTGGAACACCGCGACGGTCGCCTGACCGGGCGCTACCAGGGCGCGCAGTGCGTCGGTGAGGAAAAGGCGCGGCGCGTGCGCGCACAGTACGACCTGGCCGACTACGGGCGCGTCTACGCCTATGGCGACACCCACGAGGATCATGCACTACTGGATCTCGCGCACCACCGCTTCTACCGCGGCCAGGAACAGTCGGCGCACGCCTGATCAACCGCCATACATCCCCACCCCGAATCCTTCCCCCGCACGCGGGGAAGGTGCCGACAGGCGGATGGGGGAAGCCTTGCCTCGCCCTGCACCGGCAACGCGGCGATCGAGGATCATGCACTGCTGGATCCCGCGCCCCACCGCTTCTACCGCGGCCAGGAACAGTCGGCGCACACCTGATCAACCGCCATACATCCCCACCCCGAATCCTTCCCCCGCGTGCGGGGGAAGGAACGGGATCAGCGGCTCACTACCGGCAGGGAAGGAACGGGATCAGCGGCTCATGACCGGCAGGCGATGAAGCGGGATCAGCGACTCACGACCGGCAGGGCGATGAAGCTCGCCTTGCCCGGCGCGTGATACACCCGCTGCGTCGCCTTGACGTAATCCGCCGGCTTCGCCTTGAAGATGTTCGGCAGGTAGGTCTGCGGGTTGCGGTCGTACAGCGGGAACCAGCTCGACTGCACCTGCACCATCAGCCGGTGGCCCGGCAGGAACACGTGGTTGGCATTGGGCAGGCTGAAGCGGTAGTCCAGCGGCTGGTTCGCGGCCAGCGGCGCCGGTTTGTCGAAGCCGGTGCGATAACGGCCGCGGAAGATGTCCATCGCCACCGCGAGCTGGTAGCCGCCCATCGCCGGCTGCTCGGCCACCTGGTCGGGGTAGACGTCGATCAGCTTGACCACCCAGTCGCTGTCGGTGCCGCTGGTCGAGGCGACCAGGTGCACTTCCGGCGCCCCGGCGATGGTCAGCGGCGCGGTGAGCGGTTCGGAGACGTAAGTCAGCACGTCGGTGCGGCCGGAGGCCTCGCGCTGGTCGTCGACCAGCCACTCCTGCCAGGTCAGGCCGTTGTCGTAGCCGACCGGTTGGATCGGGCGAGCGCGGAACGGCACCGGATGGCCCGGGTCGGACAGGTATTCGTCGTAGGCAGCATCCTGCGCCGGGGCGACAAAGCCGAGCTTGTTGTCCGGCTCCAGGTACAGCGCGCGGCTGCTCGTGGCGCAGCCCCGTTCACAGGCGAGCGGCCAATGGTCCAGTCGCTGCCAGCGGTTGGTGCCGGTCTGGAACGCGGTGACCGGGGCGATGTCGGCCTTTGGTGCGCCGTCCTTGAGGTACTGCGCCAGGTATGGGCGCAGGATGTGCTCGCGGAAGTACTTCGCCGTGTCGCTGCCGAAGCGGATCGCGCCCAGCGCACTGCCCTCCTCGATCTGTTGTCCGTGGTACCACGGACCCATCACCAGCTTGACCATGTTGCCGCCGGCGTCCTTGGGTTCGATTGCGCGGTACACGGCCAGGGCGCCGTAGATGTCTTCCTGGTCCCACAGCCCGTGCACCAGCATCACCGGCACCTTCAGCGGCTGTTTCGCCAGCAGCGTGTCGACCGCCTGTTGCGACCAGAACGCGTCGTAGGCCGGGTGCGCCACGATCTTGTTCCAGAAGCCCAGCTGGCCCATGCCGTACGCCTCGGCCATCGCGCCGGCCGAGCCGTAGTGCATGAACAGGTCGTACTCGTCGTGGAAGCTGCTCCACCAGCGGATCGAGTTGTCGCGGCTGGCTTCCTGCTCGTAGATGTAGGACAGGTTCTGCTGGCGGAACGCGCCGTTGTGGAACCAGTCGTCGCCCATCCAGCCGTCGACCATCGGGTTCATCGGCACCGAAACCTTCAGCGCCGGGTGCGGGTTGATCAGCGCCATCAGCGGCTCGAAGCCGTCGTAGGAAATGCCCAGCGTGCCCACCTTGCCGTTGGACTCGGGGATGTTCTTCACCAGCCAGTCGATGGTGTCGTAGGTGTCGGTGGCGTCATCCACCGGCGTGGGATTGAGCGGGCCGTGTACCGGGCGGTTCATGACGAAGTCGCCTTCGGAGCCGTACTTGCCGCGCACGTCCTGCACCACGCGGATATAGCCGTCCTCGACGATCACGTCGGTGGCGTTGTCGTAGCCCTGCAGCATCGGCGCCAAGTGGCCGCTCATGGTGTGGCTGGTCAGCGCGTCGGCGTCGTAGGGCGTGCGGGTGAGCAGGATGCCTGCGTGCCTGGCGCCCTTGGGCACCAGGATCACGGTGTGCAGCTTCACGCCGTCGCGCATCGGGATCATCACCTCGCGCCGCTCATAGTCGAAGCTGGCGGTGACGGGGGTGAAGCGCGCCGGTGTTTCGCTTGGATAGCTGGGGTATTTCGCCTGCGGCGCGTCGGCGGCGGACAGTGCGGTGCTGGCGGCCAGCAGCAGGGCCAGCAGGGTGGGGCGAACGGCGAGGCGTGGCGACATGGTGGGCTCCCCTGGGTGAACCGGCCTAGCGTAGTGCGATTGCAGGTTCGAGTGGGCCATCCGGCGCACAAGCCTCTGGCCTCGAGCCAACCAGCCGGACCCCGTCCTCCTCGGTGGGAGGGGGCCGACAGGCGATGAGGTTCCGGACGAGGCGCATACCCGCGGATGCAGTGGCCGCAATCCCCGCCCGGTCAACTCGTCAACGCATGCAGGAACGCATTGCGCCAAGCGGTCAGGTCGTGCCGTTGCAGCACGTCCATCATCGACCGCCAACGCGCGATACGTTCGCGCTGGGGCATGGCCAGCGCCCGCTCCAGTGCATCGGCCACTTCGACGGTATCGGCCGGATTGACCAGCAACGCCTCGGTCAGCTCCTGCGCTGCGCCGGCGAAGCGCGAGAGCACCAGCACGCCGGGGTTCTTCGGATCCTGGCTGGCCACGTACTCCTTGGCGACCAGGTTCATGCCGTCGCGCAACGGCGTGACCAGGCCCACCCGCGCCACGCGGTAGTAGCCCGCCAGCAGGCTGTGCGGAAAGGACTGGTTGACGTAGCGGATCGGCACCCACTCCGGCGTGGCGAACTTGCCGTTGATGTGCCCGGCCATGCGCTCGAGTTCGCGGCGGATCAGGCGGTACTCGGGCACCGCGCCGCGCGAGGGCGGCGCGATCTGCAGCAGGGTGACGTGGCTGTGCAACGCGGGCGAGCGTTCGAGCACGTGGGCAAAGGCTTCGAAGCGTTGCGCCAGGCCCTTGGAGTAATCGAGTCGGTCGACGCCGATGATCAGGTCGCGGCCGTCCAGGCTTTGCTTGAATTCACGCACGGCATCTTCGGACATGGCCTTGCGCGCGACGTCGGCCACTTCCGCGGTGTCGATGCTGATCGGGAATACGCCGGCGCGGAACAGCCGGCCGTTCGCCGCACGCAGTCGCCCGCCTGGCCGCATTGCGCCGCCCACCTCGTGCAGGAAGTAATCCTCCAGCGCGCGCAGGTCGCGCGCGGTGTGCAGGCCGACCAGGTCGTAGCTGGCCATGGTTTCGAGCAACTCGCGATGCTTGGGCAGCGCGATCAGCAGGGCCGCTGCCGGCAACGGCGTGTGCAGGAAGAAGCCGATGCGGTTGCGCACGCCGCGCTCGCGCAGCATCGCCGCCAGCGGAATCAGGTGGTAGTCGTGCACCCAGATGATGTCGTCCGGTTCGAGCAGCTTGGTCAGCTCGTCGGCGAACACCGCGTTGACCCGCAGATAGCCTTCCAGATGGCTGCGCTGGTAGTCGACCAGATCGGGGCGGTAGTGGAACAGCGGCCACAGCGTGCGGTTGGCGAAGCCGGCGTAGAAGTCGTCGTGGTCGGCGCGCGAGAGGTCGATGGTGACGTACTCGATCGCCCCGTCGCTGAGCCGGTGCAGCTCCTCGGCGCTGTGCGTGGCGAGCTTGCCGCTCCAGCCGAACCACAGTCCGCCGCGCTCTTGCAATGCCGCGCGCATGGCCGACGCGAGGCCGCCAGTGGCGGTCTGTTTTGGCATGGCGACGCGGTTGGATACCACCACCAGCCGCCCGGGCTTCTTGCCGGTACGGGTCATCGCTTGTCACCGAGTGGCGCACCATCACACGCGGCCATGCCAGTTCGCTTGCCGGCGGCCGGGTGCAGCTCAAGGTTTGCGGTGTCCTCCACCGTTGTCGGCATCGATCGAAACTCCCTGTGCAAGGTCTTGTCCGTGGCCGAGCGCGTCCCGCACCCGCTCCAGCCAAGCCTGAACGGCGGCCGGGCTAGACAGCGTGAACCGCGCGCGGGTCGGCTCGCGCTGGCCCACCCGCACGCTCGCGCCGCCAGCCTGGTTGACCGCTTCGAAAGCGTGCTCGTCGGTAAGGTCGTCACCCAGGTAAACCGGGGTGCGGCCGGCGAAGGGTGGCAGGCTCATCAGTTCGTCCACGGCGCGGCCCTTGTCCATCCCGACAGGCTTGAACTCCATCACCAGGTTGCCCGGCTGCAGCTCGTAGCCGGACAGGCCGGCGGCGACCGCCTCGGCCGCTTCGCGCAACGCGGGCAGGCGGTCCGGCGCGCGGCGGCAGTGCAGCGCCATGGCGTGCTGCTTGTCTTCCAGTTGCACGCCATCGAGCCGCGCGGCCAAGGCCTGCACGGCCGCACGCATGCGTGCCTGGTCGCCCGGATCGACGGCAAGCTCGCGCTGGCGGCCGTCGCCATAACGCAGTTCGTAGCCGTGCAGGCCGCCGAGCGCCCAGCGCGGGGTGTCGAACAGTCGATCGAGGTCCTTCACCCCGCGACCGCTGACCAAGGCCAGGGCGCCACCAAGCTGGTCGTGCAGGCTTTGCAGCAGCGCGCGCAGCGCGGGCGACACGCGCACCGCCGCCGGGTCGTCGGCGAACTCCAGCAGGCAGCCGTCCACGTCGAGGAACAGGGACCAGCGCTGGTCCGGTCGGGGCAAGGGTGGCGCCGGCAATGGGGCGCTCACGCTGGCGGGCTTGGTTGAAGACATCTGCCCAAGACTAGCAAAGGCGGCGTTAAAGGCCGGACCACGCGAGGGGGAACGTGCGCGCTCCGCTTGCCCCGCCCGCCTGTCGGCACCTTGCCTCCGTAAAAGCAGGAAGGCTCACTCGGAAGGGATGCGTTAGCAATCCTTCCCCGTTCACGGGAGGGTGCCGGAGGGCGGATGGGCGAAGGCTTGCGAAAAAGCCGGCTACTGCTCGTCGTCCGCCGCCTCGATGCGCGGCGCGGGTGTCACCAGCAGCTTGTCGATGCGCGCGCCGTCCAGATCCACGACCTCGAAGCGGATGCCACGCCAGGCGAACACTTCGCCCACTTGCGGGATGTGGCCCAGCGCGGTCATCACCATGCCGGCGGCGGTGCGGAACTCGTGTTCCTCCTCGCCGGGCAGGCGCTCGACGTGCAGCAGTTCGCGCAGGTCCTCGGTGGAGAGCGAACCGTCGATCAACCAGCTGCCGTCCTCGCGCGGCACGATCGGCGGATGTTCCTCGTTGCCTCCGTGGCCGAGCTGGCTGGCGCCGACCACTGCCGCCAGCAGGTCGTTGAGCGTGACCAGCCCCTCGATGTCGCCGTACTCGTCCACCACCAGCGCCATCGGCGTCTCGGCATCGCGGAATTCTTCGAGCAGGTCCATCGCGCGCGCGGTGGCGGGAACGTACAGCGGCTTGGCCAACTGGCGGAACAGCTCAGGCGTGCCCCCGGTCATGCCGCCGATCAGGCTCTTGACCTCCAGCACGCCGAGCACGTCGCTCTCGTCCCCCTGGTACACCGGGTAGCGGGAGTAGGGGGTCTCGCGCATCACGCCGATATTTTCCTCGTGCGGGGCCGACTGATCCAGCCAGGCGATGCGCATGCGCGGGGTCATCACGCTGTCGACCGTGCGGTCGCCCAGGCGCAGCACGCGGTTGACCATGTTGTGCTCGTCGGCGTCGAGCACGCCCTGTTCGGCGCTTTCGGCGACCAGCAGGCGGATTTCCTCTTCGGTGACCCGACCGCTGCCCTGGTCATTCGCCCGCAGCAGCTTGAGCAGCAGCCCGCTGGAGCGGTTGAGCAGCCAGACGAACGGGCCGGTCAATCGCGACAGGAAAAGCATCGGCATGGCCACGAAGCCGGAAAGCCGTTCGGGCGCCGAGAGTGCCAGTCGCTTGGGCAACAACTCGCCGATCACGATCTGGATGTAGGAGATCACCACGAAACCGACGACGATGCCCAGGCCGTGGGCATAGGGCGCCAGCCAGGCCACCTGGCCGCCCTGGAGCAACTGGGCGAAGCGGTCGCCGAGCCGGTCGCCGGCCAGCGCACCGGTGACCAGCATCACCAGCGTGATGCCCACCTGCACGGTCGAGAGGAAGTGTTCGGGCGCCTCGGCATGGCGCAGCGCCACGCGGGCACGCCGGCTGCCCTGGGCCATCTGCTTGAGGCGACTCTTGCGCGAGGCGACCAGCGCCATTTCCGACAACGCAAAGAAGCCGTTGAAAACCGACAGAAGGATGACGAGCGCGATATCGGTCAGCATCGCGGCGGGTGACTTCGGGGTCGCATGGGTGCGCAGTGTACGGGATGGCCGGCAAGCCCGCAGCGGCGCGTGCATGGGTGGTGAAGGCGCCTTTTCTGACGTGGCCGGGGTGGCTCCTGTAACATGTCGCCGGTTTGAACCCACACTCCCGCTTCCAGGCACGCGCATGTTTTCACTGCAGACGATTTTCGGTAAGGGCGACAAGTTCTATGGCCTGCTCGAGCAGAGCGCCGAAGCCGCCCACGGCAGCGCCACGGCGCTGCATCAGATGCTCGCCAACAAGGAGCGGGCACCGGTGATGGCCGATTTCGCCGGCGCCCGTGCCCGCGAGAAGGCGCTTGCCGCCCAGATCAGCGAGGAGTTGGTCAATACGTTCGTCACTGCGCTGGATCGCGAAGACATCGAGGCGCTCAACTCGGCGCTCTACAAGATCCCCAAGACGGTGGAGAAGTTCGCCGAGCGCTACGCCATCGTGGGCGAGCGTGTGGCAGACGTGGATTTTGCCCAGCGCGCATGCGTGCTGGAGGAATCCACCGCGGTGGTCGGCGAGATGATCGGCGAGTTGCGCCGCGGCCTGCGCATCGACCCGGTCAGGAAGCTGCAGGATCGCCTGCAGGCGCTGGAGTCCGAGGGCGATCGCATGCTGCTGGCGCCGTATCGCTCGCTCTACGTCGAAGGCCACGACGCGATGAAGGCGATGCTCGCCAAGGACCTGTTCGAGCTGATCGAGAAGGCGATCGACAAGTGCCGCGACGTCGGCAACATCGTCTACTCGATCGTCCTGAAGAACTCCTAAGGCCTGCGCAGATGAGCCTAGGCCTGGTCTTCGCGGTGGTGCTGATCGCACTCGCCTTCACCTACATCAACGGTTTCCACGACACCGCCAACTCGATCGCCACGGTGGTGGCGACCAAGGTGCTGAGCCCCGGGCAAGCAGTGCTGCTGGCGGCGGTGACCAATCTGATCGGCGCGCTGTGGGGTACCGCGGTGGCCAAGACCATCGCCGCCGGCCTGATCGACACGCACGTGGTCGATGCCGGTCCCCAATTGCTGATCTGCGCGTTGCTGGCCGCCACGGTGTGGAACCTGATCACCTGGTGGCTGGGCCTGCCGTCCAGCTCCAGCCACGCGCTGGTCGGCGCGCTGGTCGGCGCGGCGATCGCGGCGGCGGGCGACAACTTCGGCGCGGTAATCTGGTCCGAGGGCGGTGCGCACTGGTGGGCCGGCAAGGGCGTGATCCCCAAGGTCGTGGTGCCGATGGTGATATCGCCATTGATGGGGTTCGTCATCGGCTTTGTACTGATGGGGGCGCTCTACGCACTGTTCGCCTGGCTGGCTAACCGCAAAGGCGGGTTGCAGCGGCTCGGTCGCACGCCGTTCGTCAACGCATTTTTCGGCAAGGCGCAGATCGTGTCGGCCAGCGCCATGGGCCTGGCGCACGGCATGAACGACGCGCAGAAGAGCATGGGCATCATCGCGCTCGCGCTGGCCGGCGGTACCGCCGCGGGCCAGCTCGACCACCTGCCGCACTGGCTTGGCTTCCTGCGCATCGCCGGTTCCGCCGAAGGCGGCTTCAACGTGCCGGCGTGGGTGGCGGTGGTGTGCGCGCTGACCATGGCGGCGGGTACCGCCGGCGGCGGCTGGCGCATCATCAAGACGCTCGGCCACAAGATGGTCAAGCTGCATCCGATCAACGGTTTCGCGGCCGAGGGCAGTTCGGCGGCCGTCATCCTCACCGCATCGGCGTTCGGCATCCCCGTGTCGACCACGCACAACGTGTCGGCGTCGATCATGGGCGTGGGCGCGGCCAAGCGTTTCAACGCGATCCGCTGGTCGGTGGTCGAGCGCATGGTGTGGGCGTGGATCCTGACGCTGCCGGTCACCGCGTTGCTGGCTTACGGGTTCGTGCGGCTGTTGCACGCCCTCGTCCACTGAGCGGAAGATCGCGCCGTAGGAGCCCGCTTGCGGGCGATGCTCTTCGTCCATGTGCCAAGAGCATCGCCCGCAAGCGGGCTCCTACCAAGAGCCTTCCGTCAGAAGCTGTCGCCACCGCTGGCGATGATCTGCTCGAGCTGATCCCCCAACAGGCCGAGCTCGCCGATCAGCCGCTCGAGCTCGCCGCTGTCGAGGAATTCGTAGGGTCGGTTCTCGCACAGGTGCAGGAAGGGCGAGCCATCCAGGTCCGCCACCGCGAGGAAGCCGGTGCGCTGTTCCCAGTTGAAGCGCAGGCAGCGGCGCGGATCGGTGCCGGCCAGCGGGCCGATCGGCGTGGACAGGCGCAGGTAGCGACGACCGCTTTCGTCCTCCAGCTCGGCCAGGTAGATGCCCTGGTGACGGCCCAGCGGTAGCGCCAGATCGAAGCTGATCAGGTAGGGGTCGTTCTGTCGCAGCGCGTACTGGCTGCCGACGTGGGAACGCACGGCTTCGAAATGGCGCATGGCGGACTCCTTGATGCGGTCCCGATGGTAACCTCCCGCCGCATCGTGCCCAAGTGACGAGCCATGCAGGAAAGCCACGCCCGCGTTTACGCCGCCATTGCCGCCATCCCGCGCGGCCGCGTCGCCAGCTACGGTGCGATCGCTGCCCGCGCAGGCCTGCCGGGACGCGCGCGGCTGGTCGGCAAGCTGTTGGGCGAGACGCCGGAAGGGATGGAGCTGCCGTGGTATCGCGTGCTGCGTGCGAGCGGCCAGGTGGCGTTGCCGCCGGGTAGCCGCGGCTTCCGTGAGCAGTGCCGCCTGCTGCGCGCCGAGGGCATCGAGGTGGTCAACGGCCGCGTGCCGCTGTCGCGCTTCGGGCTGGATGCGGACCTGGACCGCGCGCTGTGGGGCATCCCGATGTAGCGTGGGCTGAAGCCCACCGTCGCCGAACGGAGCGCTGGGCTGAGCTCCATCCGACAGGGCCCGAAACCTACAACTCCCATCCGGCTTTGCCTACCGCTCCCGGCGTGCGTCGCGGACGGGCGCGGAACGCCGCTTTGGTAGCATGTATCCGATGTCCTCCCGCGCCCTCGATCTCCTCCACAGCGTCTTCGGTTACGCCAGCTTCCGCGGCCAGCAACAGGCCATCGTGCACGCGGTGGCCGAAGGCGGCGACGCGCTGGTGCTGATGCCCACCGGTGGCGGCAAGTCGCTGTGCTACCAGATTCCCGCATTGCTGCGACCCGGCACCGCCATCGTCGTCTCGCCGCTGATCGCGCTGATGCAGGACCAGGTCGATGCCTTACGCGAGGCCGGCGTGGCCGCTGCGTACCTCAATTCCAGCCTGGAGGCCGAGGACCAGCGCGAGGTCGAGCGGCGGTTGCTCGCCGGTGGCCTGAAGCTGCTTTACGTGGCGCCGGAGCGGCTGCTCACGGCGCGCTTCCTGGGGTTGCTCGAACGGATCGACGTGGGGTTGTTCGCGATCGACGAGGCGCACTGTGTTTCGCAATGGGGTCACGACTTCCGCCCGGAATACCGCGAGCTGGCGGTGCTGGCCGAACGTTTCCCGCAGATCCCGCGTATTGCGCTCACCGCCACGGCGGACCCGCGCACGCGCGAGGAGATCGTCGAGCGCCTCGGCTTGGGCGGGGCGCACCAGTTCGTCTCCAGTTTCGACCGGCCGAACATCCGTTACCGCGTACAACTCAAGCACAACCCGCGCACGCAGCTGATGCACTTTCTCGATGGCCATCGCGGCGAGGCCGGCATCGTCTACGCGCTGAGCCGCAAGAAGGTCGACGATACCGCCGCCTGGCTGGCCGAGGCGGGCATCGAGGCGCTGCCGTACCACGCGGGCCTGGATGCCCGCACCCGCGCGGCCAACCAGCAGCGCTTCCTGCGCGAGGACGGCGTGGTAATGGTCGCCACGGTCGCCTTTGGCATGGGCATCGACAAGCCGGACGTGCGCTTTGTCGCGCACCTGGACCTGCCCCGTTCGATGGAGGGCTATTACCAGGAGACCGGCCGCGCCGGGCGTGACGGCCTGCCGGCCGAGGCACTGATGCTCTACGGCCTGTCCGACGTGGTCACGATGAGCCAGATGATCGCCCAGTCCGATTCGGCCGACGAGCGCAAGCGCATCGAGCGGCAGAAGCTCGAAGGCCTGCTCTCTTTCGCCGAGGCCACGCGCTGCCGGCGCGAGCTGCTGCTGGGCGCCTTCGGCGAGGACTTCCAGGGACCCTGCGGCCACTGCGACAACTGCCTGGAGCCGCCCAAGACCTGGGACGCCACCGTTCCCGCGCAGAAGGCGCTCTCCGCGGTCTACCGCAGCGGCCAGCGCTTCGGCGCCGGCCACGTGATCGACATCCTGCGTGGCATCGAAGGCGAGCGCATGCGCCAACTGGGACATGAGCGCCTGACCACCTTCGGCATCGGTGCCGACATGGACGAGAAGGGCTGGCGCTCGGTGTTCCGCCAGTTGCTCGCCGCGGGCCTGCTGGAAGCTGACGCCGAGGGCTACGGCACGCTGCGCCTCACGCCCGCCAGCCGGGCGGTGCTGACCGGCGGCCAGCCGGTGCTGCTGCGCGAGGACGCCCGCCCGGTGCGCAGTGCCCGTCGACGCCGTGACAGCCAACTCGTGACGGGTGCCAGCCTTGGCATCGAAGCCTACGAACAGCCGCTGTGGGATGCCCTGCGCGGGCTGCGCACCCGGCTGGCCAAGCAACAGGGCGTGCCGCCGTATGTGGTGTTCCACGACGCCACGCTGCTGGCCATGCTGCGCGCCATGCCCGCCAACGAAGACGAACTGGCGGAAGTCAGCGGCGTGGGCGAGGCCAAGCTCAAACGCTATGGGCGCGATTTCCTCGCGGTCATCAACGCGCCGGAATAGGGCGGCGCTGGAGCTGTAGGCCCAGGCCTACAGTGCGCCGCGCAAGCGGCCTCTACGCCAAATTCACGCGCTGGCGCACAGTTCGCCCGGTCTTTCCCCCGGAACTGCGCGATGGATACCTTGATCTCGCTGGTCGAGTGCGAAGGCGGCGCCTGGAATATCTGCCGTGATTCCGTTGCCCTGTACGGCCAGTTGCGGCTTGGTCCCGCGATCACGCTGGCCAGGCAGCTGGCCCGCGACGAACACGGCCGCACCGGCAGCGACGTCTCGGTGGTGCTCACCGGGTTGCAGGACGGCATCCGGCTGGCCCACTACGGGACCGAGCACGCGGCCGCCTGAGTCGCGGCTGCCCGGCCGGCAGCTCCACGGTCGGACGGCAGAGGGTCGAATCCGGTGTCCACCCGCCGGTATCGCCCACATTTCAGTGGCTTACCGCGCCTGGCAGGCTACGCCAGGCGCTGACGCCACTGTTTCGCCGGGCCGTAGCGGCGCCAGCCAGGCGTCGTGCAGACCCTTGGTCCACCACTGCCAGCCCTCGCCCACATAGCGCGCCCCGCTCGCCGACCTGGCGACCGTGAGCCGGTAGGGAATTCCGTCGATCACCAGCAGGGCGCGGTCGACGTCTCGGTAAGTGGCCTTTACCGCGCGACCGTCGCTGCACTGGTAAGCGACGTCGGTACTGGACCGAACCGGCTGGTAGGCAGCCGGCAGAAGGGCGGCCAGGGCCAGCAGAAGGCGGGAAGGGTGCATCGGCTTCTCCTTCGCTTTGTGAACACGGTCGCGCCCCGGGGGTGTAAAGATGCGGCGCGCTCGTCCCCATGCCTTGATGACAGACGCTTGGTTATAGTGCGCGGATATCCCACCGAGGCATATCGATGGACAGCCCTGGCCAGACTCCCGTTCTTTCCCCCTCCAAGCGATCGTCCGGACCGCAGGGAACCCGGCTGTTCTCCGCCGAGGAACTGCGCCAGGTCGCCCGGGAAGCCGCCCCCGTCCTGCTCGGACGCGCCAGCGCTGCCGCGCCGGTTCTGGAGGGTGCCACCGGCGCGCTCCAGGGCCAGCGGATATCCCTGCGCTCGGGCCGCCAGACGATCGGCCGGCGCGGCGACAACGACATCGTGCTGGACGATTTGAGCGTCTCGGCCTCGCACGCGTGGATCATGAACCAGCAGAACCACTACGTGGTCATGAACACCCTTTCGACCAACGGCACGTTCGTCAACGGCAAGCGCGTCCACGAAGCGACCCTGCGGCACGGCGATCGCCTCCGCTTCGGCCAGGTGGAGTTCACCTTCCTCACCCGCGAGCGCGGTGCCGGTGCTGCAGCCCGGCACGGCTGGGTGGCGCTCGGCGCGGCGGCGCTGGTGGCGATGGGAGTGGCGGCATGGTGGCTGGTCTGACTCCAGCCACGGAGGAGCGCGCGATCCCGCCGACGGTGGGACGCTACCGCATCGAGGGCGTGCTCGGCGCGGGCGCCATGGCAGTCGTCTACGCCGGTTTCGATCCGGAGATCCAGCGCCAGGTCGCCATCAAGTGCCTGCGCAATGCCGTGGCAGCGGACCCGGCCTATCGGGCGCGCTTCGTCACCGAGGCTCGTGCGGTGGGCCACCTGACCCATCCGCACATCGTCACCCTGTTCGACGTGGGCGAGATGGATGACGGCCGGCCCTACATCGCGATGGAACGCCTCTCCGGCGACACCCTCGCCAGCCGCGTGGCGCGTGAGGGTTTTCCTGCGTTGCCGGTGATTCTCGGGCTGGTCGAGCAGATCGCCGGCGCGCTCGATTATGCGCATGCCCAGGGCGTCATCCACCAGGACATCAAGCCGGAGAACATCATGCTCTCCGACGGCTGGCAGCACGCCAAGGTGAGCGACTTTGGCATCGCCGAGCGGCGCGACCCGCGCAGCACCGGCGCGCCCCGGCGCGAGGTCGGCGGTACGCCCGCCTTCATGGCGCCCGAACACCTGCAGGGCGAACGCACCGATGCGCGCAGCGACCTGTTCTCGCTGGGCGTGGTGTTGTTCTGGTTGCTCAGCGGCAAGCTGCCGTGGGAGGAAACCGGCGACGTCCGGCGCCTGCTGGCCGAGCGCCAGCGTGTGCCGCAGCCGGCGCTGCAGCCGCGCGATCCGTTCACGCCCTCGATCCTGCTCGACATCGTGCAGACCCTGCTCGCGCCCGCGCCGCAGGATCGTTACCAGCGCGGCGCCGAGTTGATCGACGACCTGCGCCTGGCCCTGCGCGAATACGAGCGCCTGCACGAAAAGCCGATCGCCACGCGGCTGATCTCGCTGCGCCTGCGCTGGGCAGGCATTCTTGCCTCGGTGCTGAGCCTGACGCTGCTCATCGGCCTGGCGGCGATCTATGCGCGCCAGAACACGGCGGTTACCGGCCTGGCGCAGGACTACGGGCGTTCGCTCGGCCGCATGGTCGCCAGCGAGGCGGCAGAGAACCTGCTGCTGGACGACCGCGCCGCCACGCGCGCGCTGGTGCAGGACATCGCGCGCAACAAGCAGATCTACTACCTGGCCGTGGCCAACCGCTACGGCGAGGTGATCGCGAGCACCCGCGACGACGAGCAGGGGAAGCCGCTGCCGTTGCGGACCAACGAGGCATTCCTGCCGGGCGCGGGCGACATCGCCAGTTACCGGGTGCGGTTGCCCGATGGCGAGGATTCGGGCGAGATGCTGGTGTTCGACGTGCCGGTCAACTACCAGACCGCGCAGGTCGGCCAGTTGCGCCTGGGGATCAGCGATGCTCCCTTGCGAGCCGCGCAGAAGACCACGCTCAAGGCCATCGTCGCGGTCCTGCTGGTGACCCTGGCGGCGGTGACCGGTGCTGCTTACTGGTTGTTCCGTCGCCTGCTCGGCCTGCTGGATGTGCTCGGCGAGGCGCTGCTGCGGGTCGGCCGCGGCGATTTCGGCCACCGCATACGGCTGGTGCGCCATGACGAACTGGGGCGGTTGTTCACCGCCTTCAACCTGATGTGCAACGCCCTGCAGGCGCGCGAGCGACGGCCGCGCCGGCCCACCGCCAAGCCGACCGCACCGCTGGAACTGCCCACCCGCATCCTGCCCACGGCGGAGACGGTTCAGGACAGGGCGTCGCGGGACTAGCGCGGGAGGCCCGCCGTACGACGGGCGGGCTCGAAGGGACCTGGCGCGTCCCTTGACCGGACGCGGCCTGCCCTCTTCAGGAGCAGGCGAGCTGGCGGATGGGTTCCCGCCGCCTCAGAACTGCTTCAACCGCTGCTTGAGCTCGAGCGCCCGTGTGCGATACACCGTGGCCGGCTCGAAATCCGGTTCGATCGCCAGCACGCGATTCCACAGCGAAATGGCCTGGTCCAACTGCTGATCGCGGTAGAGCACGATCGCGCGCTGGTGGTAGACCGACACCAGTTGCTTGCGCAGCGCCCTGGCATCCGCATCCGAAGGAGGCAGCTGCGGGTCGACATCCAGGGCCTGGTCCATCCGTTCCAGCGCCTCGCTGCGCTGACCCTTGTGCAGCAGCGCGAGGCTTTCATTCTGCAGGCGACGCGCCTTGGCCACGCCCGAATCGCCGGCGGCAGGCGTCTCCGGGGCGGTATCACCCGGGGACTGCGCCGGGCCTTCCGGCCGCGAGCCGGCGGCCAGGCGTGAGGCGGGCATGCGCAGCGTCTGGCCCACGCGCAACATCGAGGGGTCGGTCGAATCGTTGTAGCGGGCCAGGATCAGGAACCGCGCGCCGTCGCCCAGGAAGCGTGCGGCCAACGTGCTGTAGGAGTCGCCCGGGCGCACCACGTAGGGGCGCGAGGCATGGCCCAGCGCCTCCTGCGGGTCGACCGTGAGCTGGCGCAGCATCGCCTGCGCGGCAGGGTCGCCCGGGTTTGCCTCCAGATAGCGGCGCAGTTGCCGCTCGCCCTCGGCATAGTGGCCCGACTGCAACTGGCGGTTGATGATCGACGCGAGCGAGGGCGGCGGCGCCTCGTCCGCCGGGGCCGGCGCCGGTGCCGACGCTCGGGCGGGTGTCACCGTGACTGTCGGTTTGCGGTGGCCGGTCATGCGCGCCTTCAATTGCTGCAGTTGGGCACAGCCGCCCAGACCGACGGCCAACAGGCCGACCAGCACCAGTAGTCCCAGTCGCGGGCCCTGCGCGACAAGGCGCGTGTCTTGCGAGTTCTGCACCGATTTCCTCATACCTGTCCGATACCCGTGTCGCCTGCCATGCGATGGCGGGCGAGTCGCTTCCACAGCCGGCGGCCGTGGGCGCGCAACCAGTGGGCCCAGCCTATCCGGGCAAAGATCAAGGAGACATTGTCGCCATCCGCGCCGCCACGCTCTATCGCCCGGGACAGCGCTTCCTTGAGCGCGTGGCGCAAGTTGCTCCGGCGGGCGAACCGGCCGAGTTCCTCGGTCGAGAGCCGCTCCCACACGCCATCGCTGCACAGCACATAGGACTGGCCCGGACGCAATGAAGCGAAGCCGTGCTCGACCTGGGGCGGCTGTGGCCCGCCGAGCCCACGCAGCAGCATGTGCTGGTCGATGTCCTTGCCCATCGCCTCGGCCGCGAGCTCGCCGCGGGCGACTTTCAACTGCGCCACGCTGTGATCCTCGGTGCGTCCGAGGCAGCGCCCACGCTGGAAGCGGTAAAGCCGGCTGTCGCCGACGTGCGCCCAACAGGCGCGCCGCCCGCGAACCAGCAGCGCGACCACCGTCGAGTGTGGCTCGGCGCCCACCAGCCCTTCGCCGCGGCGCCGCAACTCCGCGTGCGCTGACTGGCACAGCGCTTCGAGAAACAGGGGGCCGGGCTGCGCGCGCCACAGGCCTTGCTGCCACAAGCGGCGGGTAATCTCGATCACGCCGGCGGAGGCCAGTTCGCCGGCGCCGTCACCACCCATGCCGTCGGCCAGGACCAGCAGCCGCGCATCGGTGGCCGGATCGTGCAGGCAGATGCAGGCATCCTGCTGCGTGGCGCGCCCGCCGCGCGCGCGGCCAGCCGCGACCGCCGGCACTGCCTGGGCTTCCTCGATCCCCTGATCCATCGTCCGGCCCCCTGCCCGAAGATGCCAAGAGCATAGCGCCTGGATCGCAGCCGTGCCGATGCAGCGAGCGCAGGGAAAAGAGCGCGCCCGGTGCCCTGACCGACACCCAGGGCTCACCCGGGAGATCCGGCGTTGCCGTTCGCGCTACATGTCGAACTTGGCGAGCTCGAAGCCCCGTTGCTGGTATTCGCGCCAGCGATCGCGCGAACCGGTGCGTTCGGCCGGGTCGGCCGCCACCACTTCGAGCACGCGATCGAAGTGGCCGGCCGGGCAGGTCTCGCGCAGGTTTATCAGCAGCGGGCGGTCGGCGGTATCGATGCCCGGCGGCACGATCAGCACCGCGGTGTGCGCGTCATCCTCGTCACCGGCGAGCTGGTGCGGGATGTAGGCATCACTGTCGAAATCCCACAGCAGCTCGTCCACCGCCTCGGCCTGCTCGAAATCGCGGGTGAGGATCAGCGTCGGCTGCTGCGCGGCGTAGGCGCGACGCGCCAACTCGCATACCAGCAGCAGCGGCTGTTCGCGAAAGCGCGGCTTGTCGATCAGGTAGAAGTCGGCGCGGGGCATGGTCGACTCGGCAGGAGGAAGGGAGCACCGGCGCCGCACGCGCGGCGCCGGTGCACGGCGATCAGCCGGCGCGGTCGATCAGCCACTGGGCCAGCAGCGGCACCGGGCGGCCGGTGGCCAGGCCTTTGCGGCCCTCGTCCCAGGCGGTGCCGGCGATGTCCAGATGCGCCCATCGCTGGCCTTCGGTGAAACGCGAGAGGAAGCAGGCCGCGGTGATCGCGCCGGCGCTCTTGCCCCCGATGTTGGCTACGTCGGCGAAGCCCGATTCGAGCTGCACCTGGTAGTCGTCCCACAGCGGCAGGCGCCAGGCGCGGTCGAGCGTGTTTTCGCCCGCGTCCAGTAGTTCGGCGGCCAGGTCGTCGTGCTTGCTCATCAGACCGGTGGCGTGCTTGCCCAGCGCCACGACACAGGCACCGGTGAGCGTGGCGGCATCGACGATCGCCTTGGGCTGGTAGGTCTGCGCGGTCCAGGTCAGCGCGTCGCACAGGATCAGGCGGCCCTCGGCGTCGGTGTTGAGCACCTCGATGGTCAGGCCCGACAGGCTGGTGAGCACGTCGCTGGGGCGGTAGCTGTCGCCGTCGGGCATGTTCTCGGCCGAGGGCACCACGCAGACCAGGTTGAGCTTGAGCTTCATCTTGACCGCGGCGACGAACGCGCCGAGCACGCCGGCCGCGCCGCCCATGTCGAACTTCATCTCTTCCATGCCCGCGCCGGGCTTGAGGCTCAGGCCGCCCGAATCGAAGGTGATGCCCTTGCCGACGAAGGCGTAGGGCTTGTCGCCCTCGGCGCCGCCCTTGTATTCCAGCGCGACCAGGCGTGGCTTGTTGGCCGAGCCGCGGCCGACCGCCAGCAGCGAGCCGAAGCCGAGCTTGTCCATCTCCTCGTGGTCGAGCACGCGGCAGCTGACGCCTTCGTTGCCCTCGGCGAAGGCCTGCGCCCGCGAGGCGATGTAGACCGGGGTGCAGATGTTCGGCGGCAGGTTGGCCAGCTCGCGGGCGAAGCGCACGCCGTCGGCGATCGCCGTG
This sequence comes from Frateuria sp. GZRR35, assembly GCF_051900415.1. NCBI lineage: Bacteria > Pseudomonadati > Pseudomonadota > Gammaproteobacteria > Lysobacterales > Rhodanobacteraceae > Frateuria > Frateuria sp. GZRR35. The sequence continues at coordinate 49,957 of NZ_JBHZGL010000014.1, forward strand.
GCCTGGTCGAGGCCGGACTTCGCCTCGTCGCCGGCGGCGAAGGCGACCGACTTCAGCTCCGGCTGCGCGCTCTTCTCGCGCGGCTTGAAGGTAGCGGTGTAGCGGTAGGCCGCGTGGTCGGCGGCCAGCGCCGCGGTGCGCACGCGCCAGGCGGCATCCCGGCCGGGCACGTCCACTTCGGTAAGGAAGGACACGGCCGAATCGACGGGCAGCTTGCCCAACGCGCGGATGGCTTCGAGGGCGACCTTCTGGAAGCGCGCCGCATCGAAACTCTTCTGTGCGCCCAGGCCCACCACCAGCACGCGGCGGGCCGCGATGCCGGCCGGTGCGAACAGCACGCTGACGCTGCCGGCCTTGCCGTTGACGTCGCCGCTTTCGACCTGGCGCTTGATCGCGCCCTCGGCCGCGCCATCCACGCGCGCGGCCGCGCTGGTGAGCAAGCCGTTCTCGTAGACACCCACCACCAGGCAGGGGGTGTCGACGGTTTCGGGCGAGGTGCTGGCGGCGACCAGACTGAACTGAAGCGTCATCGGGAGGGGTCCTGCGAAGTAAGAAAGAGTGCGAACCGTTAGACTTGGCGGTCAGAGCATCCCTAAGCGCCGGCCTGCGGTGCGAGACCTTCAATCCTATCGCATGCTGAGCATCCTCGACCGATACTTCCTGCGCGAGCTGGCCCAGACCGTGGCGGCCACGACCATCGTGCTGGTCGCGATCATCACCGGCACGACGTTCGCCAAGGTCCTGCAACAGGTTGCCGGCGGCAGCTTCCCGGCCAGCGTGATGTTCCCGGTGCTGGGCCTGCGCACGCTGGACGGATTGACCAACCTGCTGCCGCTGGCCGGCTTCCTCGGCGTGATGATGGCGCTGGGCCGCATGTACCGCGAAAGCGAGATGCACGTGCTTGCCTCCTCCGGCATGGGGCCGGGCGGCCTGCTCAAGCCGGTGGCAATCCTGGCCGGCATCATCGTGCTGATCACTGGCGTGGTGTCGCTTTGGCTGGGCCCGTGGGCGGTGCGCACCGCCGATGCGCTGGTGGCCGAGGCCAACCGCTCGGTGATCGCCGCGGGGCTGGATGCCGGCCGCTTCACCGAGCTGCCGGGCAAGGGCGGCATCATCTTCGTCGATCGCTTGAGCCGCGACGGCAGCGTGCTTGGCAAGACCTTCGTCGCCACCGAAAGCACGGACAGCGAGGGCGTCCGCCAGCTCAAGGTGGTCACTGCCGCGGGCGGGCAGCTGTACCAGGAGAGCAACGGCGAAGGCCGCTTCATGGCGCTTCGCGACGGCTGGCAATACAAGATCCCGCTCGGCCGCGACGACTGGTGGCGCATGCAGTACGCGCGCAACGACGTGGCGCTTTCCGACGTGAAGGCCGACGAGGAAGAAGATCCGGCCCACTCGCAGGGCACCTGGGCGCTGGCTACTTCGCCTTCGCCCGACGCGCGAGCCGAGTTCGCCTGGCGCATCCACGCGCCGCCGATGGCATTCGTGCTGCTGATGCTGGCGCTGCCGCTGTCGCGGCAAAGCCCGCGCGAGCCGCGCTACGGGCGCATCCTGCTGGCCCTGCTGGGTTTCTACTTCTACTACCTGTTGCTGGCGCTGGGCCGCGCGCAGATCGGCAAGGGCCACTGGGCCAACTCGCTGCCGCTGCTGCTGGTGCACCTGTTGGCGCTGGCGCTGGCGGGTTGGCTGTTCTGGAAACAGCACGCGCCGCGCAAGCTGCGCGGGCCACGCAAGGCGGTGTGGTGATGGGCCTGACGATCAAGCGGGTCGACCGGCTGGTCGGCCTCACCGTGCTGGGCTCGCTGCTGACCACCTGGCTGGTGCTGACCGGCTTCGACGTGGTCACCCAGTTGCTGCGCCAGCTCGGCTACGTCGGCCGCAACGCCTACACCACGTTCGACGCGATCAGCTTCGTGCTGGTGACCGTGCCGCGGCGTCTGTATGAGTACTTCATCTTCGCCGCGGTGATCGGTGGTTTGATGGGGCTGGGCAGCCTGGCCGGCAACGGCGAGCTGACCGCGCTGCGCGCCGCCGGCATGTCGCGCCTGCGCATCGCCGCCTCGGCGGCCGGCGTGGTGGCGGTGCTGATCGTGGGCGTGACCATCCTGGGCGAGACGGCGGCCCCCTGGGGCGACCAGAAGGCGCAGGTCATCCAGCTGCGCATGAAGGCCAACCACCTGGGCCTGTCCGGCACCACCGGACTGTGGGCACGCGATGGCAACCGCATCGTCAACGCCAAGGCCACGCTGATCAAACAGGTGCAGGGCCACAACGTGGTGCAACTGGCCGACGTGCGCGTGTTCACGCTTACCCCGGACGGCCAGATCGACCGTTTCGACTGGGCGCAGTCGGCGCAGAACGATGGGCGCGAGTGGACCCTCAAGGGCGTGCGCACCACCACGCTCGATGCCGGCGGCACACACACCACCCGCCATGCCAGCGAACACTGGGATACGCAGCTCAATCCGCGCGTGCTCGAGCAATCGGTGACCCAGCCGCAGTACCTGCCGATGCGCGACCTCTACCGCAACATGAGCTATCTGGAGCGCAACGGCCAGAACCCGGGCGTCTATGCAGTGACATTCTGGGGTCGCGTGCTCTATCCGCTCAACACGCTCGTGCTGGTGCTGTGCGCCATGCCGTTCGCCTTCGGCGCGCTTCGCTCCGGCGGCCTGGGCAAGCGCATCTTCGTGGGCATACTGCTGGCGATCGGCTGGTACTTCCTGCAGAAGGCGCTGGTCAACTTCGCCACCATCTACGGCGTGCCGCCGCTGCCGGCCAACCTGCTGCCCGCGGTGGTGCTTGGGTTGGGCGCATGGCTGTACTTCCGCAAGCGGAGCTGATGTTCCTGCAGTGGGGCGGTTTGGACCAAGGGAAAACGCGTATGAGCAAACACATCGCCGAACTGACCTGGGTCCGCGAGGACCAGTCCTTCCTCGACAACCGCTACAGCCGGCGTCACATGGTGCGTTTCGATGGCGGCGAGCAACTGCCGATGTCCTCCTCGCCGGACGTGGTGCCGGCACCCATGTCCGATCCCTCGGCGGTGGACCCGGAGGAGGCCTTCGTCGCCTCGCTGGCAAGCTGCCACATGCTGTGGTTCCTCAGCCTGGCCGCGCGCCGGGGCTTTCGCGTGGACAGCTACCGCGACGCGGCGACCGGCACGATGGGACGCGACGGGCAAGGCCGTACCGTCATGCGCGAGGTGCTGTTGCGCCCGCGCGTGGATTTTTCCGGCGATGACCCGCCCAGCCGCGAGCAGGTCGAGCAACTGCATCGCCAGGCGCACGAAACCTGTTTCCTGGCCAACTCGGTGCGCTGCGACGTGCGCTGCGAACCAGCGTTCGAGTGAACGTTCCACCCGGCCTGGTGATCTTCGACTGCGACGGCGTGCTGGTCGACAGCGAGCCAATCGCCAACCGCGTGTTTGCGCGGATGCTTGCCGAGCAAGGACTGGTTTTCGACGACAGGCAGATGGACGAGCTGTTCCTCGGCCGCACCATGGCGCATTGCCTGGCGCTGGTAGCCGACCGGCTCGGCCGCGCCTTGCCCGACGACTTCGAAGCCAGGCACGACCGGCGTCTGTTCGACGCACTGGCGGCGGAGCTTGCGCCGGTGCCGGGCGTGGTGCAGGTCCTCGATGGCTTGGCGCTGCCGTTCTGCGTGGCCTCCAACGGTGGCCCCGACAAGGTGCGCTTCAGCCTGGAGCGGGTCGGCCTGTTGCCGCGTTTCGAAGGTCGCCTGTTCAGCGCGGCCCAGGTGGCGCGCGGTAAGCCGGCACCGGACCTGTTCCTGCACGCCGCCCGCTGCATGGACGTTGCGCCCGCGGCCTGCGTGGTGGTGGAGGATTCACCGGCCGGTGTTGCTGGCGGCGTAGCGGCGGGCATGAGGGTGCTCGGCTTCGCGTCCCATACGCCGGCGGCGCGCCTGCGTGACGCGGGCGCGCACGACCTGTTCACCGCCATGGACGAACTGCCGACCCTTTTGGCGCAACTGGCGGCTACCGAGCCCTTGTAGGAGCGCACCAGTACGCCACCGCCATCCACCCGGTCGCGCGCAGAGGCACCGGCAGACGACCCGCTAACCTTGCTGCTGTCGCCGGTGGCGCGTAAAGCGGCCGATCAGCAGCGGCACCAGCGCCAGCAGCGCGATGGCAGCCAGCGGCAGCAATACCTCGCGATGCATGAAAAGGCCCAGGCCGATGCGGTCGCTTTCCCTGAGCGCATGGCCCAGGCCGGCGCCGATCGAGGTTTCAAAGATCAGCGCCACGGTGCCGCCGAGCCAGGTGGAGCCGACGAAAAGCCACATCGGGCAACGCAGCCAGGCCAGGCAGACGGTGATCAGCCCGAACGGCGCCACCGGTACGAATCGCAGGAACAGCGTGTAGCTGACCGGATGCCTTTCAAACCCGTGGTGCAACCGCGCCACCAGCGCCGGCGGGTGGCGGCTGCCCGCGCCGAAGGCGTAACGGCTGGCCAGGAACAGGATCAGCGAGCCCAGCGTCAGTCCGATCGACGACCAGGTGGTGCCTTCGAGCACGCCGAAGGCGAAGCCGCCAGCGAAGATGATGATCACCGTCCCGGGGATGCCGGTGGCCATCGCCAGCGTCAGCAGGCCGATGTAGGCCAGCCGGCTGAGCCACGGGTGGGATGCGATCTGCGCGTGCAGCTCACCCTGGTGCGCGACCAGTTGCTCGGGGTTGAGCCGGTCCAGCGCGCCCGAGGCGAACAGCACCACACCGGCGACCACCAGCAGCAGCAACGGCAGGGCGGCGCGCAGCCGGCTCAATAGTGCGCTCCGCCCTGGCCATAGTCGGCGAGCACCGCGCGCGCTTCCTCGCGCAGGATGTCGCGGCGCACGGCAATGCCGCGGCGTTCGAGCTGGCTGACCCAATCGGCGGGCAGCGGGCCTTCGTCGAAGGTGGTAAGCGATTCGACGTCTTCAGCGCGGGCGCCGATAAGCAGCTCGTCGATACCGGCCCACACGGTGGCGCCGTAACACTGGCAGCAGGGCTGCGCGCTGGTCGCCAGGATGAACCGGCCGTTGCCGCCCGCGTTGAGCCGGAAGCTCGCCAGGCGCTGCTGCGCCAGCATGTAGGCCATCATCTCCGCGTGCGCGACCGAGCAGGTCTGCGGCACCACGCGGTTGATGCCGGCGGAAACCAGCCGGCCATCCTCGTGGAACACCGCCGCGCCGAACGGCCCGCCATGGCTGCGCCTGACGTTCTGGCGGGCGAGCTCGATGGCGAGGCCCACGCGCTCCTCGTCGGTGAGGTAGCGCCGGCTCGTATCCGCCACCTCGCCGACCCAGGGCGGCAGGGTGAGATGCAGTTGCAGGGGCAGCAACACGTCAGGCCTGCTTGGCCCAAGTGTCACGCAGCGTCACTGTGCGGTTGAACACCGGCGCGCCCGGGCGGTGGTCGATGCGGTCGGCGACGAAGTAGCCCAGCCGCTCGAACTGGAAACGCTGTTCCGGTTCGGCCTGCGCCGCCGCCGGCTCCAGCCAGCCACGGCCGACGCGCTTGGCGTCCGGGTTGATGTGCTCGATCCAGCTCCTGCCGTCACTCTCGTCGTCCGGCGCCGGTACGTCAAACAGGCGGTCGTACAGGCGTACCTCGGCGGCCACCGCGTGGCGCGCGCTGACCCAGTGGATGGTGCCTTTCACCTTGCGATCGGCACCCGGCAGGCCGGCGCGCGAATCGGGATCGAGCGTGCAACGCAGCTCGATCACGTCGCCGGCCGCGTCCTTGACCACTTCATCGCACTTGATGATGCCTACGCCGCGCAGGCGCACTTCGCCGCCGGAAATCAGGCGCTTGAAGCCCTTGGGTGGCACCTCGGCGAAATCCTCGCGCTCGATCCAGACGGTGCTTCCGAACGGCACCTCGCGGGTGCCGAAGCTCTCGTCCTTCGGATGGTTGGCGAAACGCAGGGTTTCCTCGTGGTTGCCCGTCAGATTCGTGATCGTCAACTTGAGCGGGTCGAGCACGGCCATGCGGCGCGGCGCGGTGGCGTCCAGGTCCTCACGCACGCAGTTCTCGAGGATCGCGTAGTCGATCACGCTGTTCTGCTTGCTGATGCCCAGCCGCTCGATCAGCAGGCGCAGGCCGGCCGGCGTGAAGCCGCGCCGGCGCAGGCCGCGCAGGGTGTTCATGCGCGGGTCGTCCCAGCCGTCGACCAGGCCTTCGTTCACCAGTTGCGCGAGTTTGCGCTTGCTGGTGATGCAGTAGGACAGGTTCAGGCGCGAGAACTCGATCTGCCGCGGCTTGGCGGGCTTCGCTTCAAGCCCAGCGTCGACCACCGACTGCCACAGCGCCGGATGCGCGGTCAGGTCGACGTTGTCCACGCACCAGTCGTAGAGCGGGCGATGGTCCTCGAACTCCAGCGTGCACAGCGAGTGGGTGATGCCTTCCATCGCATCCGACAGCGCGTGGGCGAAGTCGTACATCGGGTAGATCGGCCACGCGTCGCCGGTGTTCTGGTGGGCGATCTTGCGGATGCGGTACAGCGCCGGGTCGCGCAGGTTGATGTTGCCCGAGGCCATGTCGATCTTCGCGCGCAGTGTCTTGCTGCCGTCGGCGAATTCACCGGCGCGCATGCGCTTGAAGAGATCCAGGTTCTCCTCGACCGAACGGTCGCGGTAGGGCGAGTTGCGTCCCGGTTCGGTGAGCGTGCCCCGATATTCGCGCACCTCCTCGGCGGACAGGTCGTCCACGTACGCCTTGCCGTCCTCGATCAGCTTGAGCGCGGCGCGGTAGAACACGTCGAAGTAGTCCGACGCGTGGCGCAGGTCGTGCCAGTCGTAGCCCAGCCAGCGCACGTCGTCCTTGATGCCGGCGACGAATTCGGGGTCTTCCTTGCCCGGGTTGGTGTCATCCAGGCGCAGGTTGCACCAGCCGCCGAACTCGCGCGCAATGCCGAAGTTCAGGCAGATCGCCTTGGCGTGGCCGATGTGCAGGTAGCCGTTGGGCTCGGGCGGAAAGCGGGTGCGGATCGCGGTGTGCTTGCCGCTGGCGAGGTCCTCGCGAATGATCTGGCGCACGAAGTCCCGCGGCATGTTTTCCTGGTTGGCGGCTTCGGCGGCGGGGTTCTCGCTGGACATCGGTGCGGCTCGGGCGGGTACGGGGCGGAAACCGGGGAGTTTACCCTGAGTTGCGAGTGGCCCTGCGTTCTTTTCGTGGGCGGCGGGGAAACCGCTCCCGCGCAACCCTCTCCCGGGAGGAGGGCTTCGTCGGCTTCCCTTCCAGCACCGGGCCTCTTCGCTCGCTCTCCGAGGCGAGGCGGGGCGTTCCGCTTGCCGCTCCGTTCGCCGCGCAGTAGCGTGGCCGCATGCGCATCGCCTACCGAGCCGAAAGCCTGATCGACGCCCATCTGGTGAAGGATGCGCTGGAGCGCGAGGACATTCCCGCGTTCGTGTCCGGCGAGTACCTGACCGGCGCGGTCGGCCAGCTCCCCGCACTCGACTACGTCGCCGTGATGGTGCCCGAGTCCTCCGCCCAGGCGGCCGACGCGGTAGTGCGCCAGGTCGAAGCGCAGCTGGCCGAGGCGCGCGCATCGATCGACGACTGGGACGGCGACGCGCAACTGGCGACCGATACGCCGTGACCGCACAGGCTCCCCTGGCGGCGGCGCCCGGCGCGCCGCCGGCGGCGGTCGGCCGCATGGCGCTGGGCGCGATGCTGCTGTCCACCACCAGCATCTTCGTCGTGCTGGCACAGGTGGCGCCGACCGTCTCGGCGTTCTACCGCATGCTGTTCGGCGGCGCGATGCTTCTCGGCTGGGTGGTGCTGACCCGGCGGTGGGTACGCATCCGCTGGCGCGACCTCACGCTCGCGCTGCTGCCGGCGCTGGGGTTCTCGCTCGACCTGATCTTCTGGCACCGCTCGATCCTCTGGGTCGGCCCCGGCGTCGCCACGCTGCTGACCAACTTCCAGGTCTTCCTGATGGCACTGGTCGGCTGGTGGGTCTACCGCGAGCGGCTGGGGCGATGGTTCGTGCCGGGCTTGGCGGTGGCGCTGGCCGGGTTGTGGCTGCTGGTCGGTGCGCACTGGTCGCTGTTCGACGCGCGGCATCGGCTGGGCGTGTGGTTCGGGCTCGCCAGCGGTGTGGCCTATACGTTGTACCTGCTGAGCTTCCGGCGGGCATTGTCCGGGCACACCGCGCTGTCGGCGGCGCAATTCCTGGGCTTGATGAGTCTGCTGAGCGCGTTGTTGCTCATGGCATGGGGCGCGTTCGAGCGGGACACCTTCGCGCTGGTGACGGCGCGCAGCTGGAGCGCGCTGCTGGCGTTGGGTTTCTTTGGGCAGGTGGTGGCCTGGTTGCTGATGGTGCGCGCGATGCCGCTGCTGCCGGCCTCGATGGTGGGACTGTTGTTGCTGCTGCAGCCGGCGCTGGCGTTCGTGCTGGACGTGCTGTTGTTCAGGCGCCCGACCGGGGCGGGCGACTGGGCGGGGTTGGCGCTGGCGTTGACCGGCATCCTGCTGGGAACCGTGCGCGGCGCCCGGCAAAAAAAGGCGATGCTTTCCCAGTAGGAGCGCACCTGTGCGCGACCGCCATGCATCCCGGTCGCGCACAGGTGCGCTCCTACAAGGGTTACCTCACAGGGGCCACGCAATGCACGACTTCGAAACGCTCATCCGCGCCATACCCCACTTCCCACAGCCCGGCGTCGTGTTCCGCGACGTCACGCCGCTGCTGGCCGATGCGGGCGCCTTCGCGCGCTGCATCGATGCCCTTGCCGAGCCCTGGCTGGGCGAGGGCGTGCGGGTGGTGTGCGGGATCGAGTCGCGCGGCTTCATCTTCGGCGCGGCACTGGCCCAAAAGCTCAACGCGGGCTTCGTGCCGCTGCGCAAGCCGGGCAAGCTGCCGCCGCCGGTGGTCGGCATCGATTACGCGCTGGAGTACGGCCACGACCGGCTGGAAGTGCGCGCCGATGCATTGGCCCACGGCGAACGCGCGCTGCTGGTCGACGACGTGCTCGCCACCGGCGGCACGCTGGCCGCGGCGCAGGCGCTGCTCGAGCGGCTCGGCGTCGAACTGGTGGGGGCGGGCGTGGTGATCGAGCTGGAGGCGCTCGCGGGCAGGGCGCGCTGGCAGGGCAAGGCGCCGCTGCACGCGCTGCTGCGCTACTGAGCAGAGCTTTCGGCCAGCAACGCGACCACCGCCTCGCGCGCCTGCCGGGCCAGCGCACTGCGCTCGGGGGGCACGAGCCCCTGGCTGGAGAGCGGGCTGCCGAACCGCACCACGATCTTTCCAGGGCGCACGTGAAAGCCCGCGGGCGGCAATACCCTGCCGCTGCCTTCGATCGCCACCGGCACCACGGCCACGCCGGCCTCGATCGCCAGCTGGAAGGCGCCGCCCTTGAACGGGCCCACACGGCCGCGGCTGCGCGTGCCTTCCGGGAACGCACAAACGCTGGCCCCGCCACGCACGACCTCGACCGCCGCACGCAGGCGGCGCGCCGAACTGCGTGCGCTGGCGCGCTCGATGAACACCATGCCCATCGCCTGTGCGTACCAGCCGACGAAGGGCACCCTCGCCAGCTCCTGCTTCAGCACGAAGCGCAACGGCACCGGCACGGCGCGGAACAGCGCGCAGATGTCGATCATCGACTGGTGGTTGGCCACGAATACGTGCGGCCGCGACCAGTCGACCCGCTCCAGTCCGTGCACTTCCAGCCGCGCGCCGGCGCCGTGCAGCAGCCCGGGCGCCCAGCAGCGCGAGGCCATCCGCAGCGGCCAGTGGCGTCCGCCGGTGAGCAGGCGCACCAACAGCGCCAGGCAGATCCAGGCGGCGGTCCAGAGCAGGGTGAAAAGCAATTGCAGCGCGTTGAACCACGCCCACGCGAGGCGGCTCATACACGCGATCCGGAAGGTTTCATCACACGGCGTCCCTGCGGGCTGAACCGAAAATGATACGGGTCAGGCCCCTGCGTCGAACAGGCGGTACCGGCCGTCTTGAAGGCCACTGAGACGCCCCTATCTCATGCGCATCGCGGCGGGGGCCGCCCTGTGATTTTCGAAGGATCCACTCATGCGGATGGACAAACTCACCTCGCGTTTCCAGCAGGCCCTGGCCGACGCGCAGTCGCTGGCCGTGGGCCGCGACAACAACATCCTGGAGCCGGCGCACGTGATGGCGGCACTGCTCGACCAGCAGGGCGGCTCGACCGCACCGCTGCTGACCCAGGCGCACGTCAACGTGCCGGCACTGCGCGAACGCGTCGGCGAAATCCTCGGCCGGCTGCCGCAGGTACGCGGGCAGGAAGGCAACATCAGCGTCGGCAACGACCTGACGCGGCTGCTCAACCTGACCGACAAGCTCGCGCAGCAGCGCGGCGACCAGTTCATCGCCAGCGAGCTGTTCGTGCTGGCTGCGCTGGAGGACAAGGGCGAGGTCGGCGCGGCGCTGAAGGCCGCCGGCGCCACCAAGGCCAACCTGGAAGCGGCCATCGACAAGGTGCGTGGCGGCGAGAAGGTGCAGAGCGAGAACGCCGAAGACCAGCGCCAGGCGCTGGAGAAGTACTGCGTCGACCTCACCTCGCGCGCCGAGAGCGGCAAGCTCGACCCGGTGATCGGCCGCGACGAGGAGATCCGCCGCACCATCCAGGTGCTGCAGCGGCGCACCAAGAACAACCCGGTGCTGATCGGCGAGCCGGGCGTGGGCAAGACCGCGATCGTCGAGGGGCTGGCCCAGCGCATCGTCAAGGGCGAGGTACCCGAGGGCCTGCGCGACCGCCGCGTGCTGGCCCTGGACATGGGCGCGCTGATCGCCGGCGCCAAGTTCCGCGGCGAGTTCGAGGAGCGCCTCAAAGCCGTGCTCAACGACCTGGCCAAGCAGGAAGGGCGGGTGATCCTGTTCATCGACGAGCTGCACACCATGGTCGGCGCCGGCAAGGCCGAGGGCGCGATGGACGCAGGCAACATGTTGAAGCCCGCGCTGGCGCGCGGCGAGCTGCACTGCATCGGCGCCACCACGCTGGACGAATACCGCAAGTACATCGAGAAGGACGCGGCCCTGGAGCGTCGCTTCCAGAAGGTATTCGTCGGCGAGCCGAGCGTGGAGGACACCATCGCGATCCTGCGTGGCCTCAAGGAGCGCTATGCGGTTCACCACGGCGTGGAGATCACCGACCCGGCGATCGTCGCCGCGGCCACGCTGTCCAACCGGTACATCACCGACCGCCAGCTGCCTGACAAGGCGATCGACCTGATGGACGAGGCCGCCTCGCGCATCCGCATGGAGATCGACTCCAAGCCGGAGGAACTCGACCGCCTGGAGCGCCGCCTCACGCAGCTGAAGATCCAGCGCGAGATGCTCAAGAAGGAGACCGACGAGGCGTCGAAGAAGCGCCTGGCCGATCTGGAAAGCGACATCGAGAAGCTCGAACGCGAGTTCTCCGACTTGAACGAGGTGTGGAAATCAGAGAAGGCCGCGCTGCAGGGTGCGACCAAGATCAAGGAGCAGATCGAGGCGGCGCGGCTGGAGCTGGAAGCGGCCCAGCGCCGGCAGGACTACGCCCGGATGAGCGAGATCCAGTACGGCCAGTTGCCGGAGCTCGAAAAGCAGCTCGCCGCCGCGCAGGCGGCCGAGAAGCAGGAATTCAAGCTGGTGCAGGACCGCGTCACCGACGAGGAGATCGCCGAGGTCGTCTCGCGCTGGACCGGCATCCCCGTGTCCAAGATGCTCGAGGGTGAGCGGGAGAAGCTGCTGCACATGGAGGAGGCGCTGCACAAGCGCGTGGTCGGCCAGGACGAGGCGGTGCGCGCGGTGTCCGATGCGATCCGCCGCGCCCGTGCAGGCCTGTCCGATCCGAACCGCCCGTACGGCTCGTTCCTGTTCTTAGGTCCCACCGGCGTGGGCAAGACGGAGCTGTGCAAGGCGCTGGCCGAATTCCTGTTCGACACGTCCGAAGCGATGGTGCGCATCGACATGAGCGAGTTCATGGAGAAGCATTCGGTTGCCCGCCTGATCGGCGCACCTCCGGGCTACGTCGGCTACGAGGAGGGCGGTTACCTCACCGAGGCGGTGCGCCGCCGCCCCTACGCGGTGATCCTGCTGGACGAGGTGGAGAAGGCGCACCCGGACGTGTTCAACATCCTGCTGCAGGTGCTGGACGACGGGCGCCTGACCGATGGCCAGGGCCGCACGGTGGACTTCCGCAACACCGTCATCGTGATGACCTCGAACCTGGGCTCGCAGATGATCCAGGACGCGGCCGATTCGGGCGGCGACCCGGAGGAGCAGTACACCAAGATGAAGGCGGCGGTGATGGGCGTGGTGCAGGCGCACTTCCGGCCCGAGTTCATCAACCGCCTGGACGAGCTGGTGGTGTTCCGGCCGCTGGAGAAAGACCAGATCCGTGCCATTGCCAAGATCCAGTTGGCCTACCTGGAGAAGCGGCTGGCCGAGCGCGATCTCAAGCTGGAGATCGGCGACAACGCGCTGGCGCTGCTGGGCAACGTGGGTTTCGACCCCGTGTATGGCGCGCGGCCGCTCAAGCGGGCGATCCAGCAGCAACTGGAGAACCCTTTGGCGAGGGAAATCCTGGAAGGGCGCTTCGCGCCCGGCACCACCATTCACGTCGATGCCGCGGGCGGGCACCTGACCTTCAAGGCCGCCTGACGCCGACCACCACGCCAGGCTCTTGCTCCCTCTTCCCTCCGGGCAGAGGGCCAGGGTGAGGCCCGGGGCTCGCGTGAAAACCTGTCAATGCCAATGTAGGAGCGCCCTTGGGCGCGACCGCGGGCGCGGGCGTGGCATGGCGGTCGCGCCCTAGGGCGCTCCTACACAAGAGCCGCGCGTCGTGGTGGCGCGGACGCGTCGGCAAGCCAGGCGCCTTCCACGAACCGGCGAGGTTCTTCGTCTTTGCGCTCGGCGAAGGTTCGTGGCGAGCCCCGGCCCCCACCCCAACCCTCTCCCCGGAAGGGAGAGGGAGCCGGCTTGAGGCACTACCAGCTGTACCGGATCTTCCCGTACACGTACGCGCCGTTGAACCCGAACGGCGAGAACACGCTGTAGGGCATCGCACCGTTGTTGTCGCTGGCCTCGATCACGCGGTCCGGGTAGCTGTCGAACACGTTGTCCGCGCCCACCGAGAACATCCAGCGGTCCATCGAGTAATTGAGCGCCAGGTCGAACAACCACTTCGAGTCGAACGTCTGGTCCAGTGCAGGGTTGGTCGAGTTGTACGAGGTAAAGCTGCCGTAGCGCGTCAGCGTGCTGTCCAGGCTCCAGCGGCCGTTGGTGTAGAGCCAGTTGAAGATCAGCTTGCTGCGTGGCGTGGTGTCGGCCAGCAGGCCGAACTGGTCACGGCGGTCGATGCGCCTGAAGCTCACCCCCAGGGCGTCCAGCACCGCGGGGTTCGGCCGTACGTCGGTCACCTCGTTCTTGTTGTAGTTGTAGCTGACGGTGGTGTGCAGCGAGGCACCGTCACCCACGTCGAACAGATAGCTGGCGACCAGGTCGATGCCGCGCGTGCGCGTGTTCACCGCATTGGTGAAGTAGGAGATACCGCTGAAGTTGGTGTTGGTGATGCCGTTGGCGGCCAGATAGTCGCGTACCGCGGGGGAGGTGGTGGAGATGGTGCTGGAGAGCGTGACGCGGTCGCGGATCTTGATCTGGTAGAGGTCCGCGCTGAGGTCCAGTCCGTCGACCGGGCTCCACACGGCGCCGAAGGTGAGGTTGCGCGACTTCTCCGGCTTCAGCGGCTCGCCGCCGAGCAGCGTGGCAATGGCGCTGGTGGAGGACACCAGGCCGGTGTTGTAGATGCCTGCAGGCAGGCCCAGCGAGTTGCCTTCGCCGAAATACAGCGAGGAGGTGTACGAGTAGTACTGCTGCGCCAGCGATGGCGCACGGAAGCCGGTCGAGGCGCTGCCGCGCAGGGCGAAGCGGTCGGTGAAGTCGAAGCGGGCCGCCAGCGCACCGGAGGTGGTGGTGCCGAAGTCGGAGTAGTCCTCGTGACGCACGGCCAGCGACGTACCCAGACGGTCGGTGAGATTGGTCTCCACGCTCACGTACTCGGCCACGTCGTGGCGGTCATGCGAGCCGGCGTTGGCCGGCTGGTAGCCACCGAAGCCCTGCGCGCCACCAGAGAAGCCGGACGTGCCGGTGTAGTAGGAGGGCAGGTCGCCGGCGCGGATCTGGTAGCTCTGGCGCAGGTATTCGGCACCGAAGGCGAGCGTCACGTCATTGGGCAGCCAGCCGACCGACAGGTCCTTGGCGATATCCACGTCCAGCGACTGTTGTGCGGCATCCAGGATGCCGTCGTGGAAGCGCGTGGGCGTGCTGCCGAAGTCATTGAGATAGGCGCGGTTGAGCGTGTTGAAGGTGGCGTACGACACCCGGTTGCCGCCGTAGTTGCCGGAGACGTCCCAGCGCCAGCCACCGTCGGTCTTGCCGCGGATGCCCACCACCAGCGAGCGGTCGGTCGCCTGGGCGTTTTCCAGCGGGAGATAACCGTTGGGGTAGAGCGAGGGCACCGCGTTGGCGTTGTCCAGGTTGCGGAAGAACGCCGGCGACACCGAGTCGCGCTTGCCGTAGTGGCCGAACGCGTACAGCTGCGCGCCACCGAGGTCGTACTGCCCGTTGAGCATCAGGTTGCGGTCGGTCACTTCCGGGTCGCCGTAGCGCTGGGTGACGCCTTCCTGGGGACGCGTGCGGTTGGGGCCGGCGCGGTTGGTGTAGTCCTGGTGGCCGGCCTGCGCGGTGAAACGGATCCAGCCGGCGTCGGAAAGCGGGATGCCCGCGTTGGCCGAGCCCTGCCACTTGCGTCCGTCGCCGGCCGAGTACTGGCCGCCGGACAGCGCCACGTCGCCGCCTTCGGCGCCTTTCTTCAGCACGATGTTGATCACGCCGGCGATGGCGTCGGAGCCGTACTGCGCCGAAGCGCCATCGCGCAACACCTCGATATGGTCGATGGCATCGATCGGGATGGTATTGAGGTCGACCGCCTGCGAGCCGCGGCCCAGCACGCCGTTGGTCAGGATGATCGCGCCCGGGTGCCAGCGCTTGCCGTCGACCAGCACCAGCACCTGGTCGGGCGAGAGGCCGCGCAACTGCGCAGGGCGCTGCGAGTCGGCGGTATCGGCAGCCGACGGGCGCGGAAAGGTCAGCGAAGGAATCACCCGCGCCAACGCGGTGGAGAGCTCGGTGGTGCCGGTCTGCTTGAGCAGTTGTGCAGAAACCACGTCGACCGGCGTGAGGGAACTGCTTTCGGTGCGGTTGTCGGCGCGCGTGCCGGTGACGATCACGGTGCCCAGATTCTTCGCGCTCTTGGTGCCCAGGGAGGTGTCCTGCGCGTGGGCTGCGGAGCAGGCGAGCAGCAGTGCCGCGGGGAGCAGCGCCAGGTGGGGGAAACGGTGGGGATGCTTCACGGGGAACTCCTGTCACGGTGTGGCGATGCACAGCCGGCGGTGGCATCGGGATCGACGGACGTATCGACGTCCACAGGGGCGCGCGCAGGCGTGGTGTCGCGTGGAATCCATGCGCGCCTGGGAGGCAGGCTACTCCCGGCGCCGCACCCGCGCCAAGGCGCGCACCATTGAAATCGCGACCGACGACTCGATAATGCGCACCAGCGTTTCAGGGCTGCCTGCCCGGAGTTGTCACCCATGCCCATCTACGAATTCGAGTGCGCCCAGTGCGGGCACCGTTTCGACCGCCTGCAGAAACTGTCCGACCCGGACCCGTCTTCCTGCCCGTCCTGCGAGGCGCCGCGTGTGCAGCGCAAGCTGAGCGCGCCCTCGTTCCGCCTGGCCGGGAGCGGCTGGTACGAGACCGACTTCAAGAAGGATGGCGACAAGAAGCGCAACCTGGCGGGGGACGGCGAGGCCAAGGCTGCTGCGCCTGCGCCCGCGCCGGCAGCCGAGAGCAAGCCTTCCAGCGACTAAGCCAAGCCATTCCTCAGTTGTAGGAGCGCACCCTGTGCGCGACCCGGATGCGTCACGGTCGCGTACAGGGTGCGCTCCTACAGGGGCTGCCTGCCTGCGGCCGACGGGCCGATGCTAAAATCGCCCGTTCGCACGCCTCAATCGGCACCATCCCCGGAGTTCCCGTTCCTATGCGCACGCACTACTGCGGCCTCATCGACGAGTCGCTGGTCGGCCAGACCGTCACCCTGTGCGGCTGGGTCAACACGATCCGCCTGCAGAGCCACGTCGCCTTCATCGACCTGCGTGACCACGAGGGCATCGCCCAGGTGGTCATCGAGCGCGAGAACGCGGACGCCTTCGCGGTGGCGGGCGAGGTCGGCAACGAGTACTGCCTGAAGGTCACCGGCACGATCCGCAAGCGCCTGTCGGTCAACGACAAGCTCAAGACCGGCACGGTCGAGTTGCTGGCCGACACGGTGGAGGTGCTCAACGCGGCGAAGGACCTGCCCTTCGCCATGCACGAGAACCCCAACGAGGACCTGCGGATGACCTACCGCTACCTCGATCTGCGCCGGCCGGAAATGCAGGCGATGATGCGCCGGCGCATCGCGCTGGTGCAGGCGCTGCGCCGTTATCTCGACGCGCGCGGTTTCCAGGACATCGAGACGCCGATCCTGACCAAGGCCACGCCCGAGGGCGCGCGCGACTACCTGGTGCCCAGCCGCGTGCATCCGGGCCAGTTCTACGCGCTGCCGCAGTCGCCGCAGCTGTTCAAGCAGATCCTGATGATGGCGGGCTTCGACCGCTACTACCAGATCGCCCGTTGCTTCCGCGACGAGGACCTGCGCGCCGACCGCCAGCCGGAATTCACCCAGCTCGACCTGGAGTTCGCCTTCGTCCAAGAGCAGGACGTGCAGGACTTCGTCGAGGGGCTGATCCGCCACGTGTTCAAGGAAGTGGTCGACGTCGAGCTGGATGCCACCTTCCCGCGCATGACCTACGCCGAGGCGATGCGCCGTTTTGGCTCGGACAAACCGGACCTGCGCATTGCGCTGGAACTGGCCGACGTCGCCGACGCGCTGAAGGCCGTCGAGTTCAAGGTGTTCGCCGAGCCGGCTAATGACCCAGCCGGCCGCGTGGCCGCGCTGCGCGTGCCTGGTGGTGCGGCACTCTCGCGCAAGGACATCGACGGGCTGACCGAGTACGTCGCGCGCTACGGCGCCAAGGGCCTGGCCTGGATCAAGGTCGAGGACCGCGCCAAGGGCCGCGAGGGCGTCAGCTCGCCGGTCGCCAAGTTCCTCGACGACACGGCGCTGGAGGCGGTGCTCGCTGCCACCGGCGCGCAGACCGGCGACATCGTGTTCGTCGGCGCGGGCAAGTGGAAGACCGTCACCGACTTCATGGGCGCGCTGCGCCTGAAGGTCGGCAAGGACCGCGGGCTGGTCGAGGCGGGCTGGAAGCCGTTGTGGGTCACCGATTTCCCGATGTTCGAGTACGACGACGAGGAACAGCGCTACGTCGCGCTGCATCATCCGTTCACCGCGCCGAAGGTCGACGACATCGCCGATCTCAAGGCCAACGCCGCCACTGCGGTCAGCCGTGGCTACGACATGGTGCTCAACGGCAACGAGATCGGCGGCGGTTCGATCCGTATCCACCGCCCGGAGATGCAGAGCGCGGTGTTCGAACTGCTCGGCATCGGCGCGGAGGAGGCCGAGGCGAAGTTCGGCTTCCTGCTCAAGGCGCTGAAGTTCGGCGCGCCGCCGCACGGCGGCCTGGCCTTCGGCATCGACCGCATCGCTGCGCTGATGGCCGGCACCGAGTCGATCCGCGACGTGATCGCCTTCCCCAAGACCACCAGTGCGCAGGACCTGATGACCGATGCGCCCTCGCCGGTGGCCGAGGCGCAGTTGAAGGAACTGCACGTCAAGGTAGCCGGCTGACGCGGTTGTGTAGGGTGGGCTTGAGCCCACCTTGCCACCTGCCGTAAATCCCCATGGTGGGCTCAAGCCCACCCCACGACGGCTGCCGGATTCTCCATGCCCGACCAGATCATTCTGCTGCACGGCCTGTGGATGCGCGGCTTCGCGCTGGGCCTGCTGCACAAGCGGATGGCCGATGCCGGCTTCGCGGTCGACCGCTTCGACTACATGAGCGTGGTCTCCTCGCAGGAGCGCATCGTCGAGCGCCTGCACCTGCGCATGCAACGCTTTGCGCCCGGGCCGGTGCATCTGGTGGGCCACAGCCTGGGCGGCCTGCTGGCGTTGCAGGCCTGCCGCGAGGCGGCCGACCTGCCGCCGGGCCGGATCGTCTGCCTGGGCTCCCCGCTGCAGGGCAGCGCCGCGGCGCGCGGTTTCGCCGGCTTCGGCCAGGGTGGCGAGGCGCTGCTGGGCCACAACCGCGAACTGCTGGAGCACGGCATGGAACGCTGGGACGGCCCGCGCGAGGTGGGTGTCATCGCCGGCCGCGTGCCGATCGGCCTGGGCGCCATGCTCGCCCACATGGAAGGCGAGCACGATGGCACCGTCGCGGTCGCCGAAACGCGCCTGCCCGGGCTCACCGACCACTGCGTGGTCGAAACCAGCCACACCGGCCTGGTGCTGTCGGCCGACGCTGCCCAGCAGGTGGTGCATTTCCTGCAGCACGGCCGTTTCGCCTCGCTGTAGGGGCGCACCTGTGCGCGAGCGCCAGCTGCCCGGTTGCGGGCGGGTGCGCTCCCGGAGCGGAAATTTGTCGGCGCCACCACGGGTTGGAGTAAAATCGCCCGCTTGTCCATTGTTCAGGTTTCCCGCCATGGGTAGAGGCCCGTCCATCGAAGGCCGCAAGAACGCCGAAGACGCCAAGCGCGCCAAGGTGTTCACCAAGCTGATCCGCGAAATTACCGTCGCCACCCGCGCTGGCGTCGCCGACCCGGCCGCCAACCCGCGCCTGCGCGCGGCGGTGGACAAGGCGCTGTCGGCCAACATGACCAAGGACACGATCGAACGCGCGATCAAGCGCGGCTCGGGTGCCGAGGGCGGCGGGGAGGAGCTGCGCTACGAGGGCTACGGCCCGGGCGGCGTGGCGATGATCATCGAATGCTTCACCGACAACCCCACCCGCACCGTCGCCGACGTGCGCCATGCGCTGACCAGGCATGGCGGCAACCTGGGCACCTCCGGCTCGGTGGCGTTCCAGTTCACCCGCTGCGGCGAGCTCACCTTCGCCACCGGCGGTGACGAGGCGGCCGAGGAAAAGGTGCTGGAGGCGGCGCTGGAAGCCGGCGCCGATGACGTGGTGAACGAGAACGGCGAGAGCACCGTGCTGTGCGCGCCGGAAAATTTCGAAGCGGTGCAACAGGCGCTGGCCGATGCCGGCCTGGAATCGCTGCACGCAGGCGTGGGCATGCGAGCGAACAACCGCGTGGCCGTTCCTGATGACGTGCTCGAACCGCTGACCGACCTGCTCGAGCGCCTCGACGCGCTGGACGACGTGAGCGAGGTCTATCACAACGCACTGCTGCCGGCCGATGGCTGACGACCGGGCCGGCGATGCATGTGCATGCCGCCGGCGGCGTACGTGAGCCGGCGATCGTGTCCCGCATGAACACCCGATCCGAAACCTCAGGCTGCCGCATCCTCGGCATCGATCCCGGCAGCCAGCGCACCGGCTTCGGCATCATCGACGTCGACGCGGTGGGCAAGCTCACGCACGTGCACCACGGCGCACTGGCAGTGGCGGGCGAGGAAACCTTCCCGCTGCGCCTGAAACGCATCTTTGACGAGCTCACCGCCATCATCGGCGATCATCAGCCGGCCGAGTGCGGCATCGAACGCGTGTTCATGGCGCGCAACCCGGATTCGGCGCTGAAGCTCGGCCAGGCGCGCGGCGCGGCGATCTGCGCGGTGGCGGCAAGGGGCCTGGCGGTGCACGAGTATGCGCCCACAGAAATCAAGCAGGCCGTGGTCGGCAGCGGCCGCGGCGACAAGACGCAGGTCCAGCACATGGTGGGCGTCCTGCTCGGCTTGAAGGGCCCGTTGCAGCCGGACGCGGCCGACGCGCTGGCGATCGCGGTCACCCATGCGCACACGCGCGCAAGCCTTGCGCGCGTGGGCATTCCCCGTACGGCCTGGAGGCGGCGATGATCGGACGACTGCGCGGCACCCTGGTTTCCAAGCAGCCGCCCTGGCTGCTGGTGGAGGTCGGCGGCGTCGGCTACGAGCTGGAGGCGCCGATGTCGACCATCTACGACCTGCCGCAGACCGGCAAGGAAGTAACCCTGCTCACCCATTACGCGGTGAAGGAGGACAGCGTTGCGCTGTACGGCTTCCTGCGCGAGGACGAGCGCGCGCTGTTCCGAAACCTGCAGAAGGTCTCGGGCATCGGCGCGAAGATCTCGCTGGCGGTGCTGTCTGGTGTTTCCACTGCCGATTTCGCGCGACTGGTGCAGGCCGGCGACGTGGTCGCGCTGACCAAGATCCCGGGCATTGGCAAGAAAACCGCCGAGCGCATCGTGGTCGAGCTGCGCGACCGGGTCGAAGGCCTCGGTGCGATGCTGCCTGGCCTCTCCGGCAAGGCCTCCGGCGCACCGCTGGATCCGGCAGGCGAAGCCACCGTCGCCCTGCAGCAACTGGGCTACAAACCCGCCGAAGTAACCCGCCTCGTGCAAAAAGTCGCCGCCGAGGGCGACGACGCCGAAGCGATCATCCGCAAGGCGCTGCGCGCCGCACTGGGCCACTGAGCGCAGTGCACGAGCGAGAGACATGAACGACGCATCCCGCAACGCGCCACCGCCGGCCGAGTCCGAATCCGACGAAAAGCTGCACGGCACCAAGGCCGCGCTGATCCTGGGCGCCATCGGCGTGGTGTTCGGCGACATCGGCACCAGCCCGCTGTACACGCTGGCCGAAGTGTTCCGCCCCGAGTACGGCCTGCATCCGTCCGAAAGTACCGTGCTGGGTGTGCTGTCGCTGGTCACCTGGGCGTTGATCATCGTGGTGGCGATCAAGTACGTCACCCTGGTGATGCGCGCGGACAACCGCGGCGAAGGCGGCATCATGGCGCTGATGACCCTGGCCCAGCGCGCGGTCGGCGGCTCGCCGATGGCGCGGCGGGTGGTGATGCTGATGGCGCTGCTCGGCGCAGCGCTGTTCTTCGGCGATGGCGTGATCACGCCGTCGATCTCGGTGTTGTCCGCGGTGGAGGGCCTTGAAGTGATGGCGCCATCGCTGAGCAATTGGGTCGTGCCGCTGGCGGTGCTGGTCCTGCTGTTCCTCTTCTGGCTGCAGAAACACGGCACGGCGAAAGTCGGGGCGTTGTTCGGCCCGGTGATGGGCATCTGGTTCCTGGCCCTGGCGGTGATCGGTGTGTGGAACATCCTGCAGGCGCCCGAGGTGCTCAAGGCGCTCTCGCCCTGGTACGCCGTGCGCTTCTTTGCCTCGCATGGGGTGATCTCGTTCGTCGCCCTGGGTGCCGTGGTGCTGTGCGTGACTGGCGCCGAGGCGCTGTACACCGACATGGGCCATTTCGGCCGCTTCCCGATCCGCGCCGCCTGGTTCTTCTTCGTGCTGCCCTCGTTGCTGCTCAACTACTACGGCCAGGGCGGACTGCTGTTGCACGAGCCGGAAGCGGCGGTCAATCCGTTCTTCCATGCGGTGCCGGACTGGGCCGGCTATCCGATGATCGTGCTCGCCACCGCAGCGGCGGTGATCGCTTCGCAGGCGGTGATTTCCGGGGCCTTCTCGGTGACCCGTCAGGCGATCCAGCTCGGCTTCGTCCCGCGCATGCAGGTGGTGCACACCTCGCGCGAGGCGATCGGCCACATCTTCCTGCCGTGGGTGAACCGCGCGCTGATGGTGATGGTGATCCTGACCGTGGTCGGCTTCCAATCGTCCAAAGCGCTGGGCGGCGCCTACGGCATCGCGGTGACCGGCACCATGGCGATCGACACGCTGCTGGTGATGCTGGTGGCCTGGCGCCGCTGGAACTGGAGCCTGGCGGCGGTGATTCCGCTGACCATCGGCCTGTTGTGCGTGGACCTGTCCTTCTTTGGCGCGAACACGCTGAAGATTCCCGACGGCGGCTGGTTCCCGCTGGTGCTTGGCCTGTTCCTGTTCGCCGTGATGACTACCTGGCGCCGCGGCCGTGAGCTGGTGGTGCGCGAGATCAAGCAGGGCGGGTTGGCGCTGGCGCCGTTCATCGAGAACATGGCCGAGCACCCGCCGTTGCGCGTGCCCGGTACGGCGGTGTTCCTCACTGCCAACCAGTACGCCGTGCCGCACGCGCTGCTGCACAATCTCAAGCACAACAAGGTGCTGCACGAGCGCAACGTGATGCTCACCGTGCAGATCCTGGAAACGCCGGTGGCCGAAGCCGACGAACGCATCGAGATCACGCCGATGGACGGTGGCTTCTACGGGCTGGAGCTGCGCTTCGGCTTCGCGGAAGACCCGAACATCCCGCACGCGCTATCGCTGTGTGGCCGCGAGGGGCTCACTTTCGATCTGATGGACACGACCTTCTTCCTCTCGCGCGAGACCATCGTCGCGGATGCGCGCCGCCCCGGCATGGCGCTTTGGCGCGACAAGCTGTTCGCCTTCCTCGCCCGCAACGCATTGCCGGCGACGGCGTTCTTCCAGATTCCGGGCAACCGCCTGATCGAGTTGGGTGCGCAGGTCGAAATCTAGCGGCATTCGATCGTTTTTCTTTGCCAGTGGAGGAGCGTGATGGAGGTGGATCTGGCTCGGATGGAAGGTGGACTGGCAAATTGTCCGTTGGCCGTTCGCGTGGGGGTGATCGTGCTTGCGTCGTCGGTTGTGTTTGCGATGGCCCTGCTCGCAGGTACGAGCATGGGGCGGGCGCTCTACTACCTGTCCCACTGAAGGGAGCCCGATCGCGCGGCAAGGCGAACAGGGGGAAGATGCCGACGCCGGTTAAAGACGGCTCTTCCGGCGGCCTGCCATAATGGCTGCATGACCGAAGCCCGCATCATCACCTCCGCCGCCCAGCTCGACGACGAGGCGCTGGAGGCCTCGATCCGCCCGAAGCGCCTGGACGACTACCTGGGCCAGCAGGCGGTGCGCGAGCAGCTTTCGATCTACATCGAGGCGGCCAGGAAGCGCGGCGGCGCGCTCGACCACGTGCTGATCTTCGGGCCGCCGGGCCTGGGCAAGACCACGCTCTCCCACGTGATCGCCAACGAGCTGGGCGTCAACGTGCGCTCCACCTCGGGCCCGGTGCTGGAGCGGGCCGGCGACCTGGCCGCATTGCTGACCAATCTCGAGAAGAACGACGTGCTGTTCGTCGACGAGATCCATCGCCTCTCGCCCGTGGTCGAGGAAGTGCTGTACCCGGCGATGGAGGACTTCCAGATCGACATCATGATCGGCGAGGGCCCGGCCGCGCGCTCGATCAAGCTGGACCTGCCCCCGTTCACGCTGATTGGCGCGACCACGCGCGCCGGCCTGCTCACCGCGCCGCTGCGCGACCGCTTCGGCATCGTGCAGCGGCTGGAGTTCTATTCGCCCGAGGAGCTGACCGCGATCGTGCGTCGCTCGGCGCGGATCCTCGGGATCGAGTGCGAGGTCGAGGGCGCGGCGGAGATCGCCCGCCGCTCGCGCGGCACGCCGCGCATCGCCAACCGCCTGTTGCGCCGCGTGCGTGATTACGCCGAGGTTCGCGCGGGCGGAAAGATCACGCGCGAGGCGGCGCAGGCGGCGATGGACATGCTCAAGGTCGACGCCCAGGGCTTCGACGAACTGGATCGCCGGCTGCTCGCCACCATCATCGAAAGTTTCGATGGCGGCCCGGTCGGCGTCGAGTCGCTGGCCGCCGCGCTTTCCGAAGACCGTGGCACGCTGGAAGACGTGGTCGAGCCCTACCTCATCCAGCAGGGTTTCCTGATCCGCACCGCGCGCGGACGCATGGCTGCCGCCAAGGCCTGGCGGCACCTGGGCCGCAATCCGCCGCCGCGGCAGGCGGTGGTGGGCGACATGTTCGACGCTGCGCCCGAGGGCTGAGGCACGTCTCCCCCATCCGCCCTGCGGGCACCTTCCCCCGTGGAACGGGGGAAGGACCAAGGTGCCGCATCCCGAGCCTTCCCCGCGTGCGGGAAGGATCAGGGTGCCGCATCCCCCGAGCCTTCCCCCGCGCGCGGGGGAAGGTGCCCGAAGGGCGGATGGGGGAGGCCTTGCGATCCACTCACACACATTCGGATATCCATCATGCCCCCCTTCATTTGGCCCGTCCGCGTCTATTGGGAAGACACCGATGCCGGCGGCGTGGTCTACCACGTCAGTTACCTGCGTTTCCTGGAGCGTGCCCGCAGCGAGTGGCTGCGCGCGCAGGGCGTGGACCAGTCGGCCTTGCGCGCGGCCACCGGCCTGGCCTTCATGGTGCGCGCGATGGAGCTGGATTTCCTGCGCCCGGCCCTGCTGGATGATGAACTGTCGGTGACGGTGACCGTCAAAGCGTGGCGTTCAGCCAGTATCCTGTTCGATCAAGCGATCGGCCGTGCGGACGGCACGGAGCTGGTCCGCGCCCAGGTGCGGGTCGCCTGCGTGGACTTGAACCGCATGCGCCCGGCGCCGATCCCGGCCGACCTCATCCCCGGCCTTGCCCCCTGATGCTTCGCCCTTTGAAAAGCACGCCCCGGAGAACCCCCAAGCCATGAACGGTGGATTGAACATTTTCAAGCTGGTCGCCGAGGCCAGCCTGCCCGTGCAGCTGGTGATGCTGCTGCTGCTGGTGTTCTCCTTCCTGTCCTGGGTCATCATCCTTCGCAAGTACTCGCAGATGAAGGCGGCGATGGAGAACGCCGAGGCGTTCGAGGAGCGCTTCTGGTCCGGTGGCGACCTGGCCGGCCTGTTCCGCGAGGTCAGCGGGCGCAACGCCGACAACGGCGGCATGGAGACGATCTTTGAATCGGGCTTCCGCGAGTTCGCCCGCCAGCGCCAGCGCAAGACGCACGACATGCGCGTGGTGATGGAAGGCACCGAACGCGCCATGCGCGTGGCTGGAACCCGCGAGATCGGCGGGCTCGAACGCAACCTGGAGTTCCTCGCCAACGTCGGTTCGATCAGCCCGTACATCGGCCTGTTCGGCACCGTGTGGGGCATCATGGGCGCGTTCCAGGGCCTGGGCGAGGTCAAGGACGTCACCATTGCCGTGGTCGCGCCGCACATCTCCGAAGCGCTGATCGCCACCGCCATGGGCCTGTTCGCCGCCATTCCAGCGGTGTGGGCGTACAACCGCTACGCCAACAAGGTCGAGCGCGTGGCTTCGCGCTACGAGGTGTTCCAGGAAGAGTTCTCCTCGGTCCTGCAGCGGCAGATCCAGACCGACGAAGTGGCCTGACGAGGGCAAGCCCATGGCCATGCGAAACGCTGCGCGCCACAAGCGCATGAAGCTCAAGTCCGAGATCAACGTCGTGCCGTATATCGACGTGATGCTGGTGCTGCTGATCATCTTCATGGTCACCGCGCCGATGATGAACGCGAACGTCGACGTCAACCTGCCGCAGGCCAACGCCAAGTCGCTGGCCGACAAGAAGAACCCGGTGATCGTTTCGGTCGACGCCGACGGCAGCCTGTTCCTGAGCCTTGAGGGGGCCAAGAAGGAGCCGGTCGATGTCGCCACCATGCAGGCCAAGGTCGGCGCGTTCGTCAAGGCCAACCCGGACATCAGCGTGCTGGTGGCCGGCGATCGCGAAGGCAAGTATGAGGGCGTCTACCAGGTGCTGGCCGATCTGCAGCAGGCCGGCGTCAGCAAGGTCGGCCTGATGAGCCAGCCGCAGGGGTCGGGCGCGGGCAATGCGGGAAAATAAGGGCACCTCCACGGCGGTCCTGCTTTCCGCCGTCCTGCACCTTGGCATCGTCGGCTTCCTCGCGCTGGCGATCGTGCCGTGCTCGTTCTATGAAAGCCTGTTCAGCACCCTGCACCTGCCGGCGAGCTGGAACCCGATCACCTGCTCGAAGCCGCTCGAACTGCAAGGCCCCGTGATCGAGGCCACGCTGATCGGCCCCACCGGCGCGCCGCCACCCAAAGCGGTAAAGAAGGCCAAGCCGGTGCCGACCATCCCGCCGCCGCCCACGGTGACCCCTCCGGACGTGAAAACGCCGCCGCCGGAGATCAAGACCCTGCCGCCGCCGCCGGAACATCCGGATGTGGTCGACCAGGAAAAGATCGTCGCCGACGCGCTGGAAAAGGCGGAGGAGGCCAAGAAGGAACAGGAAGAGAAACAGCGCCAACGCCAGGCCGAGCTGGACGCCCAGGCGGCCAAGAAGAAGGAAGAGCAGAAGAAGCAGCTGGACGAGCTGTTCGCCAAGATGGACGCGGCCGCCGCGGCGCGCCAGAAGGCCGAGAACCGCGCCAAACAGGCCAAGCAGCAACTGGAAGACCTCAAGGACGCCAAGGACGAGGGCCTGTCCGACGTGCCGCACGCGGCCCAGCGCCAGACCGGCAACAACGCCCAGAACAGCTCCCTGGCCGACCAGTATGCAGCGGCCATTCAGAATGCGGTCACGCCCAACTGGTTACGTCCGGATAACATGCCGGATGTTCCGTGCAAGGTGCATATCGTCCAGTTGGTAGGGGGCGATGTGATGAGTGCGAAGGTCGATTCGAGCTGCCCGTACGATGACGCGGGCAAGCGCTCGATCGAAAACGCCGTACTCAGGACCAAGACCTTGCCGTACAAGGGGTTCGAGAGCGTCTTCAGCCGCGAACTGACCCTTACCTTCAGGCCGCAGTGAGACGTTCATGCCCAACTTGAAATCGCTCTTCGCCCTTGCCGTGCTGTGTCTGGCCGCCCTCGTCGCCGGACCCGCGGGTGCGCAGGCGCTCAACGTGGACATTGTCGGCGGCGTCAAGACGGCGACCCCGATCGTGGTCGTGCCGTTCGCCCAGAACGGTGGCGCGCCGCTGCCGACCGACGTGGCGGACGTCATCCGCAACGATTTCAACCGCTCGGGCAAGTTCCGCGCGCTGGCCAAGAGCGAGATCGTCGAGTCGCCCTCGCGCGGCGCCGACATCAAGTTCGCGACCTGGCGCCTGCTCAAGCAGGACTACATCACGGTCGGGCGCATCAGCGACGCCGGCGGTGGCTTGCTGCGCGTCGAGTACGAGTTGTGGGACGTCAACAAGCAGCAGAGCCTGCTGGCCCAGGCGTTCACCGCGCCGGCCGGGGACCTGCGCGGCGTGGCCCACCAGATCGCCGACCAGATCTACGAGAAGATCACCGGCGTGCGCGGCGCGTTCTGGACCCGCATCGCCTACATCACGGCCGTGGGCCTGGGCAACAACACCACCTATTCGCTGATCGTGGCCGATTCGGACGGCTACAACCCGCAGGTGGTGGCCCGCTCGCGCGAGTCGCTGCTGTCCCCCTCGTGGTCGCCGGACGGCACCAAGATCGCCTACGTCTCCTTCGAGAGCGGCAACTCGCAGGTCTACGTGCAGGACATCACCACCGGCTCGCGCCAGCTGGTTGCGGCGCACAAGAAGGGCATCAACGGCGCGCCGGCCTGGTCGCCGGACGGCCGCAAGCTGGCGGTGTCGCTGTCGTTCGTGGGCAACCCCGAGATCTTCGTGATCGACATGGCTTCGCGTCATGAGACGCGTCTGACCAACAGCCTGTCGATCGATACCGAGCCGACCTGGGCGGCCGATGGCCAGAGCCTCTATTTCACCTCCGACCGCTCGGGCCGGCCGCAGATCTACCAGATGTCCGCTAGCGGCGGCTCGCCCACGCGCATCAGCTTCGACGGGCAGAACAACGCCAACGCCGACGTCAGCTTCGACGGCAAGCTGATCGCGATGGTGCAGGGCAATGGGAACGTGTATCGTATTGCCATCATGGATCGCAGTCTGGGTGGGCAGGTGCGTTTCATCTCCCCCGGCCCGATTGACGACTCCCCGAGTTTCGCACCGAACGCCAGCATGCTGTTGTACGCGGCCACGGAAGGGCGCCGCGGCGTGCTGTATGCCGTTTCGGCCGATGGCCAGGTCCGCCAGCGCCTCGTGCTGTCCGACGGGGACGTCCGCGAACCGGCCTGGGGGCCGTACCGGAAGCGTTGATTTTTTGTCCGTTGGGGCGCGTGAGCGCTCCGGCGGAATGCCCATGGAATGGGCCGAAACGGCGCCTTGGCGCCATTTCGCTTAGGGCAGGGCGCAGTCAAACGCGTCCAGCCAACGGTTGCCAGGCGCGACGAGTGACTGGCCCGCGGTAGCACCAAGCGTCACACAACAAGCCGGACCACCGGCGATCACTGTCCCAACACCGCAATCGTCATTGACTGTCGGAACTCAAACCCGTTTTGAAGGAACGTCACCCATGAATAAGACCGCACGCGTCGCCCTGGTCGCCCTGCTGTGCATCGGCGCAGCCGCTTGCTCGAAGAAGCAGGAAGTCAAGCCGCAGCCCCAGCCGGAGCCGCAGCCGACGACCCAGCCGGCCCCGGAGAGCAACAAGTACACCCCGGCCGACCTCGACACCGACGCCTGCCTGCGCCAGCGCGTCGTGTACTTCGACTTCGACAAGACCGAGATCAAGCCGGAATTCCAGCAGATCATGGCTTGCCACGCCAAGTACCTGCAGGACCGT
This sequence comes from Frateuria sp. GZRR35, assembly GCF_051900415.1. NCBI lineage: Bacteria > Pseudomonadati > Pseudomonadota > Gammaproteobacteria > Lysobacterales > Rhodanobacteraceae > Frateuria > Frateuria sp. GZRR35. The sequence goes on from NZ_JBHZGL010000014.1 coordinate 78,408, forward strand.
CCGGAATCGCACGTCCGCCTGGAAGGCAACACCGACGAGCGCGGCACCCGCGAGTACAACCTGGGCCTGGGCGAGCGCCGCGGCAATGCCGTGTCCGACGCCCTGCAGGCCAACGGTGGCTCGGCCAGCCAGATCGAAGTGATCTCCTACGGCAAGGAAAAGCCGGTGTGCCGTGAGCACAACGAGGACTGCTGGAGCAAGAACCGCCGCGTCGAGATCGTCTACACGGCGAAGTAATGAAGAGCGCACTGGCTAAGCGTTTTTCGGCCAGGCTCGGCATGGCGGGCGCGTTTGCGTCCGCCATGCTCATTGCCGTTCCGGCCTTCGCGCAAAACTCCCGCCTCAGCCTCGCCGACCGCGTGTCGCGGCTGGAGCAGCAGGCACAGGCCCAGAACCAGGGCGGTACCAGCCTGGTCAACCAGGTCCAGCAGTTGCAATCCCAAGTGCAGCAGTTGCAAGGCCAGGTCGAGGAGCTGCAACACACCATCGGGCAGCTCGAAGAAAAGAACAAGGCGCAGTACATCGATCTCGACTCGCGGCTCGGCCGCCTCGAGGGCAATGGCGCCGGCACGAATTCCACGCCCGCGGGCAATGCCCCGGCCTCCGCCGGCTCGGCCGCTGCCGCGGCGACCCCGGTCACTCCGGCGCAGGCGCCCACCGCCGCACCGGCCAGCGGCAGCAGCGCGCCCGCCGCGGCACCCGACGCCAACGCGCAGGCCGCCTACGACACCGCCTTCCAGGCGCTGCGTGGGGGCGACTACGCACAGGCCTCGCGCGGCTTCCGCAGCTTCATCCAGCAGTACCCGGACAACGCGCTCACGCCCAATGCCTGGTACTGGCTCGGCGAGTCCTACTACGTGACCATGAACTACCCGGTGGCGCTGGAAGCTTTCCAGCGGCTGTTGAGCCAGTTCCCGCAGAGCGAGAAGGCGGCCGACGCGCTGCTCAAGGTCGGCTACAGCCAGCTCGAGCTCAAGCAGACCGACGCCGGCAAGGCCACGCTGCAGCAGGTCACCAGCAAGTACCCCAATTCCCGCGCCGCCAGCCTGGCGCAGGAACGCCTGCGCCGACTGCAGCTGCAATCGGCGATCCGCTGAGGATCGTGTGATGGGCAGTGACGCGGGCGAGGCGCCCGTCGCGCCGGTGCCGGCCGAACGCCTGCGCATCACCGAGATCTTCCACTCGATCCAGGGCGAGGCCGACGCGATCGGCTGGCGCACCGTGTTCGTGCGCCTGACCGGCTGCCCGCTGCGCTGTGTCTGGTGCGACACCGAGTATTCCTTCCACGGCGGGCAGTGGCATGCGATCGACGACATCCTCGCCGAAGTCGCCCGCCACGGCGCGCACCACGTCTGCGTCACCGGTGGCGAGCCGCTGGCGCAGAAGCGCTGCTTGATCCTGCTGCGTCGCCTGTGCGATGCCGGTTACGACGTCTCGCTGGAAACCTCCGGCGCGCTGGACGTGTCGGCGGTCGATCCGCGCGTGCGCAAGGTGATGGATCTGAAGGCCCCCGACTCGGGCGAGAGCGCGCGCAACCTGTGGAGCAACCTCGACCATCTGCTGCCGCACGACCAGGTCAAGATCATCATCGCCAGTCGCGCCGACTACGAATGGGCACGCGGCGTGGTCGCCGAGCACGCGCTGGACCGCCGCTGCATGGTGCTGTTCTCGCCCGTGCATGGCGCGGTGCAGCCGCGCGAGCTGGCCGAGTGGATCATCGCCGATCGCCTGCCGGTACGGTTCCAGTTGCAGTTGCACAAGCTGCTCTGGAACGACGCGCCGGGGCACTGAGCGCTTCGCCGTCCCTGCTTGCAGGGTCAGGCCTGGGGATGTTCGCGCAAGCGCGGGCAACTCCTCCCCAACCCTCCCTGCAGGCAGGGAAGGGAACCCACGCCGTGGCCTGTGATGCCGCGAGCGTTTTCCGGCCGGTGACCGGCTGTACGCAAGGAACCGATCCATGTCCCAAATCACTCCACGCAACGCCGTCGTGCTCGTCTCCGGCGGCATGGACTCGGCCGTCGTTCTCGCCATCGCCCGCGAGCAGGGCTTTGCCGTGCATGCGCTCAGCGTCGCTTATGGCCAGCGCCATGGCTCCGAGCTGGAGGCCGCCGGGCGCGTTGCCCATGCGCTTGGCGCCGTCGAACACAAGACCGTGCAGATCGACCTGCGCAGCATCGGCGGCTCGGCACTGACCGCCGATATCGACGTACCCGAGCAAGGTGGCGAGGGCATTCCCGTGACCTACGTGCCGGCGCGCAACACGATCATGCTGTCGATCGCGCTGGGCTGGGCCGAGGTGCTCGGCGCCAACGACATATTCTGCGGCGTCAACGCGGTCGACTATTCCGGTTACCCGGACTGCCGGCCTGCCTTCATCGACGCCTTCGAGCAATTGGCCAACGTCGCCACCAAAGCCGGCGTGGAAGGCGCAGGCCTGCGCATCCACGCGCCGCTGATGCGCATGAGCAAGGCCGACATCGCCCGCGAGGGCCAGCGCCTTGGGGTGGATTTCGCCCAGACCGTGAGCTGCTACCAGGCCGACGCGCAGGGCCGCGCCTGCGGCCACTGCGACGCCTGCCACCTGCGCGCCGAGGGCTTCCGCGCCGCAGGCCTGGTCGACCCCACCCGTTACGCCTGATCCGTAGGGTGAGCTTCAGCCCACCATGCCGCCCGGGTGCGGTGGGCTGAAGCCCACCCTACGTGAGCCGTCGGTCTATTGCGCTTGCTTGTGCGACCCGCACGCAAACCTTAAAATCGCCCGTTCGCCTGATGGGTCGTTAGCTCAGTTGGTAGAGCAGTAGACTTTTAATCTATTGGTCCCGAGTTCGAGTCTCGGACGACCCACCATCTTCACCCGCGCCCGTCGCGGGTTTTTTGTGCCCGCTTGCTTCAGGCCAGGTCGCGCGCGAAGCTGCTTCCTTTGCCGGGAGCACAACGTGGACTGGGTCGACCTGCGCAGCGATACGGTAACCAGGCCCACGCCCGCCATGCGCGCGGTCATGCTGGACGCCCCGGTGGGGGACGACGTTTACGGCGAGGATCCCACCGTAAATGTCCTGCAGCAGCGCCTGGCCGACGAGCTCGGCTTCGAGGCTGCGTTGTTCGTGCCCAGCGGCACGCAATCGAACCTGCTGGCGCTGATGTCGCATTGCGAACGCGGCGACGAGTACATCGTCGGCATGGACGCGCACACCTACAAGTTCGAGGGCGGTGGTGCGGCGGTGCTCGGTTCGATCCAGCCCCAGCCGATCGTTCAGGACGCCGACGGTTCGCTGCCGCTGGACCGGGTGGCGGCCGCGATCAAGCCGGTCGACCCGCACTTCGCCCGCACGCGCCTGCTGGCGCTGGAGAACACGTGGCATGGCCGCGTGTTGCCGATGGACTACCTGCAGGCCGCGCGTGATTTCGCGCGCGAGCGCGGCCTTGCGCTCCACCTGGACGGCGCCCGCCTGTACAACGCGTCGGTGGCGGCGGGCGTGCCCGCGCGCGACATCGCGCGGCACTTCGACAGCGTGTCGGTGTGCCTCTCCAAGGGGCTCGGCGCACCGGTGGGTTCGGTGCTGGTGGGCTCCGCGGCGCTGATCGACAAGGCGCGGCGCTGGCGCAAGGTTACCGGTGGCGGCTGGCGCCAGGCCGGCATGCTGGCGGCGGCTGGCCTGTACGCCCTCGATCACCACGTCGCGCGGCTGGCCGACGACCACGCCCGCGCCGTCACCCTGGCACGGCAGATCGAAGCCGTGCCGGGCCTGCGCCTGCTCGGCCAGCACACCAACATGGTCTTCGTCGAGGTGCCCGCCGAGCGGCTGCGCGAGCTGGACGTGCATCTGCGCGAGGCCGGCATCCGCATCAGCATCGGCTATCTGCCGACGCTGCGGTTGGTGACCCACCTGGACATCGACGACGCCGGTATCTCCCGCACGGTCGAGGCGTTTGCCCGTTTCTTCGGCGGGCAGGCAGCGTGATCGGTCGGAGGGCGACGGCTCGCCTGCGGGGCACGAGGCTGCTGATTGCAGCCTTGCTGGCCCTCGTGCCGGCCTGCCCGGTTGTTGCGGCTGAAGTGGCCCGGGACGCCCGGATGCACGCCGGCAACCCGGTCATCCCGGGCTGGTACGCGGACCCGGAGGCGGCGATCTTCGGCAAGACCTACTGGATCTACCCTACCTGGTCCGACAACTACGATCGCCAGCTCTTCATCGATGCCTTCTCCTCGCCGGACCTGGTGACATGGACGCGCCATCCGCACGTGCTCGACGTGCGCGCGATCCATTGGGCCAGACGCGCGATGTGGGCGCCGGCCGTGGTCGCCAAGGGCGGGCGCTACTACCTCTTCTTCGCTGCCAACGACATCCAGAGCGACCGCGAGGTAGGCGGCATCGGCGTGGCGGTGGCCGACCACCCGCAGGGCCCGTTCCGCGACCTGCTGGGCAAGCCGCTGGTCGGCGCCTTCCACAACGGCGCGCAGCCGATCGACCAGTCGGTATTCCGCGACGACGACGGCCAGTACTACCTGATCTACGGTGGCTGGAAGCACGCCAACATCGCGCGGCTGAAGGACGACTTCACCGGCTTCATGCCCTTCGCGGACGGCACGGTGTTCAAGGAGATCACGCCCGAGCACTACGTCGAAGGCCCGATGATGTTCAAGCGCGACGGCCGCTATTACCTGATGTGGTCGGAGGGCGGCTGGACCGGGCCGGATTACTCGGTGGCCTATGCGATCGGCGATTCGCCACTAGGTCCGTTCCGCCGCATCGGCAAGATCCTCGAACATGACCCCTCCATCGCCACCGGCGCCGGCCACCACTCGCTGCTGCACACGCCCGATGGTCGTTGGTACATCGTCTACCACCGGCGCCCCAGGGGCGAAACGGTCGCCAACCACCGCGTAGTCTGTATCGATCGGCTGGAGTTCGACGCCCGCGGCCGCATCCTGCCGGTGAGGATGACGCGGCAGGGCGTCGAGGCTCACCCCTTGCGCTGAGGCGTCCGGCGCGGTGGCCGTGCCGCGTGGTGACGGATGAAGTCGCGCACCTGTGGATACACCGTTTCGCGCCAGCGCCGGCCGCTGAAGATGCCGTAGTGGCCGGCGCCTTCGATCACGCGGTGCGCGTGCCGCTTCGCCGGGATGCCGGTGCACAGCGCGTGCGCCGCCTCGGTCTGGCCCAGACCGGAGATGTCGTCCAGCTCGCCCTCGATGGTGAGCAGCGCGCTGCGCGTGATGGCGCCCGGATCCACGCGCTCGCCGGCCACGTCCCACAGGCCGCGCGGCAGCAGGCATTGCTGGAACACCGTGCCGATGGTGTCCAGGTAATACCCGGCCGGCATGTCCAGCACGGCGTTGTATTCGTCGTAGAAGCGCCGGTGTGCCTCGGCGTCGTCCAGATCGCCGCGCAGCAGATCGAGATAGAAATCCCAGTGCGATGACAGATGGCGGCCCGGATTCATCGCCACGAAACCGGCGTGCTGCAGGAAGCCCGGGTAGACCTTGCGCCCGCGCCCCGGATAGTTGGCCGGCACGGTGTGGATCAGGTTGGCCTCGAACCAGGACAACGGCTGGGTGGTGGCCAGGTCGTTGACGCTGGTGGGGCTGCGGCGCGGGTCGATCGGGCCGCCCATCATGACCAGGCTGCGTGGCGTCTCCTCCCCGCGCGCGGCCATGAGCGACACCGCGGCCAGCACCGGCACGGTCGGCTGGCACACCGAGACCACGTGCAGATCGCTCGCGCCGATGTGGCGGATGAAGCGCTCGACGTAGGCGACGTAGTCGTCCAGCCGGAACATGCCCGCCTCGGCCGGCACCATCCGCGCGTCGACCCAGTCGGTGACGTAGACCTTGTGGTCGCGCAGCAGCGTTCGCACGGTGTCGCGCAGCAGCGTCGCGTGGTGGCCCGAGAGCGGCGCCACCACCAGCACTACCGGCTGGCGGCGCATCGCCTCGATCACCTCGGGGTTGTCGCTGTAGCGCTTGAACCGCCTCAACCGGCAGAACGGCAGTTCCAGCGCGGCCTGTTCCACCACCGCGACGGTGTGGCCATGGGCCTGGATCTCGTGGATGCCGAACGCCGGCTTCTCGTAATCCTTGCCCAGCCGGTACATCAGCTCGCAGCCGGCTGCCCAGCGCGCCGCCCCCGGCCACTGCGCAAGCAGGCTGCCCGGCTCGCTGAACATCTTCGCGCTGGCCTGCGCGAAGTAGCTCATCGGGCCCATGAAGGCGCGCTGCCATTCGTGGAGTTGGTAGAGCATGGCGACCGGGTCATGCAGGACAAAGCAGCATTCTAGTGGCTTTGTCCCGCGGATGCTGCACTGCGGCAGACGGCCCGAAGTCGTACGTCTGCCTCAGCCGCCGCGCCGACGGCAAATCAGCAGAACTTCGTCCACGCCGTCCACCTGGGGCAACCCTTCGCGCCACTGCAGCGGCTTCTGGAACTTGAGTCCCAGCGGCATGAACACATGGTTGTACCACCACATCGCGCGCTCGCGCCGATGGGTCAGGAACCACTGCCCCAGGTCGAGCAAGCGCGAGGATTTGGGCTGCATGCCATAGATCGCACTGCGTTCCAGCGCAAACCCGTGTGCCGCAAGCTTGGCCTCGATCGCCTCCGGCTCGTAACGCCGGCAGTGCCCGACGAACTCGTCGAACGCCGTCCAGGCATCGGCGTGCAGGGGCACCGACAGCAACAGCTTCGCCCCCGGCGCCGCCACGCGCGCGAGCTCGCGCAAGGCGCCTTCGTCGTCGGCGACGTGCTCGAGGATGTCGAAGGCGCACACCAGGTCGAATCGGGCATCGGCGCAGGGCAGCGCACCGATCATGCCGTGCATGGCGCTGGCCCCGCGCGCGCGCAACTGGCGCAGCGCCGCGTGGCTCAGGTCAACGAAGCAGGTGCCATCCAGCGGCAGGCGCGGACGCAGGCCGGGGGCGACCTCGAGCCGGCGCGGCGCCGCCGCGGCCAGCTCGCGCAACAGCGGCCAGGTGTTGAAACGCTCGGGATCGACAAGCCACGCCTGCGCCCACAGCGCTTCGTAGAAGCCGCGGTTGACGCGGAGCAGCTCGGCATCGCTGCGGATGGGGGCGGAAGTGGCCATGGGGCTTTGTACAGCAAGCGCGGCCGCGACGGATGTGAAGCGCCAATCGCTTTGTAGGAGCCCGCGTGCGGGCGATGCCCTGAAGGTACGCGCCCAGAGCATCGCCCGCACGCGCTCCTACAGGGGCGTCAGGTCCGGCGCATTTCGGTACCGGCAGCAATATCGTGAAGGGCTCGCCGCCGCCGGTCGATCAACGCCGGCGCGAACCACACCGCCCAGCCGGCCAGCACCACCCATACCGCACCGCGCAGCCCCAGCCACGGGGCCAGGCCCAGCAACAGCAGCGGCAAGGCCGCGACGATCACCCGCCGCAGCGCCTGTCCCCACAGCACCTTGCCGCCATTGGCACCGACCACGCGGATGCGCCACGGCCGCATGCCGAGCGTCTGCCCGCCGCGCAGCCACGAGATCACGAAATACGCGCCCACCACCAGGCCCTGCAGCGGCTGGTACCACCACGCGATCGCCGGATGCGTGCCAGCGGCCACCACCTGGCCGCCGGTGGCGAGCTGGCACAGCAGCCCCACCACCATCACGATCGCCACCACCGCGAGCAGGTCGTAGACCAGGGCGGCGAGGCGGCGCCACATCGGGCAGGGAAGGGCGGCGGGGTCGTGCGATCGGGTCATCGGCGTTTCGCTTGCGCCCGCCGCGAACCGCGGCGAGCATCTGCGCATGCAGGAAAAGAGCGCAAGTATCGCCGAAGCCGACCAGCGCAGCATCGCCGCGTTCCTTGAACGGGTCTGGTCCGAAGACGGCCTGGCCGACCGCACCCTGGAAGCCTATCGGCAGGACCTTGAGGGACTGGCGCGCTGGCTCGCCTCGCGCGGACGCGGTCTGCAGACGGCGCGCCGCGAGGACCTGTCGGCGTTCCACGGCAGCCAGCCGGCGGCGGTCCGTTCGATGGCGCGGCGCCAGTCGGCGTTCCGGCGCTATTACGGCCAGCTCGCGCGCGACACCCCGGGTTACGAGGACCCCACGCTGCTGATCGAGCGCCCGCGCATGCCACGCAGTCTGCCCAAGGCGCTGGCCGAGCGCGAGATCGAGGCGCTCCTCGCCGCACCGGACGTGGATTCCACCCTCGGCCTGCGCGATCGCGCGATGCTCGAGCTGATGTACGCCTCCGGCCTGCGCGTGTCGGAGCTGGTCGAGCTCCCGCTGGCCGCGCTCAACACGCGCCAGGGCGTGCTGCGGATTACCGGCAAGGGCGGCAAGGACCGCCTGGTGCCGGTCGGCGAAGTCGCGCTTGAGCGCATCGAGGCCTATCTCGCGGATGCACGGCCGCAGCTCGCAAAAGGCCGCCAGCCGGCGGCGCTGTTCCTCAGCCGGCGCGGCGAGGGCATGACGCGGCAGATGTTCTGGACGCTGGTCAAGCGGCACGCGCTGGCGGTCGGCATCGAGGGCAAACGCATCTCGCCGCATGTGCTGCGCCACTCCTTCGCCACCCATCTGCTCAACCACGGCGCCGACCTGCGCGCGCTGCAGTTGCTGCTGGGGCATGCCTCGCTCAGCACCACGCAGATCTACACGCTGGTGGCGAAGGAAGGCCTGAAGCGCCTGCACGCGAAACACCACCCTCGCGGCTGACGCAGACGGTCCGGCCAGGCTGAAGCCAGGCCTGTGGGGTTCCGGGGCTCGTAAGCTCCCGCTTATCCCCGCTGTGCCAGAATCGGCCGATCGCCGCTTTCCCCCACGCGGCCGCGAGGTTCCGATGTTCAAGAAACTCTCCGTCGCGCTGCTCGCCAGCGCCTTCGCGCTCGCCGCCTGCGCGGCCGACCGCCAGGACGCCGCCGCCACCGGCAGCGCGCCCGATCCGGCCCTCGCCGCCGGCAGCACGATCGATCCGGCTGCCGGGGAGGTGGTCCGCGCAGCGCTGAAGAAGCTCGCCCCTGGCGTGCAGATCGACCAGATCACGGCCTCGCCGCTGCCGGGCTTTTACCAGGTGATTGCCTCCGGACAACTGGTCTATGTCAGTGCCGACGGCAAGTACATGATCAATGGCGACGTGGTCGACCTGGCCGCCAGGGAGAACCTGAGCGAACGCGCCTGGGCAGGCTTCCGCAAGGCCGAACTGGCCAAGGTGCCGGCGTCCCAGCGCATCGTGTTCGCGCCGCCGCACCCGAAGTACACGGTGACCGTGTTCTCCGACGTCAACTGCGGCTACTGCCGCATGTTCCATTCGCACATCAAGCAGTTCAACGACGAAGGCATCGCGGTGGAATACCTGGCCTGGCCGCGCGAGGGCGTGACCGATACCGCTGGCGCCCCCACCGACACGTACAAGGAAATGGTCTCGGTCTGGTGCGCCGCCGACCGCAAGGCCGCGTTCACCGCCGCCAAGCAGGGCAAGGCGCCCAAGCCCGCCGAGTGCGCCAATCCCGTCAAGGACGAGTTCGACCTCGGCGTCAAGCTCGGCGTCACCGGCACGCCGATGGTGCTGGGACCCGACGGGACGGTGCTGGGCGGCTACGTCACGCCCGACAAGCTATTGAAGATGCTAGAAAAAGGCGGCTGATCCCTGTAGGAGCGCCCTTGGGCGCGACCGGGATGGCGGTCGCGCCCAAGGGCGCTCCTACACTCAAGGATCGGTCTGCTTGGATTGGTGGGCTGGATGGGCCGCCCGGTCGCATCGGGTAGAATAGGGCGCTTCCCTTCAGCGCCGAATCCCCCCGCATGATCGCTTTCGACGGGCAGAGCGCCCTTTCGCCGTTTCGCCTTGAACGCCTGAACGCCCGCCTCGACGCGGTGCACCGCGGCGCGCGCGTGCAGGCTGTCTGGTTCGTCTACGTGCTCGATGCCGGCCACGCGCCCGAAGGCGCCGAGCGCAAGCGCCTGCTCGAAGTGCTGGAAGCCAAGGACGCCACGGCCGAGTCCGCCACCCTGTGGACGGTGCCACGGCTGGGCACCATCTCGCCCTGGTCGAGCAAGGCCACCGACATCCTGCACGGCGCCGGCTTCGACGTACGCCGCGTCGAGCGCGGCGTGGCCTGGCAGGTCGCCGGCCTGCCGGCTGCGGGTACGCCCGATTACGTGGCGGTGCTGACCGTGCTGCACGATCCGATGACCGAATCGGTGCTGACCGACCTGGCACAAGCGCAGGGCCTGTTCCTGGCCGGCACGCCGGGCGACCTGGTGCACGTCGAGCTCGGCGGCGCGCCGCGCGAGGCGCTGGCCGCCGCCAACGCGCGCCTGGGCCTGGCGCTGGCCGACGACGAGATCGACTACCTCGCCGAGCGCTACGCGGAACTGGGCCGCGACCCGACCGACGCCGAGCTGTTCATGTTCGCGCAGGCCAACTCCGAGCATTGCCGCCACAAGGTGTTCAACGCGAGCTGGACGATCGACGGCGAAGCACAGGACAAGAGCCTGTTCGCCATGATCAAGCACACCCACCAGTGCTCCCCGGCGCATACGCTCTCGGCCTACAAGGACAACGCGGCGGTCATCGAGGGCCACACGGCCCATCGCTTCCTCACCGATGGCGAAGGCACCTGGCGCGCGCACGACGAACAGGTCGACTACGCAATCAAGGTCGAGACGCACAACCACCCGACCGCGATCGCGCCCTGGCCGGGTGCGGCCACCGGCGCCGGCGGCGAGATCCGCGACGAGGGCGCCACCGGCCGCGGCGCCAAGCCCAAGGCCGGCCTGACCGGCTTCTCGGTGTCGGACCTGCGCATCCCGGGCGCGCCGCAGCCGTGGGAAGTCGATCGCCCGTTGCCGCCGCGCATGGCCAGCGCTTTCGAGATCATGCGCGACGGCCCGCTCGGCGCTGCCGCGTTCAACAACGAATTCGGCCGACCCTGCCTGGGCGGCTACTTCCGCACCTACGAGCACGAAACCGGCGAAGCCGGCGTGCGCCGCGGCTACGACAAGCCGATCATGATCGCCGGCGGCCTGGCCAATATCCGCCACGACCACGTGCAGAAGCGCGACATCCAGCCGGGCCACGCGGTGATCGTGCTGGGCGGCCCGGCGATGCTGATCGGCCTGGGCGGCGGCGCGGCCTCGTCGGTCGCCTCCGGCGCCTCCAGCGCCGAGCTCGACTTCGCTTCGGTGCAGCGCGACAACGCCGAGATGGAGCGGCGCTGCCAGCAGGTGATCGACAGTTGCTGGATGCGGGGCGAGCACAACCCGATCGTCAGCATCCACGACGTCGGCGCCGGTGGCCTGTCCAACGCCATTCCCGAATTGCTCAACGACGCCGGCGTCGGCGGCGAGATCGACCTCTCCAGGGTGCCCTGCGACGACCCGTCGCTCTCGCCCATGCAGGTGTGGAGCAACGAGTCGCAGGAGCGCTACGTGCTCGGCATCGCGCAGGAAAACCTCGCCGAGTTCGAGGCCTACTGCAAGCGCGAGCGCTGCCCGTACGCGGTGGTCGGCACCGCCACCGCCGAGCGCACGTTGCGGGTGACCGACCCGCGCCGCAACCTCACCGTGATCGATCTGCCGATGGACGTGCTGTTCGGCAAGCCGCCGCGCATGCACCGCGACGCGCAGCGGATCAAGCCGCGCGTGGACCTGCTGCCGGACCTCTCCGGCATCGGCATGGACGAGGCGGTGCAGCGCGTGCTGCGCCTGCCCACCGTGGGCAGCAAGAACTTCCTGATCACCATCGGCGACCGCACCGTCGGCGGCCTCAACCATCGTGACCCGATGGTCGGCCCGTGGCAGGTGCCGGTGGCGGACTGCGCCGTCACGCTCACCGACTTCGACGGCTACCAGGGCGAGGCGATGGCGATGGCCGAGCGCGCCCCGGTGGCGCTGCTCAACAGCGCCGATGCCGCGCGGCTGGCCGTGGGCGAGGCGATCACCAACCTGGCCGCCGCGCCGATCGCCTCGCTGGGCGAGATCCGCCTGTCGGCCAACTGGATGGCCGCGGTCAACCACGCAGGTGAGGATGCCGCGCTATTTGACGCGGTCAAGGCGGTCGGCATGGAGCTGTGCCCCGCGCTCGACATCGCCATCCCGGTCGGCAAGGACTCGCTCTCCATGCAGACCGTGTGGCAGGACGGCGACCAGCCGCAGCGCACGGTCGCGCCGGTGTCGCTGGTCATTACCGGCTTTGCCCGCGTCGACGACGTACGCCGCACGCTCACGCCGCAGCTCAAGCTCGACCGTGGCGATTCCGAGTTGTGGCTGATCGACCTCGGCGCCGGGCGCGACCGCCTGGGCGGTTCCGCGCTGACCCAGGTGTTCAATCGCGCCGGCGGCGTGCCGCCGGACCTGGACGATCCCAAGCGCCTGCGCGCGCTGTTCGAGCTGGTGCAGGAGGCCAACCGCGCCGGCCTGGTGCTCGCCTACCACGACCGATCCGACGGCGGCGTGCTGGTGACGCTGCTGGAGATGGCTTTCGCCGGCCACTGCGGCCTGCAGATTCATCTTGACGGCTGGGCCGAAGCCACGCTGCGCGCGCTGTTCAACGAGGAACTGGGCGCCGTGTTGCAGGTGGCCAGCGCCAATCGCGAAGCTTTCGAAGCGCTGCTGGTCAAGCACGGCCTGGCCGGCATGAGCCACCGCATCGGCCGTCCGAAGGAGAAGCTCGGCATCAAGCTTTACCTGGGCGACGATGCCGTCTTCAAGTGGAACTGGACGCAATTGCTCGGCGCCTGGAACCAGACCAGCCACGCCATGCAGCGCCTGCGCGACAATCCCGCCAGCGCCGATGCCGAGTGCGAATGGCGGCTGGATGACGCCGACCCGGGCGTAAGCCCCAAGCTCACGTTCAATCCGGGCGAGGACATCGCCGCGCCGTACATCGCCCGCGGCGCCCGTCCGCGCGTGGCGATCCTGCGCGAGCAGGGCGTCAACGGCCAGGTCGAGATGGCCGCGGCGTTCACCCGCGCCGGCTTCGACGCGGTGGACGTGCACATGTCCGACCTCGCCGCCGGCCGCCACAAGCTGGCCGACTTCCGCGGCTTCGCCGCCTGCGGCGGTTTCTCCTACGGCGACGTGCTCGGCGCCGGCCGCGGCTGGGCCACCTCGATCCTCTACAACGAGGCGATGCGCGCGCAGTTCGAGGCGTTCTTCAACGATCCGTCGAAGTTCGCACTGGGTGCCTGCAACGGCTGCCAGATGCTGTCGCAGCTGAAGGACATCATCCCGGGCGCCAAGCACTGGCCGAAGTTCGTACGCAACGCCTCCGAGCAGTACGAGGCGCGCCTGGCCACGCTCGAAGTGCTCGACTCACCCAGCCTGTTCTTCAAGGGCATGGCCGGCTCGCGCATCCCGGTGGCGGTGGCGCACGGCGAGGGGCGGGTCAGCTTCCCCTACGCCTGCAGCCCGTCCAAGGCGCAGGCGGCGGTGCGCTTCGTGGACAACCGCGGCAAGCCGACCGAGAACTACCCGCTCAACCCGAACGGCTCGCCCGGCGGCCTGGCCGGCTTTACCGCCGCCGACGGCCGCGTGACCATCCTGATGCCGCATCCGGAGCGCGTGTTCCGCAGCGTGCAGTTGAGCTGGCATCCGGAGAACTGGGGCGAGGATTCGCCGTGGATGCGCATGTTCCGCAACGCGCGGGTGTGGTGCGGCTGAGGGGCGCGGTTCGCGTAGTCAACCGCTGACGTTGCGGCTCCCTCGCGCGCGGTAAGGTCGGCGCATGTCAGGTACGGCGGGCCTTTTTCCGATCCCTCTCTCTCCCGGCACTGCCGGGGGAGCGGTGGTGGCGTGACCGGGGTGCCCACACGTTGGCTCCTCGCGCCGGCCTGGCTGTTCCTGCTGGCGCTGCAGCCGTGGTGGCTGGGGCTGCCGTTGTTGCTGTCGGTGGCGGCGGTGCTGCTGTTCGCCAGCGATCGACTGGAAGGTCACGCGCCCGTGTTGCGCCTGGCGTTGAGCTGGGGTTTGCCGGGCGTGCTGTTTGCAGGGCAACGCGCTCTCGGCGGCAATGCCTTCGCCTGGGCGATGGCATTGCTGGGGGCACTGGCGGGTTTCACCTTGCTGGCCGGGCTGGAGGCATGGCTCGATCGTGGGCGGCGCGAGCAGGTTGCGCAGCCGGAGTTGCGCGACTGGCCGAGCCTGGCGTTGGCGCCGATCGGGCCGGGGGCGGTGGTGGTCGAGTTGGTGCCGCCCGCGTGGTCGGAAGGTACGTGCCCGGATCCGCGCGGGGGCGAGGTGCGCTGGGAGGCGGGGCGCTTCGTGCTGGCCGATGCGACGGTGGAGCGGGTGCAGGCGCACGCGTCGTTCAGTCCCGATGGTCGCTGGTTCGTTGCACGCACGTCGCGCGGTCTTGTGCTGCTCGACCGTGACCATGGACGTCTTTATCGCCTGCGTGGCTGGGAGTTGTGCGGCTGGCATGACGGCCCGTGGCTCGCCCGAGAGGCGGGGCCGGCGATGGCTTGGCGTGAGGTGCTTGGTCGCCACTGATCCTGCTCCCTCTCCCCTCCGGGGAGAGGGTTGGGGTGAGGGGCGGGGGCTCGCCTTGAGGTTTCCTTCAGAGCAAGAGCTTTCGGACGCCTTTGGCGCCCGAGTCACTTTCTCTTGCTTGCCCAAGAGAAAGTAACCAAAGAGAAGGGCACCCCGATGGCGCGCCCTTCGGGTACGCGTGCGGGCGGCGGGGTTTTTCGACGGGGCTTCCTGCCCCGACGAAAAACTGGCCGGCGTCCTGCCGGCCACCCTGCGGGCTGATCCGCCACCCGCCCGCCGCGCCATAGGGGACCCGGGTAGAGCAGCGCGCTTCCTGCGCGCACTTTTCAGAGGAGCCAAGGCCAAGGCGAAAAGCCGGAGCGGAAGGCCGGAGCGGAAGGCATGGACGTGCGGCGAACGGGCTCCCTCTCCCCTCCGGGGAGAGGGCTGGGGTGAGGGGCCGGGGCTCGCGGGAAACTGCAGGCAGTTCTCCGCACCCCCGCCCCTCACGCATACTTGCCGGGTGTCTACTCCCATTCCCCTCGCAAGGACGCTTCCGGTCAGCGTGATCGTGGTGTGCGCCGACAGCGGCTCCTCGCTGCGCGACTGCGCGCAGCGGGTGCTCGAAAGCGCGGTGCCGCTCGAGTTGATCCTGATCGACAACGGCTCGACCGACGGCGTGCCGCAGTCGATCGAAAGCGCGCACCCCGAGGAGCCGCGACTGAAGGTGATCTACAACCACGCCAACCTCGGCTTCGGCCCGGCGGTGAACCGTGCCGCCGCGGTGGCGAAGGGCGAGCACCTGCTGGTGCTCAACCCCGACTGCCTGCTCGAGCCGGACACCCTGACCCGCATGCTCGACACCCTCGACGAGCATCCCCAGGCCGGCATCGTCGGTGCCGTGGTGTGCGCGGCCGACGGCACGCCGGACCCGGCCTCGTACCGGCGCGATCCGCTGCTGCGCCACGCGCTGGCGACGTTGCTGGGCACGCGGGGCGGCATGAACATCGACGGCGAGATACCCAGGCACGTGGTCAGCGCCGAAGCGGTGTCCGGTGCGCTCATGTTGCTGCCGCGCAAGGTGTTCGAGCAGTTGGGCGGTTTCGATGAGGCGTACTTCCTGCATTGCGAGGACCTGGACCTGTGCCGGCGCGCCCGCGATGCGGGTTACTCGGTCCTGCTCGCCGGCGACGTGCGCGTGCTGCACGGCAAGGGCGGTTCGAGCCGGCACCGGCCGGTATTCGTCAGCCGGCACAAGCATCGCGGCATGTGGCGCTGGTTCCGCAAGTTCGATCCGGCCGCGCGCCATCCCCTGGTGGCGGGACTTGTCTGGCTGGGCATCTGGACGCACTTCGCCATGCGGGTGCCCGGCCAGTTGTGGCGGTTGTCAAAAGCCTCGCGCCGCTCCCTGTAAGAGCCCGCGTGCGGGTGATGCCCTTTCCCCACCTGCTGCAAGAGCATCGCCCGCACGCGGGCTCCTACGGAAGAACTGTCGACTGCGCATGACCACCCGCCCCCGCACTTTCGCCGCCACCCTCGGCCTGCTCGCCCTCACTGCCGTGTGGGGCTCGACCTTCGTGCTGATCAAAGATGTGGTCGAGCGCATGCGCGTGGTGGATTTCCTTGCCGTGCGCTTCGCCATTGCAGCGCTCTCGATGCTGGTGCTGTTCGCGCGTCCGGTGTGGCGCTTGCCGCGCGGGCAGGCGGGCCGTGCGTTGCTGTTGGGTGTCGTCTACGGGCTCGCCCAGTTGCTGCAGACATGGGGATTGAAACTGATCGCGCCCAGCGTCAGCGGCTTTGCCACCGGCATGTATGTGGTGTTCACGCCGCTCCTGGCCTGGCTGCTGCTGCGTGAGCGCATCGCGGGCGTCGTCTGGCTGGCCGTCGCGCTGGCGACCGGGGGGCTGGCGCTACTGTCCCTGCACGGCGTGTCCATCGACCTGGGCGTGTGGCTGACGCTGGCCTCGGCGGCGCTTTACGCGTTGCACATCGTCGGCCTGGGCCGCTGGTCGCGCGAGCAGGACGCGGTCGGCATGTCGGCGGTGCAGGTCGTGGCGATCGCGCTGATCTGCCTGCTGGCCACTGCGCCGCAAGGGCCGGCGCTGCCTCCCGACGGCTCGACGTGGCTGGCGGTGCTGTACATGGCGCTGGTCGCCGGCGCGGGTGCGATGCTGATGCAGACTTGGGCGCAGGCGCACCTGCCGCCCGCGCGCGCGGCGATCGTGATGACCACCGAGCCGGTGTTCGCCGCGGGCTTCGCGGTGGCGCTGGGCGTGGATGCGCTGAGCTGGCGCATGCTCGCCGGCGGCGCGCTGGTGCTGGGGGCGATGTATCTGGTGGAGCTGGCCCCCAGGCGCAGCGTGGCGCTGGAGGCCGAGGCGCGACACCACGAGGTCTAGCATGTGTAGGAGCGCACCCTGCGACCGCGGTGCATCCCGGTCGCGCACAGGGTGCGCTCCTGCAGGGAGAGCATGCGGCCGAGCTGAAACCCTTGACTGGGCTCAGCAGCAACGCCCGCCGGTGCCCTTGTAGCGTGCTTCCTGCCGCTCGCGGAAGAACGTCTCGTAGCTCGGCACCACGCGCTCGGGATGATGCTCGCGCAGGTGGCGCACGTACGCGTCGTAGTCGGGCACGCCACAGCACAGCCTCGCCGTCTGCACCGCGCGCGACCACGCCGTGCGGAGCCAGCGCTTCATGGTGCGTTCCCCGCAACGGCATCGAGCGCCACGTAGGGTTCCTCATGCGCCGTCGGATGGTTCGTGCGCCAAGCGCGCAGCATGGTCTGCAGGGTGAAGGCGACCATTGCCAGCACCAGCAGCATGAACAGCCCCGTCAGCGCGGCATCGACGTAATTGTTGGTGACGATGCGCTGCATCTCCGCGACGTTTTTCGCAGGTGCGAGCAGCCGCCCCTCGGCGGCGGCCGCCGCGTACCTCTGCGCTGCGGCCGTAAAGCTGATCGGCCCAACCAGCTTTTCGTAACCGGCCGCCAGCGTGCACACGATCAGCCAGACCGCCGGGATGCCCGGCACCCAGACGAACCGCTCGCGCTTGAGCTTCACCACCACCACCGTCGCCAGCAGCAACGCGATCGCCGCCAGCATCTGGTTGGCGATGCCGAACAGCGGCCACAGCGTGTTGATGCCGCCCAGCGGATCGACCGCGCCCTGGTAGAGGAAGTAGCCCCATAGCCCCACGCAGATCGCCGTGGCGAGCAGGTTACCCGTCCACGATTCGGTCTGCTGCAGCGGCTTGTGGATGAGGCCGGCGATCTCCTGGATCATGAAGCGGCCCACGCGCGTGCCGGCGTCCACCGTGGTGAGGATGAACAGCGCCTCGAACAGGATCGCGTAGTGATACCAGAACGCCATCATGCCGCCGCCGGGCAGGATCTCGTGCAGCAGCCGCGCCATGCCCACCGCGAGCGTGGGCGCGCCGCCGGCGCGTGAGAGCACGCTCGCTTCGCCGATGTCGCGCGCGGTCTGCGTAAGCTGGTCGGGCGTGACCACGAAGCCCCACTGGCTGATGGTTTGCGCGGCGTGCTCGGCGGTGGTGCCGATCAGCGCCGCCGGCGAATTCATCGCGAAGTACACGCCCGGATGCAGCGACGCGGCCGCCACCAGCGCCATGATCGCCACGAACGCCTCCATCAGCATGCCGCCGTAGCCGACCAGGCGCGCCTCGCCTTCATTGGCGAGCAGCTTCGGCGTGGTGCCCGAGGCGATGATCGAGTGCCAGCCCGACACCGCGCCGCAGGCGATGGTGATGAACAGGAACGGGAACAGGTCACCCTGGAACACCGGCCCGGTGCCGCCGATGAAGCGCGTGACCGCGGCCATCTGCAGCGTCGGCGCAGCAAGGAAGATCGCCAGCGCCAGCAGCGCGATGGTGCCGATCTTGAGGAACGTCGACAGGTAATCGCGCGGCGCCAGCAGCAGCCACACCGGCAGCACCGAGGCGCAGAAGCCGTACGCGATCAGCAGCCACGCCAGCGCCTTCGCGTCGAAGTCGAACAGCGGCGCCAGCGTGGCCGATTCGGCGACGAAGCGACCCAGCCAGATCGAGCCGAGCAGCAGCACCAGCCCGATGATCGACACCTCCAGAATGCGGCCCGGCCGCAGCCAGCGCAGGTACACGCCCATCAGCAGCGCGATCGGGATCGTCGCGGCCACGGTGAAGGTGCCCCACGGGCTGTGCGTGAGCGCCTTGACCACCACCAGCGCGAGCACCGCCAGCACGATCATCATCAGCACCAGCACGCCGAACATGGCCACCACGCCGGGCAGCGGCCCCAGTTCCTCGCGCAGCATGTGGCCGAGCGAACGGCCATCGCGGCGCAGCGACAGCGCCAAAATCATGAAGTCCTGCACCGCGCCGGCGAACACCACGCCGAACAGGATCCACAACGTGCCCGGCAGGTAGCCCATCTGCGCCGCCAGCACCGGACCCACCAGCGGACCGGCGCCGGCAATGGCGGCGAAGTGGTGACCGAACACCACCCACTTGTCGGTCGGAACGTAGTCGAGTCCGTCCGGATGGCGCATCGCCGGCGTGGCGCGGCTGGCGTCGAGCTGCAGCACGTGCCGTTCGACGAAGCGGCCGTAGAAGCGGTAGCCGATCACGAACACCGCGATCGCTGCGGCGACCAGCCAGATCGCGTTGATCGGTTCGCCCCGGCGCAGCGCGACCACGCCCAAACAGAACGCGCCGACGAGGGCGATCGCGGCCCACAGGATCTTCGCCGCAGGGCTGCTCGGAACGGAGGCGCGGGTGTGCATGGGCTTCTCCTCGACGGTCGGGCAAGAGTCGTCCCGGGAAGGGCGGTGGGTCAAATGCCGGATGCTGTGTTGCTTCTCTACTCGGTCCGCCGTGAAAGGGAATGGCCCTCGCAGGAAACCGACGAATTCCCCGCGAGCCCGGGGAAGGATCTCTGTGCGAGGGGACTCAACAAAGGAAGCGATCACGACGCGCGCGCCATGGCGCGCGTAAACTCGCCCCGCATCCCCACGGAGTCCTGCCATGCGTCTGCGACCTGCCTGCCTCGGCTTCCTGCTGGCGATCGCCGCGCTGCCTGCTGCCGCCGGCGGCCAGCTCGACGACCTGCTCAAGCAACTGAAACAGGGTACCCACGCCAGCAGTACCGCGCGCGGCGCCAACCTGCCCGGCAGCGACATCGCCGCGGGCCTCAAGGAGGCGCTCGCCAAAGGCACCACCCACGCGATCAACACGCTCGGACGCACCGACGGCTTCTGGGGCAACGCCAAGGTGCGCATCCCGCTGCCGGGCAAGCTCAAGCAGGTGGGCGACCTGGCCCGGAAGCTCGGGCAGGGCGAGAAGGTCGATGCCTTCGAGCTCAGCATGAACCGCGCCGCCGAAAAGGCCGTGCCGCAGGTGGCCGACATCTTCGGCGACGCCATCCGCAAGATGACCCTGCAGGACGCGCGCGGCATCCTCACCGGCGGCGACCATGCCGCCACCGACTTCTTCCGCCGCGTCGCTGGCGACGCGCTGACCGCGCGCATCCATCCGATCGTCGCCCAGGCGACCGACCGCGTCGGTGTCACGCAGAAATACAAGGCGCTCACCGCGGCCGGCGGGGGCGCCGGACTGGGCGACGTGCTCGGCGCGCTGGGCGGCAACGACGGCAAGCGCAACCCGCTCGACCTGGACGACTACGTCACCCAGCAGACGCTCGACGGCCTGTTCACCATGATCGGCGAACAGGAGCAGGCGATCCGCAGGAATCCCGCCGCACGCACCACCGACCTGCTGAAGAAGGTCTTCGGCAGCCGCTAGTGGCGTTTGGGTGGGCTTCGGCCCGCCACGGCGCGCGCCGGGTAATGGGATGAGCCCGCCTGCGAGGCTCGATCTTGCAATCGACCTGCCGCGCCCGCAGACCTGTACCGTTACCACGCGAGGCCCCGATGATCCGCGACATCCTCAAGATGGGCGACCCCCGCCTGACGCGCATTGCTTCCCCGGTGTCCGCGGCGATGATCGGCAGCGCCGAGCTGGATCAGCTCATCCAGGACATGTTCGACACCATGGAAGCCGCCGGCGGCGTCGGCCTGGCCGCACCGCAGATCGGCGTGGACCTGCAACTGGTGATCTTCGGCTTCGACCGATCCGATCGCTACCCGGACGCCCCGGCGGTCCCGCGCACGATCCTGCTCAACCCGCTGGTGACGCCAGCCTCGCAGGACATGGAGGAGGGCTGGGAAGGCTGCCTGTCGGTCCCCGGCCTGCGCGGCGCGGTGAACCGCTTCACGCTGATCCGCTACCAGGGCATCGACCCGAAGGGCCAGCCGATCGACCGCACGGCCGAGGGCTTCCACGCCCGCGTGGTACAGCACGAATGCGACCACCTGATCGGGCGCCTGTATCCCTCGCGCATTACCGACTTCGCCAAGTTCGGCTTCACCGACGTGCTGTTCCCCGGCCAGGGCGAACACGAGGACTGACCCGCCATAATGGCCCGGCGTCGGCGTCGGCGCGCTGCAAGGGAATGCGCATGCGAGTGAGCCTGGCCCTCCTGTGCTTCATCGTGGCGACCGCGTCGTGGGCCCACGCGGCGCCAGCCGCGGCCCCACTGGACCCCGTCATCCACGCGCTGTGCTCGAAAGACGTGGTGCTCCTCGGCGAGGACGCCAACCACGCCGCCGCCACTACGCTCCAGGTGAAGTCCCGACTGGTTGAGCGACTGGTCGCCCGGTGCGGGTTCCGGGGCGTGGTGTTCGAGAGCCAGTTCTACGACATGCTCGCTGCACAGCGCCACCTGGCCGCGGGCTCGGGAACCCGCCAGCAACTCACCGACGCGATCGGGGCGCTCTGGTCGCGCTATCCATCCTTCGCGCCGCTGGCGGATTGGCTGTTCAAGGAGACCAGGGCGGGCCGCATCTACGTCGCTGGCATGGACCCCCAGGTCGGCGGCATCACGGCGTACTACACGCAGCAACGGTTGCCCGGTGTGCTGGCGGGCGTACTGGCCGGCGGACGCCGGCGCACCTGCGAGCAGGTCATCGGGCGCCATGACCGCTGGACGTATGACGACACCCATCCGTTCGATAGCCGCGCCCTGGACCAGTTGCGTGGCTGCCTCCGCGACATCCGCGCGGGGCTCGATGCACGGCCCGCCGGCGTCTCGCCCGACGTGCGGGCGATGGCCGATTCGTACACCGACTACCTGGCGTTCGCCGACGGTGACCCCGGCGGCCTTCGCGACCGCGCGATGTACGCCAACCTGAAGCGCATACGCGCAAGCTGGCCGGCAGGCACCCGCGTCATCGTCTGGTGTGCAAGCGTGCACGCGGCCCGATCGCTGGAGGGGGCAAGGCCCGGCGTGCGACCGTTCGGCAGCTATGTGCACGCCAGTCTCGGCGATCACGCCGCTGCCGTGGGCTTCAGCGCCTTGTCGGGCAGCTACGGTCAGGTCGGCGGCCGCGGCCCGGCGCACACCTTGGTTCCTGCAGCGCCCGGTAGCCTGGAAGCGGTGGCGTATGCGCATGCGGAGCGGGCCCCGCTGCGCTTTCTCGACCGCGGCCAGCTGCGGGCCTTGGGCAAGGTTTCCGGGCGTGCCCTGGTCTACGGCACGCCGTATACGCTCGACTGGTCGAAGGTGCTGGACGGGGTGATCGTGCTGCGCGAGGAATCAGCCGCCGTTGCGAGGCCCTGAGTTCCGCACCGCAGCGGCCAAGGCCCGCTTGACGCTATCCTGCGCCGTTGCCACACGCCAGGGGGCCCGATGGACGCATCCACATCCGCCGCACCGATGCGCGGCTTCCGCTACTACGACCTGCTGGTCGGCGGCATGATCGCCGTGTTGCTGTGTTCCAACCTGATCGGTCCGGCCAAGGTCTGCACGATCACGTTGCCGGTGCTTGGGGCGTTGTCGTTCGGCGCCGGCAACCTGTTCTTCCCGGCGAGCTACATCTTCGGCGACGTGCTCACCGAGGTTTACGGCTATGCCCGCGCGCGGCGCGCGATCTGGGCGGGCTTCGGCGCCATGCTGTTCGCCACGGCGATGTCGCAGGCGATCATCCACATGCCGCCGAGCCCGAGCGAGCCGTTCAACGCGCAACTGCAGCCGGCGCTGGAGATCGTGTTCGGCGGCACCTGGCGCATCGCGCTTGCCTC
Organism: Frateuria sp. GZRR35; assembly: GCF_051900415.1. Classification (NCBI taxonomy): domain Bacteria; kingdom Pseudomonadati; phylum Pseudomonadota; class Gammaproteobacteria; order Lysobacterales; family Rhodanobacteraceae; genus Frateuria; species Frateuria sp. GZRR35. Next base: position 100,964 of record NZ_JBHZGL010000014.1, read on the forward strand.
CATCGTCGCCTACTGGCTGGGCGACTTCGCCAACTCCTTCGTGCTGGCGCGCATGAAGATCTGGACCCGCGGCCGCATGCTGTGGACGCGCACCATCGGCTCGACGCTGGTGGGGCAGGGCGTGGACAGCCTGACTTTCTACCCGATCGCCTTCATCGGCATCTGGGAGGGCCAGACCATCTTCAAGGTGATCGCCTTCAACTGGGCGATGAAGGTGCTGGTGGAGGTGGTGTTCACGCCGCTGACCTACGCGGTGGTCGGCTTCCTCAAGTCGCGCGAGGGCGTGGACACCTACGACGAGCACACCCACTTCACCCCGTTCAGCCTCAAGGACGAGGGCGAGCTCAAGCGCTATGGCTGAGGCAGGCGGGGCGCCTACCGCACGCAACGCCGGCATCGACCTGCTGCGCGGGCTGGCCATCGTGTTCGTGCTGCTCAACCACCTGGGCCTGCCGATGCGCATCCCGCTGAAGGCCACGGCGCTGGTAGACGTGCTGCCGGTGCGGTTGCTGCAGGCGCTCAACTACAACGGCTACGAAGCGGTGTTCGTGTTCTTCGTGATCTCCGGCTTCCTGATTGCCGGCAACGTGCTGGAGCGCTGGGGCAGCCTGGCACGGATCGACGTGAAGGCCTTCTACGCCCGCCGCTTTGCCCGCATCGTGCCGTGCCTGGTCGCGCTGCTGGCGGTGCTGGCCGTGCTGCACGGATTGGGCGTGGCGGATTACACCATCCATCGCCCGGGTCAATCGCTGGGCGGCGCGCTGCTCGCCGCGCTCGGCCTTCACCTGAACTGGTACGAAGGCCACACCGGCTACCTGCCGGGCAACTGGGACGTGCTCTGGTCGCTGTCGATCGAGGAGGCGTTCTACCTGGGCTTTCCGCTGGCCTGCCTGCTCATCCGGCGCACCTGGGTGCTGGTGCCGCTGCTGCTGATACTGGCGCTGTCGCTGCCGTGGACCCGCACGGCGCTGGACGGCAACGAGATCTGGCAGGAGAAGGCGTACCTGCCGGGCATGGCGGCGATCGCCACCGGCGTGCTCGGCGCGTTGTGGTCCGCCCGTCTCGCTTCCATCCCGCCTCGCGCGGCCCGACTGCTGCGCTGGGGCGGCGCGCTCGGGCTGCTCGGCGCGACGCTGGGCGGCCACTGGCTGTGGCCGCTGCTGCACGAGGGCGTGATGCTGCTGCTCACCGGCTCCACGCTGGTGCTGCTGCTCGCCTTTCGCGGCGCGCCGCCGCGCGTGCCGCGCGGCCTGCGCTGGCTATGCAGCTGGGGCCGGCTCAGCTACGAGATCTACCTCAGCCACATGTTCGTGGTGTTCGTGCTCGTACGGCTGTTCCGCTGGAGCGGTGCCGACGCGCGCAGCGGCTACCTCTGGTATGTGCCGGCGTTCGTGGCGTGCTGGGCGCTCGGCGTGCTGATTGCACGTTGTTGGTCGACGCCGTGCGACCGCTGGCTGCGCGACCGCTGGTTGCGTCGCATGCCCGAGCACGTCGAGGCCGTCTCGCCGGTGGGCTGACCATCTTTCCACGCGGGCGGGTGCAGGCTTGTGGCACGCCGCAGCCGGTGCCCCTGCAAAGGAGGCAGGGTGCGCGAGGAAGCTGCCCATGCCCAACACCCTCATCGATCGAGCCATCCGCGAAAGAAGGTCCTTGCGCTTCGTCTACCAGGGCAAGCTGCGTGTCGTGGAACCGCAATGCCACGGCCGTGGGACCCGCGGCACCGAGCTGCTACGTGGCCGGCAAGTCAACGGGGACGAACCGTCCGAGCGTTTGTTCGACGTCGCACACATGGTCGACCTTGCCTTGCTGGACGGGCACTTCGACGGCCCCGGTCCGCACTACCGGCGCAACGACTCGGCCATGGCGGAAGTGTTCTGCCAGTTGTGAAGACGCTGCGCCCGCTCTGCCGACCCCGACTAGACAAGGCCAGGCGCAGACTGCAGGACCCGCTTCGCCAAGGAGCCGCCATGCTCTCCGCCTTCGGCCTCAACTGCACGCTCAAGCGCGACAACCAGCCGTCCTCGACCCAGAAACTGCTCGACCAGGTGTTGCGCGCACTCGATGGCCATGGCGTCAGCACCTCGTACGAGCGCGCGGTCGACCATGACATCAAGCCCGGCGTGAAAACCGACGAAGGCCCGGGCGATGCGTGGCCGGCGATCCGCAAGCGCATCGACCAGGCCAACATCTTCGTGCTTGCCACCCCGATCTGGATGGGCCAGCCCTGCAGCGTCGCCAAGCGGGTGCTGGAACGGCTTGACGCGGTTTTCGGCGAGATCGACGAGCACGGCGTCTATCCCACCTTCGGCAAGGTCGCCATCGTCAGCGTGGTGGGTAACGAGGACGGAGCCCACCACGTCACTGCCGAGCTTTACCAAGCGTTGGCAGACGTCGGCTTCAGCATCCCGGGCGGCAGCTCCACCTACTGGGTCGGCGAGGCGATGCACAAGAAGAACTACATCGACCTCGACCAGACGCCCAAGGCGCTGGCCGGCGCCATCCAGACCCAGGCATCCAACGCCGCCCATCTGGCGGCGCTGTTGCGTGACAAGCCCTATCCCCCCACGCGATAGGGCCAGCGCGCGCGACCCGGGTTCAGCCGTCCGCTGGCGCGGGGCGCACCCGCTGGCCTGCGACGGCAGCACACCGCAGCACGTCCACGTATGACGCCAGCGACGCGGCGAGCACGTGGAGCGCGTGTTCCTCGGGCGCCATGCAGCGCTGCTGGAACGCCAAGGCCGGGCTGGCGCAGCGCACGACACAATCAGTCAGGCCGAGCCCGGGCTCCAATGATTCGCATCGGTAAAGCGATCCAGGCATTCGCGCTTGCGACCGCTGAAGGCATCGAAGATCTGCCGGTGCGCATGGTAGGACCACGGATCCTTCCGTTCGTAGTAGTCCGTAACCCAGGCCTGCAGATTCTCGAGCATGGCGTCCTGCGCTTCCTTTGATGCGTACTTGTGCGGCTCCCAAGGGCGCTGGCGGTTGTGCGCCAGGCAGGTTTCCAGCCCCGGATTGAGGAACACCAACTCCGTGCAGTGGCCCGACGCGGCGCGCACCAGTTCGCCGTAGCAGCCCTCGATGACCCACCGGTCATGCGCGTGAAGAAAGGCTTCGAGCGAAGCCGAGATGGCCTGCGCATCGCGCTGGACCGCGATCTGGTCAGGCTCCCAGACGATGGAATCGAGATCGAGGTGGACCAGGCCATGCTCCCGGGCCAACCGCCTGGCCAGCGTGCTCTTGCCCGAACCCGAATTTCCAAAAAGAAGGACTCGCATGCGGTCTCAAAACTCCCTGTTCGTGTCGGGCTTCAACCGCCGCTCGTGCAGCGGGGCGCAGCCAATGTCGAAAAACCGCAGACCGTCGCTGGCGCAGGAACATACCGTCGACACGGGTGCGGGTTAACCGAATGGCTAGTCGTGTGTGCCACTCATGATGGCCGGAGGCGATGCAGTGATGGAACCGAGCAGGAACATATAGCCATAGCCACCCAAGGTCGCGCCCTTCTTGAAGCCGGGCGGGCCTGGCACGGGCGTTCGTGGTGAAAGGTCGTGAATGCGGCAGTCAGGCATGCACGCCCAGATCGATCCCTTGGGATAGGTCACGAGGATCGAGACCGGCTCCAGGTCCGCGAGCAGGTAGCCGGAAGGACGCAGCGCGGCGTACTGGTGAAAAATCCGGCCGGGCGCGCAAGCGTGCATCCAGAACAGATGCCAACGGGAGCACAAGCCACGCTCATGCCCCGAAGACGCCCCGGCCTGAGGAGTCGTTCGGCCGTTGCACAGCGACCACGGAAATGGGTACGGATTACCTTTCGAGCTCGCGGGACACGTGGGCGGCGATCTCTCGGGTGTTCCTGACGAACTCGGCCTCAAGATCGATGCCGCACTTGTTTGCCAGGACCATGATCGACCACAGACAGTCCGACAGTTCGTGACCAAGCCTGGCCTTGCAGTCATCGATATTTCGCACGCCGGCGTGTGCCTGGACGAGTTTTGCCAGATCCCCTACGTCTCCCATGAAACCAAGCGCAAGTTCCTGTGTAGTCCAGACACGGCCATACGTCTTCGTCTCGAGCTTCTCGTAGAGCGCGTTTAGCTGCAGTGCTGATTGTTCGAGATTGCTGAAGTCCATCTTTTGCCCGCTGAGGTCTGAGCCAGGCGGAGGCCAGAGGTGCAGGCCTGCGGACATCCGCTTACGGCGAAGGATCAGGTGCCATCCTCGACGAACGGCTTGATCATGTTGAAGCTGGAAACCTTATATCCGACCGACTCGTACAAGGCCTGCGCGCCGGGGTTGTGGGCGAAGACCTGAAGCGCCAGGCCGGCCAGCCCAAGACGCCGAGCGTATCGCTCGATGCTGCCAAGCGCTGCGCGAGCGTGCCCCCGGCGCCGTGACTCGGGATGGATTTTCAACTGAATGACGAATGCCACCTTGGCATGGCCCATCGGCATCGCAGCGACCCACGCGTAACCAATCGGCTCCTTCCCGTTAGCTGCGAAGATCTCGAAGAGGTGCTGATCGGGAGTTTCAAGCCCTCGCCAAAGCATGCGCTCCGTTTCGGATCTAGAAAGGTCGAGCGCTTCCGCCGCCCGCCAGCAACCGGCCGTGACGTTCTCTTCTGCATAGAACGCGACGGCTTCCTCGAAGAAGGCCGGGTACGCTTCGGCACGCATTGGGGCAAGAGTTGTCATCAGATCGTCGCAACGCCTGGCGCGGGGGTGAAGCGGCACCGCGAGGCGGCGTCGGCTTGGATGGATGTCAGATGCCGGACCCATGCGCCAGCCGAATTGGCCGAGGCGCCCGAGCCATCGTGCTCAACGAGCGGGAAGTCACTGGGGGCCAGCAAGTGGCGTGGCGGGATCGGCGAGTTGTAACGACGCCTTCGGTACATGGAGCGGTTAGCGCTCCGGTTCCTTGAGCGCAGGATCCTTCCGGCAGACGCTCAAGGGCCGCGCGTGCGCGGAAAGGATGCTGACGATCCGCTGCGTCTTCGTGTCCACGACAGCCTTCATGCAGGCACATCCATACCCGTGCGACCAACCGACGGGCACCCATTGGGAGTCTTTGAACTGGGGCCAATCACCTTGGGCCTCGTAGTCGCCCTGGATGGCAATCGTCCACTCTCCATCGCGATCATGGAGCCAGGCGTTGCCTGGCGTCGGGTTATCGAACCAGCCGCATCGGGTTTGCGGCTTCGCGGCTGCCGCTGCGGAACATCCGCTTGCGAGCATCCACAGAACGCAGATCGTCAACAAAGTGGTTCTATGCATATGTATAACTCGCGTCGAGAGTGCAAGAACTCGTCAGGGTCTTGGCCATGCGGTCTAACGCTGGAGTTAAGCGGCGGCGCAGCCGTCCGCCTCGAACAACCTGTTAGGCAGCGGCACCCGAGTGGCGATACTACACACCAGCAGCGCCATCGAAGAAGCCGGCAAAGAAGCTGCTTACGTTTTCGGCTCCTAACCAAATAACTGCGAACGCGAGGAGGAATAGCGCAATCCGCATCTCTTTCCGATGCCGGGTAACGTAGTTGGCGACAGTAGTTCGGGTTGTGTTGTTCATATTCACTCCTGTGATAATGGAGCGCCGGACTTGCGGCCTAACGCTGGAGTTAAGCGGCGGCGAAGCCGTCCGCCTTGAACGAGTTGTTAGGGCAATAGCTACAAGCCAATGTCCTTCCATGAGTTGGCAGCGCCGGCATACTTGCCGCTAGATTTTGGATTGATTGCAATTGTTGCAGGGAGCAAATGGACAGTAGTAAAGATGTACCAGGTACCCTCGACGCATGAAACCAGTGCATCAACAGCGCCATTTTTATAGGGAGAAGCCTTTGAAGTCATTTTGCCATTGCTACCGACGCAAGGGACTCTGGGTTGGCATGGAATGTTGTATACGCCCGTCGTTGTCTTAGATGCAGTCTTAACCTGAATTCTCTTAAATCCGACATTTGGCACGTCGAGGACAAGGTCATACGGCGAGTCGTCGCCGATGGGGTCGCAGACTGTAGCGCCCCGAGTTGCTGCCTCGGCAGCAAACTGAAGGACAGTTATAGCGCCTCTGCTCTTAGTACCCATCAAAATCCCCAATGAATTTGTTTCATCACCCTAACGCTCAAGTTAAGCCGAATTGCAGCGCGTAGCTGACAACATGGCAAGCTTTTTCTGCCATGTTGTTGGCGTGGCGATGCAATTTCGGCTTGAATGCATTGTTAGGCCGCATGCAAATATACCCCGGCGCCCCGATAGCCCCGAAAATCTTCAATGCGCCCGGCGCGATCTGGATTTGGATCGAGAAGAACATGTTCTCCACCCCGAGACACCAACACTACCCAATGCCAGTATTTTCCGTCCTTGGTTGGGTTCACCTTAACGATGGAAGGTGTTGGTGTTTCTCGAAGAGACCGAAACCGACGTCGCACACAGGACACGCCGAAGTCTTTTAGTAGACGCGTCAGATCCGCGTGAGATGTGAAGTACGAACCATCGGCCTTTTTGAGCCCACGTTTTAGGGCCTGCGCATGGGCAGTGTCATAATCGACGCCGGCGATCATTGCCACGCAGGCAACGCCGCAGTCACCGTCCTCGTAGTTCTTTTGTACGACACGCCTCATAGTGATCCCCTGCCGCCTAACGCTGGAGTTAAGCGGCGGCGAAGCCGTCCGCCTTGAACGCACTGTTAGGCGCGTGGAGCATGGTTACGGAGTCTGTAGCTTTACGGCAGACTCCCTTTGCGTGACGCCAAAGAAGTTGCCAGAATTTAGGTACGTAACGTTGACCACGACGCCATCTTTAACGATGTAGGTGTACTCGATGACGCCGCTACCGCTCTTCGGCTCGATGTCGTACGTAAGGTAGTCTGAGCCAGCGATGTTCATGGATTTATCTGGCGTGCCGACGTACTGAACAATCTCGTCCACCGCCACCTTGTTGAGTGGAAATTTCTTGAGATACGACTTTGCGCGAGTAGCTAGCGTCGGGCGATAGACACCGTTCGGACTCTTGTCCGCTGCGCTTGCACTGCCTATGCCGAGGAAAACTAGCGCGAAAATTAGTACGAGCTTCTTCATGGATGTGCCCCCTGTTTGATGCCTAACGCTGGAGTTAAGCGGCGGCGAAGCCGTCCGCCTTGAACGAGTTGTTAGCGCTGCGAGAGTGCTGCACGAAGGGCCTTCTCGTAGTCGGGCGAGAGGAAAGGAACAAGATGATAGCCATACTGTTGGCTATGCAGGACTATGACGCGCTCCCGCGCCTCGGGGGCTGGTGAGGAGCAGGGAACGACGATCTCTTGTGGCGCGGTAAGACGGCCCTTGAGCACCTCTGTAAAGACAACCCGCACTATCCGGCGATCAGGCACAACGAAGCCAGATTTGCCGGATAGGAGATGCCTCTCATAGTCAGGCCAGCGGTCTGCGACGACGTAACCGGCTTCGATATTGTCTGCGTTCCTGGCATCGGCCCTTGGATCAGGCAGGTCCATAGGGCATGCGATCGTCTCTTGGCTGAAAGCTGCAAGGAAGATCAGGATGGCGATATTTTTCATGCGCTAACGCTGGAGTTAAGCGGCGCGCGGTACGCGCGTCCGCCTTGAACGAGTTGTTAGGCCACGCTACCAGAGCCGCCAAGTAGGCACCAAAGGGTGCGCAAACCAGTGAAGTGCAAGACCTGCGACTGCCCCGCCAGCTAGAGCCAGAGCGAGGCCGAAACGCCTAGGTACTTTAGTGACGACCCAAGCGGCGGCAGCGAACGCAGCAGCAGCACCGAGCATGGTTGCACCGAACAGGACAAGTTCGACAAGGTCGGAGGCACCGTACGGTTCGCCCGGGGCCGAGCCCCAGCCTTGCCACACAAACCGACGTCCCCCCAGTTTTGAGTAGCACCTCGGTTTGGAGTCCAATCCCCCATCTGAAGGAGATTGGACGTGAAGAAACGCTTTTCCGAAGAACAGATCATCGGCTTCCTGCGTGAGGCGGAGGCTGG
>NZ_JBHZGL010000015.1:0-99024 GCF_051900415.1 Frateuria sp. GZRR35
GTCCGGACGCAGGCAGTCCTCGACCGCGTCGCCTTCCTTCAGGAACTCGGGGTTGGAGACCACGTCGAACGGAATCACCGCGCCACGCTCGGCCAGCGCCTGGGCGATGGTCGCGCGCACCTTGTCGACCGTGCCCACCGGCACGGTCGACTTGTTGACCACCACCGCGTAACGGTCCAGGTGCTGGCCAATGCTGCGCGCCACTTCCAGCACATAGCGCAGGTCGGCGCTGCCGTCCTCGTCCGGCGGCGTGCCCACGGCGATGAAGATCACGTCGCCGTGGTGTACCGCAGGCTCAGCCTCGGTGGTGAAATCCAGCCGGCCGCTCTCGTGGTTGCGCTTGACCATCGGCGAGAGGCCCGGCTCGTAGATCGGCACTTCGCCGCTCTTCAGCCGCGCGACCTTGCCCGCGTCCACGTCCACGCAAAGCACGCGGTTGCCCATCTCCGCCAGGCAGGTGCCGGTGACCAGGCCCACGTAGCCGGTGCCGAACAGGGTGACATTCATCATCCGGGCAAACGCTCCAGAACAAAACGATCGCGGATTCTAACAGGCGCCACCCATGGCGATCGCAAAAAGAAAGGGCGCGGATCGCTCCGCGCCCTTGCCTGTCCGTGCGACGGGGACTTACTTGCCCGCCTGGTCCTGACCACCGGCCGGGGTCGGGCCGGTCTTCACCAGGGTCACGTCGAAAATAATCGTGGCGTTCGGCGGGAAGCCGTTCTGCGGCTGCGCGCCGTAGGCCAGGTTCGACGGGATGTAGAGCATGTAGTGCGCGCCGGTCTTCATCAGCTCGAGACCCTCGCGGAAACCCGGGATCACGCCCTGCAGCGGAATCGAAGCCGGCCCCTTGTCGTGGTCGCCCGACGCATCGAACTTCTCGCCATCGACGAAGGTACCCACATAGTTCACCTGCACGGTGTCGTTCGGGCCCGGACGCGCGCCAGTGCCTTCGCTGATCACCTTGTACTGCAGGCCCGACGCGGTGGTCTTCACGCCCGGGGCGGTCTTGTTCTTGGCGAGGAAGGCTTCACCCTTGGACTTGTTCTCGGAGGCGACCTTCTCGTACTGCGCCTTGGCCTTGGCCTGCAGCTTTGCGACGAAAGCGTCGCGCACGCTCTTGGCCTCGGCTTCGCTCATGGTCGGCTTCTGGCCCGACAGCGCCGACTGCACGGCGCGGGCGACCGTCGCCGGGTCGACTTCCTCGCGCACCAGCGGCGGCAGCTGGCCGGCCAGATCCCAACCGACCACATAGCTGGCCTTGGTCTTGTCGACCGTAGCGCCCGACTTGGCGGACTGGGCGTGGACCCCCGCGGTCATGCCCAGCGCAACGGCCAGGGTGGCCGCCGTCAGCGTGGGACGCAGAAAATGCTTCATTGAAGAAACTCCCTCGTGTTTGGATATGCCGGCAATGCGGCCGGGCCTCCCCGATGGAGGCAGGCGGGGCATTGTGAGGCGCGTCGAGCGGTCTTGGCAACGACACCGGCTGTCGACCGTCATGGTTTGGAAAGGTTCCCTTCACTCGTCCGGCGACGGCCGCTCCAGGGTGTCGCGCAGGGCCGCCTGCAGCCTGGCGTGCATCTTCACCAGCGCACGCCACAGCACCGCCGACAACAGCACCCCGGCCACCAGCAGCACGATCGCCACGCCACGCGGAGGCAGGATGGCCGACCCGAGCACGCTCACCAGCAACCCGAGCGCCAGCAACGTGCCCAGCGGAATGAGCCGCGCCAGCAGGCTGCGGATGGCATGCGTGTAGCCGCCGGCGAACTGCTCGCGGATACCCAGCTCCGCCAGCAGCATGCCCAGCGCTTCGGCCTTGCGGTAGATGGCGATCAGCATCGGCAGCGACAGGAACAAGGCCGCGGCGAAGATCAACGAATGCCGCGTCTCGCGCCCTACGCCGAACGTCGAGAACCACGCCCAGTTGTGCGCATTGACATAAGCGCCGATCACGAAGAGCGTCACCACCAGCACCACATTGATCCCGATATGCCAGAGCAGTCGGCGCAGCATGGCGGCGATCATCGCGTTCTGCTCGACCGGCCGCAGGCTGCCCAGCCAGTTCGCGTAACTGGTCAGCAGCAACCGCAGCGGACCGGGCGTGACACGCCGCATGCCGTCGACAATGCCGTCGGCGCGCCCCACCAGATACGGCGACGCGGCCATGCACACCACCGACACCGCCACGGCGATCGGGTAGATGAAGTCGCTGATGACCCCGAGCGAGGCACCCAGGGCGGCAATCACGAACGAGAATTCGCCGATCTGCGCCATGCTCAGGCCCGTGCGGATCGAGGAGCGAACCTCCTGTCCCACCGCAACCATGCCCATACCGACCGCCAGGGTCTTGCCGACCATCACCACGATGGCGATCCCGAGCGCGGGCAACACGTACTGCCACAGCAGCGCCGGATCGATCTTCAGACCGATAGCCACGAAGAACAAAGCCGCGAACATGTCGCGAAGCGGCTCGACCAGCCGCATCACGCGGTGCGCATTGCGCGCCTCGGCGATCACCGCACCGGCCAGGAACGCGCCCAGTGCCACGCTGAAGCCCAACCACGCGGCGAATAGGCTGGCACCGAAACACACGCCAAGCGCACTCACCAGCAGCGTTTCGTCGCGGCCGAAACCGGCGACGTAATCGATGAGTCGCGGCAACAGCAACAAACCCAGGATCATCCCCGCGACCACGAACAGCCCGACCTGTCCCACCACGGTCAGTGCCGTCCCGGCCTCCATGGCTCCGCCGATCGCCACCGCACTGAGCACCGTGAGAATCACGATCGCCAGCACATCCTCGGCCACCAGGATGCCGACCACCCGCTGGGCAAACGGCAGGTGCCGCAAGCCGCCCTCGGCCAGGGTGCGCGTGGCGACCATGGTCGAAGACAGGGAGATCAGCGCGCCCAGGAACAGCGCGTCCATCCGGTTCCAGCCGAGCGCCTCGCCCAGGCCCGTGCCGACCCAGAACATCAGGCCGACCTCGATCACCGCGACCATCAGCACACCCATGCCGACCTCGCGCAGCTTGCGCACGCTGAACTCCAGGCCCAGCGTGAACATCAGCAGCACGACGCCAAGATTGGAGATGTCATCGATCGCGCGCGGGTCGCCCACCAGCACGCCAGGCGTGTGCGGGCCGATCAGTACACCGGCCAGGATGTAGCCCAGCAGCACGGGCTGGCGCAGGCGCTGGAACAACACGGTGGTGGCGCCCGCCACGATCATCACCATCGCCAGGTCGCGGATGAAACCGATCTCGTGCATGCATGCTCCGGCGCGTATGGCCGTCCAGCTTACGTCACAAGATGAAGGTGTCGATGCGGCGTCGCGCGCGTGACGGACACGCGCAAAATTTTTCTAAAAAAAGCTTGACGGAATCGCGAACCCTGCCTATTCTTTCGGGCTTCCAGCGGCGGGGCCATAGCTCAGCTGGGAGAGCGCCTGCATGGCATGCAGGAGGTCGGCGGTTCGATCCCGCCTGGCTCCACCAACCTAATCCGTCCCCATCGTCTAGAGGCCTAGGACATCACCCTTTCACGGTGGCGACCGGGGTTCGAATCCCCGTGGGGACGCCAGTCTAAACCTGACACCTACCATGGGCGTCCTGGTCAACTGGAAAAAGGTCGGATAGGCCCCGTTGGAAGCGCAAGAGAAGTGGAGCGGTAGTTCAGTCGGTTAGAATGCTGGCCTGTCACGCCGGAGGTCGCGGGTTCGAGTCCCGTCCGCTCCGCCACTAATGAGAAACCCGCCAAGTGCGGGTTTTTTGTTGGGCTTTATTTGTGCGCTCGTCCCTGAGCGCAACAGCAAAACCGGCATCCATGCCCGCCCTCTTCGCAAGGGCTTCGCCCTTGAATAGGACTCGGTCAACCGTCCGTTTCAATTCGCTCGAGCGTTCCGGCGGAATGCCCTTGTTCGGCCAGGTACTCCAGCCAGCGCGACAGAAACCCGTTCATCCGCAACCGATGCTGCAGCACCGTGTGCGCTTCCGGGAACGGTCCCAGCACCTGCCACAGATGCCGACCCGGATGGCAGTGCAACGCTTCGGCCACATGCGCGTCGGTGTACATGCGCAACTGCGCCGATGGCGTCGGATGCCCGGTGTGCGCATCCACGAAGCCGTAGGTCAGCTCCAGCTCCAGCGTATAGGGATGACGCTCCTGCACATGCATGTGCACGTCCAGACCGTCGTCCACGCTGGAGCGGTAACGTCCAGGCGCCAGCGTCTGCGGCGCGAACAAGTGCGCCAGGCGGTGATAGTTCTCCGCGTAAAGCCCCATCAGGAACTCGAAGCGTCCCGGGAGCAAGGCGGAGCGGTTGTCCAGTACGGCACTCATCAAGCTTGGATATACCTCAAAACATGGTGCGCTCGATACCGAAGCGCTCGAAGATCTTGCTGGCGATCTCCTCGATCGAAACGTGGGTGGTGTTGAGCGAGGAAATGCCCGCCTGGCGCATCAGCCGATCAGCCTGTTCCAACTCCCAGCGGCACTGCTGCACGGTGGCATAGCGGCTACCCGGCCGGCGTTGTTCACGGATCTGCGCCAGCCGCTGCGGGTCGATGGTGAGGCCGAACAGGCGATCCTTGTACGGCCTGAGCCGCTTGGGGAGTTCCAGCTTGTCCAGGTCGTCGTCGGTCAGGGGGTAGTTGGCGGCTTTCACGCCGTAATGCAAGGCCATGTACAGGCAGGTGGGCGTCTTGCCCGACCGCGACACGCCGATAAGGATCAGGTCGGCCTGCTCGTAGTCCACGTCCACACCGTCATCGTGCGCCAGTGCATAGTTGGTGGCGTTGATGCGTGCCTCGTACTTGTCGAAATCGACCAGGCCGTGGGAACGGTTGACTGCGCCTGAGCGCTTGGTCCCCAGCTCTTCTTCCAGCGGCCCGATGAACGGCGCGAACACGTCCAGCATCAGCGCGCCGCTCGCCGCCACGATCTCGCACAGGCCTCGATCGGCCATGGTGTTGACCACGATCGGACGCTCGCCGGTCTGCGCGTAACGCGTCTTGATCCGCAGCGCAGCGGCCTCGGCCTTATGCGAATCGTCCACGAACGGCAGGCGATGCTTGTCGAACTGGATACCCTCGAACTGCGCGAGGATGGAGTTGCCGATCGTCTCCGCCGTAATACCAGTGGAGTCGGAGATGAAGAAAACCGTACGTTGCATGACTGCCATCCATTTGTCCTCGCGGCCAGGCCTGGCACCTTAGCGCAAGCGCCAAAGCCTGTCCCCGCTTGACTCCGCGCTGACTGGTATGCAGTTGGCGCGGGATCGTGAACAAATGGTCTTCTTGTGCCATGCACCATCGACAGCGGACAATACCAGTCCTTTGCGGCCCGAAATGCCCGGCCTGCGCAGCACGTATTACCCAAGCTTTCCTTAAGGAGATTCCCTTGAACGACCTGGTGCTTTGGCTGGACAACCTGCGCATGACCGACCTGGGCAAGGTCGGCGGCAAGAACGCCTCGCTCGGCGAGATGATCGGCAACCTCGCCAAGCTCGGCGTATCGGTACCCGGCGGCTTCGCCACCACGGCCGAGGCGTTCCAGCAATACCTGGACAAGAGCGGCGTCGCCAAGCGCATCCGCGCCCGGCTCGATGGCCTGGACGTGGAAGACGTCGAGGCGCTGACCGCCGCCGGCAAGGAGATCCGCAGCTGGGTCACCGAAACGCCGCTGCCGCAGGATCTGGACCAGGCGATCCGCGACGCATACGCCAAGCTGTGCAAGGACGCCGGCGCGGAGAACATCGCCGTTGCCGTGCGCTCCTCGGCCACCGCCGAGGACCTGCCCGACGCCAGCTTCGCCGGCCAGCAGGAAACCTTCCTCAACGTGGTCGGCATCGACGACGTGCTGCACAAGGTCAAGGAAGTCTTCGCCTCGCTCTACAACGACCGCGCGATCGCCTACCGCGTGCACCAGGGCTTCAAGCACGAGGACGTGTTCCTCTCCGCCGGCGTGCAGCTGATGGTGCGTTCGGACATCGGCGCCTCCGGCGTGCTGTTCACGCTGGACACCGAGTCGGGCTTCCGCGACGTGGTGTTCGTCACCGGTTCCTACGGCCTGGGCGAGATGGTCGTGCAGGGCGCAGTGAACCCTGACGAGTTCTACGTCTTCAAGCCGACGCTGAAAGCCGGCAAGCCCGCCCTGCTCCGCCGCAGCCTCGGCGCCAAGCAGCAGCGGATGGTCTATTCGGACCAGCCGGGCGAGCGCGTGCGCATCGAGGAGACACCCGCCGAGCTGCGCAACAAGTTCTGCATCTCCGACGAGGACGTGCAGGAACTGGCCAAGCAGGCTCTCGTCATCGAGCAGCACTACGGCCGCCCGATGGACATCGAGTGGGCGAAGGACGGCAACACCGGCAAGCTCTACATCGTGCAGGCGCGCCCGGAGACGGTGAAGTCGCGCGCCCACGCCACGCAGCTCGAACGGTTCCAGCTCAACGAAAAGGGCAAGGTGCTGGCCGAGGGCCGCGCCATCGGCCAGAAGATCGGCTCGGGCAAGGCCCGCGTGGTCAAGTCGATCAGCCAGATGCATGAGTTCCAGAACGGCGACGTACTGGTCGCCGACATGACCGACCCCGACTGGGAGCCGATCATGAAGCGCGCCGCCGCCATCGTGACGAACCGCGGCGGCCGCACCTGCCACGCGGCGATCATCGCCCGCGAGTTGGGCGTGCCGGCGGTGGTCGGCACCGGCAACGCGCTGCAACTGATCCCGGATGGCGCGGAAGTGACCGTGTCCTGCGCCGAGGGCGACACCGGCATGATCTACGAGGGCAAGCTCGCCTTCGACCGCATCACTGCAGACCTGGGCGCCATGCCCGAAGCGCCGCTCAAGATCATGATGAACGTCGCCAACCCGGAGCGCGCGTTCGACTTCGGCATGCTGCCCAACGCCGGCATCGGCCTGGCCCGCCTGGAGATGATCATCGCCAGCCACATCGGCGTGCATCCGAAGGCGCTGCTCGAATACAACCGCCAGGACGCCGAGACCAAGGCGAAAATCGACGAGCGCATGGCGGGCTACGCCGATCCGGTGTCCTTCTACGTCGACCGGCTGGCCGAAGGCATCGCCACCATCGCCGCGTCGGTGTACCCCAAGCCGGTGATCGTGCGTCTGTCCGACTTCAAGTCGAACGAATACGCCGGCCTGATCGGCGGCTCGCGCTACGAGCCGCACGAAGAAAACCCGATGATCGGCTACCGCGGCGCCAGCCGCTACGTCGATCCGGGTTTCGCCGAATCCTTCGCGCTGGAGTGCAAAGCGGTCAAGAAGGTGCGCGAGACCATGGGCCTCACCAATGTGTGGGTGATGATCCCGTTCGTACGCACCTTGGGCGAAGGCCGCAAAGTGATCGAGGTCCTGGAGAAGAACGGCCTCAAGAAGGGCCAGGACGACCTCAAGGTCATCATGATGTGCGAGGTCCCGTCCAACGCCCTGCTCGCCGAGGAATTCCTCCAGATTTTCGACGGTTTCTCGATCGGCTCCAACGACCTCACCCAGCTCACGCTGGGTCTGGACCGCGACTCCGGCATCGTCGCCAGCCTGTTCGATGAGCGCGACCCGGCGGTCAAGAAGCTGCTCGCCATGGCCATCAAGACCGCCCGCGAGAAGGGCAAATACGTCGGCATCTGCGGCCAGGGCCCGAGCGACCATCCGGACCTGGCCGAATGGCTGATGGACCAGGGCATCGAATCGGTCTCGCTGAACCCCGACACGGTGGTCGACACCTGGCTGCGGCTGGCCAAGAAGAAGGCCGGTTGAGGTCGGAGCGGGCGTGCCGGGAGCGCTTGTCAGGACTCCCGGCTCCACGTAAAATCGCCGGCTCGCGTCGACCCGCGACCCTTTTGGAGAGGTGGCAGAGTGGTCGAATGTACCTGACTCGAAATCAGGCGTACGTGTAAGCGTACCGTGGGTTCGAATCCCACCCTCTCCGCCAGTTGAGACAAACGCCCCCTCGTGGGGCGTTTTGTTTTTCGCCTTTCTTTTGCGCAGCCCGGCGCCGTGGCATGCTGCGTGGCGCTCGCACCTTCAGGCACCCCATGATCGAGTTCGGACACGGCACCCACGTTGGCCTGCGCCGTACGCGCAACGAGGACACCTATTACGCCGATCCGGCACAGGGCCTGTTCCTCGTCGCCGATGGCATGGGCGGGCACCAGCACGGCGAGGTCGCCTCGGCGCTCGTGCGCGACGCCATCGTGGAGCAGGTCATGCGCGGGCGTGGTTTGGTGGAAGCGGTGCGCGGTGCGGGCGAGCATCTGTTCCGGCATTCCAGCGCCACGGCGGACCAGTTCCCGATGGGCACGACGGTGGCTGCGCTGCGCCTGACTGGCGACCGCTACGAGGTGGCCTGGGTCGGCGACAGCCGCATCTACCTTTGGCAGGGCGGCGCGCTGCGCCAGGTCAGCCACGACCATTCGCTGGTGCAGGAACTGGTGGCCGCCGGTCAGCTCGATCCGGCACTGGCCGACCGGCATCCGCAGCGCAACGTGCTTACGCAGGCGCTGGGCGTAACCTCGATCGAGCAACTGCATATCGGCATGGCAAGGGGCTCTGCCGAACCAGGCAGCCGCTTCGTGTTGTGCAGCGACGGCCTGACAGAGAGCCTGTCGGACGCCGCCATCGCCCGCATTGTCGGGCGTACCGACCTGGCTGCGCAGGAATGCGTCGATCACCTGCTCCTGGCCGCGCTGGACGGCAGCGCGGACGACAACATCACGGTGATTTTGGCGCGCGTCAGCTAGCGCCTGCGCGTTCTCGTTTCCTGCAAGCCGAGGAAGTGAGCGTCGCGCGCACCACGGCCCTCAAAAGCCGAACGGTTCAACGCATCCGGACACGCGCCCATGTAGGAGCGCCCTTGGGCGCGACCGCCAGCCACACCGAAACGTCGCGGTCGCGCCCAAGGGCGCTCCTACATAAAGCGGCGCATTCGGCGACGATCAGGCTTCGGACAGCGCCGGTTCGGGTTGTTCCAGTCGACGCCAAACGCTGCCGCCCTGGGCGGCCTTGTCCAGCGCATCCAGCCGGGTTTCGTGCGCGGCGATTTCGCTCGCGTCCGCACGCAGCACGCGCGGACGGCGCAGCAGCGTGACCGGCGTAAGCACGGCTGCACCGGCTTCCTCGTTGGCGCCTTCGAAGGCCAGGTCCAGCGCGACCTGACCGGAGGTCATGTACAGGTAGACGTCGGCCAGCAGCTGGGCGTCGATCAGGCCGCCGTGCAGATCGCGCGCGGAGTTGTCCACGCCCAGGCGCTTGCACAATGCATCCAGGCTGTTGCGCTGGCCGGGGTAGCGCTCGCGCGCCATCACCAGCGTGTCGATCACGCGGCAACGGTCGGCAATGCAGCCCAGGTGTGCGCCCACGCGCGCGAGCTCCGCATCGAGGAAGCCGACGTCGAAGCTCGCGTTGTGGATGATCAGCTCGGCGTCGCCGATGAACTCGAGGAACTCGTGCACGACCTCGGCAAAGCGCGGCTTGTCCAGCAGGAACTCGTCCTCGATGCCGGTGACCTGCCGCGCGCCCTCGTCGATCGCACGCTCGGGGTTGAGGTAGGTCTGCCAGTGCCGGCCGGTGGGGCGGCGTTCGATGAGCTCCACGCAGGCGATTTCGATCAACCGGTGACCCTGGCGCACTTCCAGGCCCGTGGTCTCGGTATCCAGAACGATCTGTCTCATGCCCTGCCCCTGTGGCGCTCGGCCTGCTCGCGCGCGGCGGTGTCGACGCGTTCGTTTTCCACGTGGCCCGTGTGGCCGCGCACCCACGCCCAGCGTACCTGATGCGGCGCCTTGGCCGCTGCCAACCGCTCCCACAGATCCTGGTTCTTAACCGGCTTCTTGTCGGACGTGCGCCAGCCGTTGGCGACCCACTTCGGCAGCCACTGCTCGATGCCCTGCATCACGTAGCGCGAGTCGGTGGTAAGCACGACCTTGCATGGGCGCGTGAGCGCTTCCAGCGCGCCGATCGCGGCCATCAGTTCCATGCGGTTGTTGGTGGTGTCCGCTTCGCCGCCGGAAAGCACACGCTCGACGCCCTTGGCGCGCAGCAGGGCAGCCCATCCGCCCGGCCCGGGGTTACCCAGGCACGCGCCGTCGGTAAACGCTTCGACTTCAGTCATCATTCCTCGCGAAGAAAAATCAGGCAGCGGCGCTGCGGCGCGCACCCGGCGCCAGGCCGGCGACCGGCGCCGCGGCAATCGCCCGCGGGCGCAGGCGGATCGGCGCGGCGGCCAGGCGGCGCTTGCGTGCGATCAACAGATAGCCGCCGCCGAGCGGCCCGCCGTGATGAGGCACTCCGGCCGAGCTCGGCCACATCGGGCCGACGCGTTGCACACGCTCGACATTGAGTTCGGCCCCGCGCAGCCAGTGGCCGATGCGCAGCGGGGACTCCAGGTTCACTCCGCGCTGGCCGCGCCAGAGCAGCCAAGGCAGCCAGCCGCTGGCCGGATGCATGCCGGTGAGCGCGAGCATCCCGCCCGGAGCAAGCACGCGGGCCGCCTCGCGCAACAGGAACGGCGGATCGGACGCCACTTCCACGGCATGGCTGAGCAGCACCAGGCCGAAGGCGTCGTCCATGAAGGGCAGCGGCTCGTCCAGGCGCGTGCGCAGGTCGCCGGTTCCCTGGTTGCCGTCCAGATGCAGATGGACCCAGCGGTCGAGCATCGGCAAGGCTGGCGGCCTGGCCCGCGCGATCGCCGATACCTGCAGCGCATACGCGCCAGCACAGCGTTGCAGCTCGGGGGCGAGCGCCTGCGCTTCTGCGGCAAGCAGGCCGCGCATCGGCTTGCTGTCGTAGATATCTTGATCGCGCTCGGCCATTGTCGCGCCCGTTTTGCCGCAAAAGCGAAGTGTAGCCGCTGGCGGTCGCAAGCGCGTCACAGGTCGCGGAACCGGCCGCCTGCCTGAACACAGGTCACACATTTAACGGCTCACTAACGAGCCACCGGGGTACGCCACTTATAGTCGGCCGGTTCGCGCAAGCCGGATGCCTGCGCCAGTCGATACGAAGACTGCGGAGACTTCCTTGCACGTCGTACCGTTACCGGCGCTTGCCGACAATTACATCTGGTTGCTGCACGACGATGGCGGCCGGGCGCTCGTGGTCGACCCGGGCGACGCCGGCCCTGTCGAGGCCGTCCTGTCCGGGCGAGCGCTGCAGTTGCGGGCGATCCTGCTGACTCACCATCACGGCGATCACATCGCCGGTGCCGCCGCTTTGCGCGAGCGCCACGGCGCGACCGTCTACGGTCCCCGCGACGAACGCATCAGCGGGGTCGACTGCCGCCTCGGCCATGGCGATGTGGTCACGCTGGACCTTCCGCAGGTGCGCTTCGAGGTCATCGAAGTCCCTGGCCACACCCGCAGCCACATCGCCTACGCCGGCGAAGGCCTGCTGTTCTGCGGCGATACCCTGTTCAGCCTCGGCTGCGGACGCCTGTTCGAAGGCACGCCGGCGCAGATGCTCGCCTCGCTCGAACGGCTGGCCGCGCTGCCGGGCGACCTGAAGGTCTGCTGCGGGCACGAGTACACCCAGGCCAACGGCCGCTTCGCCCGTGAGGTCGACCCGGCCAATTCCTCGCTGGCTGCCCGTTGCGACGAGGCCGCCGAGGCACGCGCGCACGGCCGCCCCACCCTTCCCGTGCCGCTGGCCAGCGAGCTGGCCTGCAATCCCTTCCTGCGCATCGACAGCGAGCCGCTGACCGACTGGGCCAGCCGGCGCCACGCCGGTGGCAGTCGGGTCGAACGCTTCGCCGCGTTGCGCGCCGCAAAGGACGCCTTCCAAGGATGAAACACATACTGCGCCCCCTGCCGCTCCTCCTGCCGCTGCTGCTCGCCGCCTGCGCCACCGCGCCGGTGCCCCAGGCCGCCCCGCCCCGCGTGGAAGCACCCACGACCCAGGTGCCCGAGGTGCGCGCCGCACCCGGTGCGCCGCAAGTGCCGGTGACCACCACCAACGTCTGGGAACGCCTGCGCGACAGCTTCGCGATGACCGATTGCGCCGCCGATCCGGCGATCGACACCTGGGCCCGCCGCTACACCCGCTCGCCCAGGCACTTCGAGGCGCAGATGCAGCGGATCCTGCCCCGGCTGGTGTACGTCGAGGCGAGCGCCATGCGCCACGGGGTGCCGGGCGAGTTCGCGCTGCTGCCATGGGTGGAGAGCCACTTCAACCCGGTGGCGCCGCAGAAGAAGCGTGCTGCCGGCATGTGGCAGATCATGCCCGGCACGGCGCGCCACATGGGCCTGAGCGTCGAACGCAGCTACGACGCACGGCTCGATCTGACCGAATCGACCGACAAGGTGATGACGCTGCTCAGCCACTACCACGACTACTTCCAGGACTGGCGCCTGGCCGACTATGCCTACAATGCCGGTCGTTACGGCATCGACCGCCTGGTCAACCGTGAAGGCGCACCGGCGGCCGAGCCCGCGGTGCCCACACTGCCGGTGCGCGCGAGCACCCGCGCGCACCTGGTCAAGCTGATGGCGATCGCCTGCGTGGTCCAGCAGCCGGACCGGTTCCACGTCACCCTGCCCACGCTCGATACCGACCAGCAGCTGGTTGCCGTCGAAGTGAACCGGCGCCTTTCCCTGAAAACCGTGGCCCGCCACGCGGGCCTGCCGCTGGAGTCGTTGACCGTCATCAACGCCGGCTACCGCGACGGCGTCATCGACACCCGCCACGGCGGTCGCGTGCTGTTGCCCCGCCGGCATGCCGAACAGCTGCGTACGACGCTGCTGGCGCAGGCGGTCGCTGATCCCAGCGAACGGGTCGCAAGCGTGAGCGCCACGCCGGCACTTCCGGATCTGGGCGACGACCATGCCCCCGCCACCCGCAAGGCGGAGCACATCCCGGCCACGCCCACGGCCGAAACGGCGGACCCGCCGGCTGTCCACGTGGTCCATCGCGGCGACACGCTGTTCGACCTCGCCCACCGCTATCACGTGCAGGTCGCGCAGCTGAAGCGCTGGAACCACCTGCGCGGCAACGCGATCCGCATCGGGCAGAAGCTCAAGGTCAGCGCGCCCGAATGAGGCATCGCCGGGCACTACCGGCGCGCGCTCGCCGGTAGCCTCGCCACGCCGGAACATCCGCCCGCTCCATGGATGCGTGTGCCATCGCCCGGCATCCCACAAGGGTGCGCGTGCCCGGCCCCCGTGCAGAAGCCCCTTGCCCGCGCCCCGGATCGTGGTGGCTCCCAGGCAGTTCCTGCCAAGGGCGTTTCGATACCCCTGCGGAAGCAGCCGGGTCGGTGATACAACAGTCGGCCTGCTTCCACGGGAAAGGAACACGCCCATGCCATCGCTGCGCCTCCACCGCTCCCTTGCCGCGCTGCTCGGCGGTCTCCTTCTCGCAGGCGCCGCCAGCGCCGCAACGCCCAAGCTTGCCGACCATCCCTGGCTGCTCAAGGCTGACCGCGTGTTCGACGCCCGCAGCGAGCAGGCACACGCCGGCTGGGTCGTGCTGGTCCAGGGGGACAGGATCGCGGCGGTCGGTCCGGCATCACAGGTGCAGCTGCCGCCCGGCACGCAAACCATCGACCTGCCCGGCACCACCTTGCTGCCCGGACTGATCGACGCGCACTCGCACATCTTCCTGCACCCGTACAACGAGACCCTGTGGAACGACCAGGTGCTCAAGGAGACGCTGCCCTACCGCACCATCGAAGCCGTGCAGCACGCACACGACACCCTGATGGCCGGCTTCACCACGCTGCGCGACCTGGGCACCGAAGGCGCCGGCTACGCCGACGTGGACGTCCAGCACGCCATCGACCAGGGCTTGATTCCCGGCCCGCATCTGTTCGTTGCCACCCGCGCGACCATCGCCGCGCACTGCTATGGCCCCGGCCCGTCCGGCTTCCGCAGCGACCTGGACCTGCCGCAAGGCGGCATCCCGGTCAGCGGCGTGCCGCAGATGATCGACGCGGTGCGCGACCAGGCCGGCCACGGTGCCGACTGGATCAAGATCTACGCCGACTACCACTGCGGCAAGAGCCACGGCTCGGTCCCCACCTTCAGCGAGGAAGAACTGAAGGCCGGCGTGGAAACCGCCCACTCGCTCGGGCTGCCGGTTTCCGTCCATGCCACGACCGCCGAAGGCATGCGCCGCGCCGTGCTGGCCGGCGTCGACACCATCGAGCACGGCTACGGCGGCACCCGCGAGGTGTTCGAGCTGATGAAGCACCATGGCGTGGCCTACCTGCCCACGCTGGAAGCCGAAGCGGCCTACGCCCAATACTTCCGCGGCTGGAAGCCCGGCCAGCCGCTGGATGCCGACATGCAGCAATCGGCCCGTGCCTTCAAGCTGGCGCTGGACGCCGGCGTCACCATCGGCAACGGCAGCGACGTGGGCGTGTTCACCCACGGCCAGAACTACAAGGAGCTGGAGTGGATGGTCCGCGACGGCATGCGCCCGGCGCAGGCGCTGCTTGCCGCCACCGCGGTCGACGCGAAGATCCTGCGGCAGCAGGACCGGCTCGGGCAGCTCAAGCCAGGACTGGAAGCCGACATCATCGCCGTGGAAGGGAATCCCACCGGCGACATCGGCGTGTTACGGCACGTGTCGTTCGTAATGAAGGACGGGGTGGTCTACAAACAAGGCGCGACGGAAAAGCCGCGCTGACCGTTCACTGCGAAGGAACCCATCGTGGACAAAGCGCTGGAGAAGCAGCTGATCGACCTCGACGATCACGACCAACGGATCCGGGCAGAGCTCGCGGCGGATGGTTCCTTGTTCGATGGCTACCATTCGCGGATGGAAGCGGTCCATCGCGCCAATGCCGCTCGGCTTCGGGCGATCATCGCGGATCACGGATGGCCTGGATTCTCGCTGGTCGGAGAGCGCGGCGCCCAGGCGGCCTGGCGCATTGCACAGCACTCGATCGGCGAACCGGCTTTCATGCGTCAATGCCGCGATCTGCTATGCCAGGCAAGCGCAAACCATGACGCGCATGCCTGGCAGCACGCATACATGGACGATCGGATCAGGGTATTGGAGGGTCTGCCCCAGCGATATGGGACACAGTTTCGCGATGGTGACCACGGCCCCGAGCCGTTTCCCATGGAAGACCCCGAGAACATCGAAGCGCGGCGGCAAGCGCTGGGCCTGCCACCTCTCACGGAAATCGTTGCTCGGGCCGGCAAGAATCCATCGCCGGTTCGAGGGGATCCAGCCACCCGCGAAGCCGAAGAGCTGGCTTGGCGCAAACGTGTGGGTTGGGTCTGACTCCCGCCCAGACCATGAACCAAGCGACGGCGAGCTTGCCGGGTGCGAGATCGCACCAGCCCTGGAGTTTCCGCCCGGATCGTCGCGCCACAGCTACCGTATTCCCACCACCATCGAGTCAGGCCCCACCAGATGTTCGACGCGCGTCTGGCGAAAGCCCGCCTCTTCCATCCACCCCGCGCAGTCGGCCCC
Source organism: Frateuria sp. GZRR35 (assembly GCF_051900415.1). Classification (NCBI taxonomy): domain Bacteria; kingdom Pseudomonadati; phylum Pseudomonadota; class Gammaproteobacteria; order Lysobacterales; family Rhodanobacteraceae; genus Frateuria; species Frateuria sp. GZRR35. The sequence goes on from NZ_JBHZGL010000015.1 coordinate 15,432, forward strand.
GGTGTAGTCGAACCCGCCGGGCGTCTCGATCAGCATGTTGAGGCTCATCAGCAGGCCGAACGCGTTTTCCCTGCGCTCGTCGTCGATGATCGACTCGTACACCACCAGTGCGCCGCCCTCGGGCAACGCGTCGTAGGCCTTGCCGATCAGCATGCGTTTGGTCGGCAGGTCCCAGTCGTGCAGGATGTGGCCCATCAGCACGACATCCGCCTTTGGCAACTCCTGGTCGAAGAAGCTGCCCTGGGCGAACGCCACGCGGTCGTCGACGCCGATTGCGCGGATGTAGTTCTCGAAGATCGGACGTACCCCCGGCAGGTCGAAGCCGGTCCCGCGCAGATGCGGGTTGGCGAGCGCGATCTGCGCGGCGAGGTCGCCCTGCGCGGTGCCGACGTCCACGAAACTTCGATGGTCCTTCCACGGGAACTGCCGGGCGATCGCCAGGTTTGCGCCGCGGCTGATGCCGGTCATGGCGGCCAGGAACTGTTCCAGCCGGGCGGGATCGGCATACAGCGTGTCGAACAGGTTGGGGCCGCCGTGCGCGACCTCGTTCTGCGGCAGGCCGGTGCGCAGCGCCAGGGTCAGGCCGCGCCAGAACGGATACAGGCGGGTGTTGGCCATCTCCAGGATGCCGCCCACGTACGACGGCTTGGCGCGATCGAGGAACAGGTCGGTCTCGGCGGTATTCGCGTACACGCCATCGGTGCGCACGAGGAACCCGAGCGCAACCAGTGCGTCGAAGAAGTCGCGCGCCGAGCGCGGGTGCAGGCCCAGCGCGTCGCGCAGTCCCACCAGATCGGTCGGCCCGCGCGCGAGCTGGGTGAACACGCCGAGCTCGATCGCGCTCAGCAGGGTCTTGGAAGCCCAGAACGCCAGGCCGGTCTGCAGGATGGCATCGGGAGAAGGTTGCGCTTGCATGGGCTCGCTCCGTCCGTAACCGCGCTGGCGGTGGTGGGTGCGTCGGCCCGAGGGCATGCGTAACCGGAACCGGGGGGTTGGCGAAGCATCGTATGTCCCCTTACCTGGTGCGCAGGTCGGGGGCGGCACATCATGCCACCGGTTTCGTCCAATAGTGTTCACATGCGCCTCTGGACCCTCCACCCCAAGCACCTGGACCGCCAGGGCCTGCTCGCACTGTGGCGCGAGGGCCTGTTGGCGCGCGCCGTGCTGCGCGGCGAGACGCGCGGTTACCGGCAGCACCCGCAACTGGCGCGCTTTCGCGGCCACACGGCGCCGGAGCTGGCGATCGACGCCTATCTCGCCGCCGTGCAGGAGGAAGCCAGCGCGCGCGGCTATGCCTTCGACCGCAGCAAGCTCGGCGCGATCCAGGCCGTGGTTGGCATTGAGGCGACGTCCGGACAGCTGGCCTACGAGTGGGAGCACCTGCTGCGCAAGCTGGCCGTGCGCCATCCCGCGCTGGCCGAACGCTGGCGGGGCGAGGCGCCCGCGTGCCACCCGCTGTTCGTCATCGCGCCCGGGCCGATCGCGGCCTGGGAGCGCCCCTGAACCATCGCTTGGAACGCGGCCACGAGGCCCTATGTCCTTGGGATGCCCGCACGACCGAGCCCAGCCGCGCCCTTTGCCGGTTGCATCCACACGAGGTAGCTATGCCGACCTACAGCAAGACGCCCGAGGCGCTCGCCCGCCTCACCCCCGAGCAGTTCCGCGTGACCCAGCAGAACGGCACCGAGCGGCCGTTCGACAACGCCTTCAACGATCACCACGAGCCTGGCCTCTACGTCGACGTGGTTTCGGGCGAGCCGCTGTTCACCTCGCTGGACAAGTTTGACGGCCACTGCGGCTGGCCGAGCTTCAGCCGCCCGGTCGAGCCGGACCACGTGCTGGAGAAGCGCGACATGAGCCACGGCATGATCCGCACCGAGGTGCGCTCCAGCCACGGCGACAGCCACCTGGGCCACGTCTTCCCGGATGGCCCGCGCGAAACCGGCGGCCTGCGCTATTGCATCAACTCCGCCTCGCTGCGTTTCGTCCCGCTCGACGCGCTCGAGCGCGAGGGGTATGGCGACTACCGCAAGCTGTTCGACACGACAAAGGAGGCCCACCGATGAGCACCGAACGCGCCGTCCTCGCCGGCGGATGCTTCTGGGGCATGCAGGAACTGCTGCGCCACCAGCCGGGCGTGATTTCCACCCGCGTGGGCTATGCCGGCGGCGACGTGGCCAACGCCACCTACCGCAACCACGGCAGCCACGCCGAGGCGGTGGAGATCCTGTTCGACCCGCAGAAGATCAGCTTCCGCCGCCTGCTGGAGTTCTTCTTCCAGATCCACGACCCCACCACGCCCAACCGCCAGGGCAACGACCGCGGCACCAGCTACCGCTCGGCGATCTACTACACCACCGAGGAGCAGGAGCGCGTGGCCGAGGAGACCCTGGCCGACGTCAACGCCTCGGGCCTGTGGCCGGGCAAGGCGGTGACCGAGATCGAGCCGGCGGGCGATTTCTGGGAGGCCGAGCCGGAGCACCAGGACTATCTGCAGCATTACCCCACTGGCTATACCTGCCACTTCGTGCGGCCGGACTGGAAACTGCCGCGCCGCGCCGAGGCTGGCTGACGACACGACAGGCATGGCGGTTGCGCGCAGGGTGCGCTCCTGCACGCGACCGCCCTCCCCTGTAGGAGCGCACCCTGTGCGCCCCCGGGTCGCCCAGCACTGCCCATTCACAACGCCTTGAACTCGCGCCCGGTATCACGCGCAGGCCCTTCCCGCACGCAAGGGCAGCCAAGAACCCTGGAACCCAACCGGGCCCAGCCTGACGATCGAGGAAGCCATCCACGCCGCGGCCTGGCGCGTCACCAGCAAGCATCTGCCGCCTGCCCCGAGCGCTCGGGCCGGACACGGCCACTTCCCTTACCGACACCGCTGTGGCCTCTGCTGCAGCGCCTTTCGTTGTTCCCCGCCGAGGAACCGAACGCCGATGTCCCTGTTCCCCAAGTCACTGAAGAAAACCAGCCTGGCCGCCGCCAGGCGCCTGTACACCGAGCTGCAGCAGACGCAGCGCCAGGCGCACTACAACCAGCAGGCGCAAGCGGTGCTGCGCGCGGTGGAAAGCCAGCGCGGGCCCACCGACCGCTCGGCCGTGCGGCAGGCAGACGAGTACGCGCGGGAGGTGCTGGGCAGCGCCCGCTACGCGCCCTGGCTGCACGTCTACGCTGCGGTGAGCGGCAGCTTCCGCGAAGGCTGGATTCCCGACAATTACTACGGGCTAGTGGTCGATCCGCACAAGAGCGGCGAGGTGGCCAAGGTCGCGCTGATCAAGTCCTTCACCAACCGCATCCTCAACACCGAGGCGCTGCCGGACCTCGCCTACGTCATCGACGGCCTCTACTACGCGCGCGACTACCGCCCGGTGTCGCAGCGCGAACTGACCGACATCCTCTTCGCGCGCGACGACCGCGCCGTGTTCAAGGCCGACAACTCCTACCAGGGCCGCAGCGTGACCTTCATGACGCGCGAGGACTTCCCCGCGGAGGGCCATCTGCCACTGCCCGACGGCGTCTTCCAGGCGCCGATCCGCCAGCACGGCTTCTTCGCCGCGCTGAGCCCGAGCGCCACCGCCACGTTGCGCATCACCACCGCCCGCGAGCTCGACGGCAGCATCGCGGTGAAGGCCGCCTACCTGCGCCTGGGCCGCGTCGATGACGACATCGTGCGCAGCCGCAGCCACGTGCGCGTGGCGGTCGACCCGGCCAGCGGCGCGCTGGACGAAACCGGCTTCCTGCACGACTGGCGCACCATCGACGCGCACCCGGACACCGGCCTGCGCTTCGGCGGCCGGGTCATCCCGCACTTCGCCACGGCCACGCAACTGTGCCGCTCGCTGCACCAGGGTTGCCCGCACATGCCGTGCCTGGGCTGGGACCTGTGCATCGACGAGGACGACCAGCCGCGGCTGATGGAATGGAACGCACGCTACAACGACATCAAGTTCTCCGAGGCCACCCACGGCCCCTGCTTCCGCGGCCTGGGCTGGGAGAACCTGTGGAGACAGCACGCGGCCGCCTGAGTCCGCCCATCCCCGGCAGCCGATGCGCATCGTTTCCTGGAACGCCGAAAACCTCGCCCCCTGGCTGGCGGAGGGCTCCTCCGGCTTGCCGGACCTGCATGCCCGGCTGGGCTCGCCCGACGTGCTCTGCCTGCAGGAGGTGCGCATCCGGCCGCAGGACCAGCCACTGGTCGCACGGATGCAGTCCGCCCTGCCCGGCTTCACCTGCCACGCCTCGCTCAACCGCGATCCGCACAACGGCCGGTTCCGGGGCGGTCGTGCCTATGGCGTGGCGACCTGGCTACGTGACGGGTTCGAGGCTACGCCCCTGCGTTTTCCCTGGGACACCGAGGGGCGGGTGATCGTCACGTGCGTGCCCGCGCTGGGCATGGCGATCGCCAACGTCTACGCGGTCAACGGCACCGGCCGCCCGCACTGGGACGCCGAGCGCGACGCTCCGCACGGCGACCGCCACCAGTTCAAGCAACGCTTCATCGAGCGCCTGGGCGAGGAGATGCGGGTGCTGCAGGCCGGCGGCATGGCTCTGGTGCTGATCGGCGACTGGAATGTCTCCCGCACGCGCCAGGACACCACGCCACGCCTGCGCACGGAGGAGCCGCACGCGACCGCGCGGCATCGCTTCAACGAGGAGTTCATCGCCGGGCTGCGACTCATCGATGCCTTCCGCCAGCTGCACCCGGACGCACGCGCGTACACCTGGTTCCATCCGCGCAGCCGGCATTGGCTGGATGCGGCGCGGGTGGATTTCGCGCTGCTGGGCGAGGGGCTGCTGCCGCGCCTCGCCGGCGCCGGTATCGAGGACGACCCCGCCATGCGCCCTGGCAGCGACCACGCGCCATTGTGGGTCGAGCTTTGCGGGTGATTTGGAGCGGGACACCCGGCATAGCCGCCTCTCCCCGCAAGCCTTGGCCCCTCACCCCAGCCCTCTCCCCGGAGGGGAGAGGGAGCAGAGGCGCGTGACGAGCCCCTCAACCCGGGGCAGAAGCGCGCAACAAGCTGCCTCGCCCGGGGCAGAGGCGCGCAACAAGCTCCCTCTCCCCTCCGGGGAGAGGGCTGGGGTGAGGGGCCGGGGCTCGCCTCGAACTGCCCTGTGCGCCCCCGTGTCGATTTTCCACACCCTCGATCGTCTACAAGAGGCAACCCCGCCAGAGGAGCCCATGCCATGTCCTACATCGACGGTTTCGTGATCGCCGTACCCACAGCCAACCGGGAAAAGTTCATCGAGCACGCCCGCACGCTCGATCCCTACTTCCTCGAATACGGTGCCACGCGCGTGGTCGAGTGCTGGGGCGACGACGTACCCGAGGGCAAGGTCACCGACTTCCGTCGCGCCGTGCAGGCGACGTCGGAGGAAGTGGTGGTGTTCTCCTGGATCGAATGGCCCGACAAGGCCACGCGCGATGCCGGCATGGAAAAGATCATGAACGACCCGCGCCTGAGCCCGGAAAAGACCCCGATGCCGTTCGACGGCAAGCGGATGATCTTCGGCGGGTTCCGGCCCGTCGTCGCCGTCGGCCAATAACCTTGTAGGAGCCCGCTTGCGGGCGATGCTCCTTCTCCGGACGGAAGAAGAGCGTCGCCCGCAAGCGGGCTCCTACAGAGGGAACGCGGTCAGCCCGCCCGGTAGTAGTCCCGCTCCCGATAGCTGCGCGCGTACAGGCCGAACGCCAGCGCCGCCAGCAGCGCGAACGCGGCAAAGAAGAACATCTGGAACGCCACCGTGCTCATTCCGGTGCGCGCAATCGAATCGGTCACCGCGTCATTGCGCACGGCCGCGTTCGCCAGCAGCACCCACAGGTTGCCGATGGTGGTGGTGAGGTTCCAGAAACTCATCACCACGCCTTTCATCGACGCCGGCGCCTGGCTGTAGGCAAACTCCAGCCCGGTCGCGGAAACCAGCACTTCGCCGAAGGTGAGCAAGGCATAAGGCAAGACCTGCCACACGATCGACAGTGCATCGCCGCCATCGATCGCCAGCTGCAATCCGCCCACCACGATCCACGCCAGTCCGCTGAAGGCGATGCCCGCGGTCATCCGGCGCAGTGCGGTCGGCGCATATCCCCATCGCCGCAGCAGCGGGTAGAGCACCAGGTTGTTGAACGGGATCAGCAGCATCACCAGCATCGGGTTCAGCGCCTGCATCTGCGCCGGGTGGAACCAGTCGGGCATGCTCATGCGCCCGCCCTGCACCACCCAGGTCGACGCCTTCTGGTCGAACAGCGAGAAGAACGGCGTGGTCAGCGCGAAGATCACCAGCACGCGCAGCACGTTGCGCGCGCCGTCCACCGCCGCGTCCGGGTGTGCGCCGCGGGCGCGGTCCATCTGCATCCAGGCGCCGCCGCCGATGCCCGCGATCGCCGCGACCAGCGCGATGCAGGCGGCAATGACGAAACCCAGCCCCGGGATCAACGCAAAGGAGGCCAGCGCCGCGGCCACGCCGGCACTCGCCACCCACAAACCGGGCCGTGCCTGCCCCGGCCGCCGGCTGAGCAGCGCCGTGCGCACCACCTGCGAGAAGGCATCCCGGTCCGGCGGCGCGGGCGGCACCATCACGTACTGGCGGCGTCCCAGCCAGAACACCACCGTGGCGACGAACATCAACGCGCCGGGGATGCCGAACGCCACCGCCGCGCCGAACTGGCGCAGGAAGATCGGCATCAGCAGCGAGGCGAAGAACGAGCCGAAGTTGATGATCCAGTAGAAGGCGTCGAATACCACCTTGGCCAGATGCTTGTTCGACTGGTCGAACTGGTCGCCCACGAACGACGCCACCAGCGGCTTGATACCACCCGCGCCCAGCGCGATCAGGCCCAGCCCGATGAAGAAGCCAACGCGGTGGTCCTCGAACATCGCCAGGCAGGCGTGGCCCAGGCAATAGACCAGGCTCATCCACAGCACCGTGTGGTACTTGCCGAAGAAGCGGTCGGCGATCCAGCCGCCCAGCAGCGGGAAGAAATACACGCCGATGACGAAACTGTGGAACACATCCTTGGCCGCGAGCGTGCGCTCGGCCTCGGGCATGTAGGCCAGCAGGCTGCTGATCAGGAAGGGCGTGAGGATGTTGCGCATCCCGTAGAAGGAGAAGCGTTCGCAACCCTCGTTGCCGATGATGTAGCCGATCTGCCGCGGCAGGCGGCCGCGCGGTTCGTGGGTAGTGGTGCTCATCCGGGCTCCCGTGGATCGGGAGGGCCACCGCCGGCGCCTCCCCAGCGCCCGACTGTAGCAAGAAGCCCCGGCGTCCCGGGCGCCCGCCTGCCGGCGTCCGGGACACTGGCGCGGATTACTTGCCCGGCGCCATCACGGCCTTGAGCTTGTCGTTGTCCAGGTACTTGCTGAAGCCGGCAAAGCCGGCCGTCACGTGCGGATCGGACATCAAGCCGCGCATCGCCACCTGTCCCAGCGTGCCGAAGCTGGTTTCGATCGCCTGCGGGCCTTCGTACTGCACGGCATCGTGGGTCTGCTTGCCGCAGCTGTCGGTCATCAGGCGGACCAGCAGGTCGGCCATGCCGCGGTCGGCCTTGTCGCGCTCGGCGCTGCTGACCTGCGAGATGTCGCTGACCGCCGGATGCAGCGCGGCCACCAGAAAGATCCAGCGCACGAGCTGGATGCGATCCTGCTCGGAGGTGTGCGCCACGAGGCAGCGCCCGAGGTCGTCGGTGTAGACGCCCGCATGGCCGGCCTGGCTGGCCATCAGGCCCACGCTGACGACCAGCGTCTTGATGAAATGACGGTTCATTGGTTCCCCTGTGGCCCTGGCGGGCCTGCGTGGCTTACGACGCGACCATCGCGCCATTCATCCCCAGCGGCGCGATTATGCGGCAAGCGGGCGCGGCCATCGGCTAGGCGCTTTCGTCGTCGCCGACGACGCCCTCGATCCGCCGGTCGGGCACCAGCCACATCACGGCCACCGCCGTATAAAGCGCCTGCGCGACCCACGCTGCCCACAGGGTGGAAACGATGCCGAGCGCGTAGAGCACCGGGGAAAGCTTGCCCTTCCAGTCGCTGCCGATCGCACGCAGCAGCACCGAACCGGCGCCCTGCACGCGGATGAGCGTCCGCTGCAGCAGCCAGTACGCGATTGCCGCCATCAGCAGTACCACGCCGTAGGCGGCGGTGGGCGCGGCGGCGAAGTGGTTCTCGCCCATCCAGGCGGTGGCGAAGGGAAACAGCGACAGCCAGAACAGCAGATGCAGGTTCGCCCACAGCGCGCCGCCGGACACGCGCCCGGAGACCGCCAGCATGTGATGGTGGTTGTTCCAGTAGATGCCCACGTAGACGAAGCTCAGCACGTAGCTCAGCAGCACCGGCAGCAGCGGCGCCAGCGCCGCGGGCGAGCTGCCGTGCGGAACCTTCAACTCCAGCACCATGATGGTGATGATGATCGCGATCACGCCGTCGCTGAAGGCTTCCAGGCGGCCCTTGCCCATGCCGGGCCGGCGACCATGGTGTTTGCTGGCATCCATCCGATCCCCTCGTGGTCTGGCCGGGCCGCCACGAGCGCGGCGCCGGATGCTCGCGGACTCTATCAAGAAGACGCCTGCGGCATGGCCCGCATGTGACGCGCCCCTCACGGCCATTTCAGCCCCGGCGCGCGACCCTCGTCCGCCCACGTCGGCCCGCCGGCGTCCACCACTGCGAGGAGGCGCCGCCATGTCGCTCATCGATCTTGTCATGCAGTACGTCGGCACGCCGGCGCTGGAAAAAATCGCCGCACGCTTCGACCTCTCGCCGGCGATGGTGGAACGCGCCGCCCAGGCGCTGCTGCCAGCCCTGGCCGGCGGGCTCATGAAGCATGCGCAGGCCGGCTCCCTGCCCGCCGGGCCGCCGGCCGAGGCGCCACCCGGCAGCGACGAGGCACAGGCCCACGGCAACGACGTGCTGGGCGCGGTCCTCGGTTCCAAGGATGCAAGCCGGTCGCTCGCGCAGGAAGCCAGCACGCAGACCGGCATCAACGTCGACACGCTCAAGAAACTGCTTCCCCAGTTCGCCAGCCTCGCCGCGAAGGCCACCTCGAACGCGCACGCGCAGGGAGGCATCGGTGGCCTCGTTTCCCAGCTCGGCGGCCTGCTCTGAACCTCCACCCGACTGAAGGACACCCCGTGAGCATCTTCGGCACCATCCTCAACAAGATCTTCCACCACGCTTCATCGCCGGCCCCCTCGTCCTCGCCGACCGTTGCGCCGACGGCGGGCCATGCCACGGCGCCGGCGCAAGCGCCCGCCCCTGCTCCCGCCCCGGCGCCCACACCCCAGCAGCCGGTCGACGTGGAAGCCGTGCTGACCAAGATGGCAGCGTCCAAGGACAACGCGGGCAACTGGAGGCAATCCATTGTCGACCTGCTCAAGCTGCTGGACATGGACTCCAGCCTTGCCGCGCGCAAGGAGTTGGCCAACGAGCTCAACGTGCACGTGGGCGCCGACGGCAGCGCGGAGGAGAACATTGCCCTGCACAAGGCGGTGATGAAGAAGCTTGCCGAAAACGGCGGCAAGGTGCCGGACAGTCTCAAGCACTGACCGCCCCCCGGAAGCGGTCCGCCGGGCGGGCCGCTCCGTGCGTACGAGGATCGACGCTTACGCCCGCTTCAGTTTCCCGCTGCGCCCGATGGCCCGCCCGGATGATCGCGTGCAACGCCACCGCCGCGCCGAACGCCGTCACCTCGCGACTTCCGGCCGTGCCAGCCAGGCGCCAGTCTGCCTGTCCTGCGCCTGCTCTTTCCCTGCGTCTGCTTGCGTCCTCCCGTGACGCGGGATGAAGCGCATTTAGACGGGCCTGTCATCGCGTTTGCTTCATGCTGTTGCCGTCATGCACATGACGGAATAGACGGCCAAACGGGTGACGTCACCACGCCCCGCCACCGGCCGCAGGCGGCGGAGACCGCCACAGACCAACCCATGGACACCACCGACACCCGTGGCGCGGCAGGGATGCAGGGAGGTTCCGCGCACGGGCGCCGCCGGTCCATACCGAGGAGGCGCAGATGAACACACCCCAGGACAGCAACCGCCCGTCCGCCCGCGGGCAGGCCACGGGCCCTGGCGTCGGCGATGGCGCCGAAGACATGGCCGAGAAAGTACGCACCGAAGGCCAGGAGCAGGTGCAGCACTACCGCAACGCCGCCGCAGACAAGGTCGACACGCTGGCCGACAGCGTCAAGGCGGCCGCGGCGCAGATGAGCGACGACGACGTCGCCCATCTGTCGCAGCACGTCTCGGACATGGCCGGCAGTCTCGGCCGCATGGCTGACGGACTGCGCGAGAAGAGCGCCGACGAGATCCTGCACGACGTCCGCCGGATCGCACGCGAGAACCCCACGCTGTTCATCGCCGGCAGCATCGCGATCGGCTTCGGGCTGACCCGCTTCGCGCGCGCCTCGGCCAGCAACGCCACGGACCGCGAGCGGCGCTCTTTCCCGGCCACCAGCGAACGCACGGGCACCACCCGCTGGACCGACGCCGACGCGGCCGTCCCCGGCACCACCGCGCGCCCGGCGACCGGCAACGACACGATCGACACCACCGCGCCCGGCGGCCTGACCGGCGCCATCCCCGCGGTACCCGGCCCGTCCGCTTCCACGGCTGACGCCATCTCGGCCCGTGCCGGCGCGGCCGCAAGCGACGACATCGACGGCGGGCAAGTCAGCCTGTCATCCACCGACACTTTGCGCGGGAGGAACCAGCCATGAGCAAGTCTTTCGAACAACCGCAAACCTTCGAGAACCGGCCGGCGCTGCGCGCGGTCCCCTCGCGCGAGGACGACAGCTCGATCGGCGGCCTGCTCAAGCAGCTCGCGCGCGAGATCCCGGTGCTGTTCACCAAGGAGCTGGCGCTAGCCAAGGCCGAGATGCGCGAGAACCTGCGCGCGACCAAGGCGGGCGTGGCGGCGGTGGCGACCGGCGGCGCCGTGATGCTGGCCGGGCTGATCATCCTGCTGATGGCCGGCGTGTACGGACTGAGCACCGTGCTGGCGCCGTGGCTGTCCGCCCTGATCGTCGGCGCGGCGGCCCTGGTCTTGGGCTGGATCATGGTCACGGCCGGCAAGAAGCAGTTCGAGCCCGGCGCGCTCAAGCCCGATCACACCATCCACTCGTTGCAGAAGGATGCCGATGCCATCCGCGGGAGGACGCCATGAGCACCGCAGAGCGGATCGACGCCGAATCGCACAAGGATCCCGCGCGACTGGAGCGCGAGATCGACCAGCAGCGCGCGGACATCAACCACATCGTCGACGCACTGGAGAACAAGCTCTCGCCCGGCCAGCTGTTCGACCGCATGGTGCACTTCGGCAAAGGCAACGGCCGTGAGTTCGCGCAGAACATCGGCAATGCGGTGAAGGCCAACCCGGTGCCAGCCCTGCTGACCTCCGTCGGCCTGTTGTGGCTTTACGCCAGTCGCGACGAGCCGGCGCCCATGCGCAGCAACTTCGCCGGCAGCCAAGCCGACGACGGCACCGGCGTGATGGACCGCGCGCGGGAAATGGGCAGCGAAGTGTCCGACACAGTGTCCAGCACCTGGAACCAGGCCAAGTCGCGCGTGGCCGACACCGCCGCGCGCATGGCCGACACGGCCCATGGCGCGCGCGACACGCTGATGCACCAGAAGGACCGCGCCGTGCAGGGCTACAACACCCTGCTGCGCGACAACCCGCTGGCGCTCGGGGCCATCGGCGTCGCCATCGGCGCGCTGCTTGGTGCGGCGCTGCCCACCACCGAGCCGGAGAACCGGCTGATGGGCGAGGCCAGCGATCATCTTGCCGACAAGGCGAAGGAAGCCGTGCAGACTGGCGCCGACAAGGCGCGCGACGTCATGCACGACATGGGCGAACCGAAGGACAACGTGCGGCACTGAGCGTGATGGGCGGAACCGCTGCACCCGGCTCCGCCCGAGCCTTCACCCGCCTGTCGCCTGCCCTCCCGCAGGAAGAGAGCTGGTGCGTGGGACCTGAGGGAAGCACTGCGGCTTCCGCCCTGCGCGACGTGCTCAGCGCGAACGGAGTCGAGCCGAAGCGCCGCGCGCCGGGTCCTTCCCCGACGGCGCGTCCTGCAGCCCCCGCCAGATCGCGTCGACCAGTTGCCCGTCCGGATCGTGCTTCTGCTCCCAGTACATCAACCCGCCAAGCCCGTGGGACTTGACGTATGCCGCCTTCGCGGCGATCGACTGCGGATCGTCGTAGGTGATGAAGACATGCCGGCTCCGGTTCCACAGCCAGGGCGCCATGGTTTGTGCGTCCCAGTGGCGCGCGAAACCGTCGTGGCCGATGTATGACCGCGCCAGTTCCGGCCAGGGGTGTTCGCCCTGGTAATGGCCATAGGGCTGGTACAGCCCTTCGTGGTCGGCACCCACCTCGGCGAACTCGCGTCCGTAGAAGGCGACGCCGGGCAGCAGTTTGCAGGGCGGCACGCCGGCAGCGAGGAACTGGCGCACCGCACCGTCGGCCGTGCGTGCGCCAGCCGGCGCCAGGCGCGAGCGGTACAGCCCCGCGTGGTGCCCGGTCGTCGGCGTCATCCGGTTGACGAAGTCGTAGGTCATCAGGTTGAACCAATCGACCAGGGGCGCAACCGCGGCGATGTCGATGCCGTCGACAAACGGCCCGTCCGCGACTGCGATGCTGAGGGCGTAATGCCGCCCCTTGCCCGCCTGCCGGTCGAGCGCCTGGCGCAGCGCTTTCAGCAACAGGGTGAAGTGGGCGCGGTCGTCGGGACGGTGCGCGATGCCCGAGTCGCCATGGCCGGGGTATTCCCAATCCACGTCCAGCCCGTCGGCTCCCTGCGCAGCAACCAGGGCCGCCGCGCTCCGGGCGAACGCCTGCCGGCCTTGAGCCGTCGCGGCCGCCTCGGAGAAGCCGCCTGCGCCCCAACCGCCTACGGCGATGGTCACCTGGAGCGAAGGCTTGATGCGCTTGAGCGCAAGCAACCGGCGCAGACGCTCGGCCGCGTCGCCATCGAGCACCACGCGTCCTTGTTCGACGTGGGCGAAGGCGAAGATCAGCGTGTCGATGCGCTCGAGCGTGCGCGCCTGCGTGGCGTTCCAGTCCGTGGCATAGCCGACCACGCGATAGCGAGCTGCCTGTGCCGCGCCGGCGAGCATGGCCAGCGCGCAGGTCAAAACAATGAGGACGAACCTCGATAAGCGCAGGCGCATGGGTACAGATCTCCGGGCGGACGCGGGCAGTTCCTGACGAGTTCGTGAGCCGACGTGAAAGATCTAGCTGGAATGATCCAGGATGATTTTCCAGCCCGCGGCCGTCTTCTCCCACAGCAGCGAATAGACGCCGTCGTCCTGCGCCACCTCGCCATGCTCGCTGCGGTCGAGATGGAAGCGCCCGGTGACCACGGCGTAACGCACCTCCCCCTGTGCACAGGGCAGCAGCCGCACGTCCACATCCGAGAAGGTCAACCGGCCCATCTGGGCCTTGTTCGCGTAGTGCTTGCGGTAGCTCGCCAGGATCGCCTGGTAACCCTTGCGCACCGTGCTGCCCACGAACGTGGTGTCGGGCGCGTCCTTGTAGCCATGCATGAACGTGTCCACGTCGCCTTGGTTCCACGCGGCCTGCTGGTCGGCCAACACCTGGCGAATGGCCGCTGCATCGTCGGTGGCGGCCATAGCGGGTGCGGCGACGACCAACGAGAGGAGGACTACCCAGCGTGACAGTTTCATCGCGTGCTCCGTGGTGGCGAAGATCCTCGCAGCTTAATCCTTGCGGGGCCCCGCGGCCTGGAAGACCGCCACCCGGTCCGCCCGCACCGGTTCGTCCGTGCACAGCCAGGTTTCATCCGCGACGAGGCGTGTGCAGGGGCCGAAGGTACACACCTTGATCGGGCGTTGCGTGCCTTCGTCACGCAGCGCATCGAGCACCGTGCGAAGCACCGATCCCACGAACGGGGTATAGAGGAAGAACACCGTACCACCGGACAGGTCCGCATCGCGCGCGTCCTGCGCGCGGAACTCGACGTCGTGAAGCCCCAGCGCACGCGCCGCGCGCCGCGCCACCTGGACATGCGACGGCTGCCATTCCACGCCCACGGCACGGGCACCGGTGCAGATCGAGGCCAGCATCGGCACGTGCCCGAGCCCCGAACCCAGGTCGACCAGGACGTCACGCGGACCGAGGCGGCTGCGCGCGAGCATGTCCAGCGCGTGGCGCGCGGGCGTCGGCTGGTAGAACACCATCTCCGGTTCCAGCGGGCGCGATGCGGCGCCCGGGTCCGTCAAACGCAGGACGCCGGCCAGCAGTTCGTCGAGTGCGTCGTAGTGCTCGCCCTCGATCGGGCCCGGGCTTTCCTGTTGCCAGCGCCGGAAGAGCGCGGGGCCGTGCCCAGCGCGAATGGCCGCACGCAGGCGCCGGCCGAGCGTGGCATCGGCCCGCTCCAGTCGTGCGCGCAGCGCCTGCGCGCGGTCGGCGACGCCACCTGCGCCGTCCCACGAGAGAACGGGCGAGAGGCTGTCTAACCAGTCCAGGGCTTCGGCGCGCGAGCGCCAGCGGTCAGCGCTTTCGAGCGTGCCATCGCGGGCCAGGGCATCGAGCCTGTCATGGAGGCAGTTGGCAGTCATGGCCCCAGCATGGCAGCGGACGCGATGCGCCGCGAGGCCGGGCGCGCCCCTGAAACCCTAGCCCGCCAAGCGAAGCAGCAACACCCAGGCCTCGCCCGCCAGGTACAGGCCCAGGCCGAACACCAGATGGGTCATCAGGCTGCGCCGCCGGGCCACGCCGGGGCGCGGCGTGCGCGACGCGGCGATACCCGCACCGAGCGCCGGCTGCAGCACCAGGAAGGGCGCCAGCACGCTGACCAGCCCCACCGCCAGCGCGGGACCGGGCGTCGGTGCGTGCGCCCACTCGACGCCGGCCACCGCGAGCAGCATGGCGGCGATGCCGATCCCGATCGCGTAGTGCGCCGCCCAGCCGATCGCGCGCTCGCCCGCCACGCGCGGTGCAGCCTTGATCGCGTCATGGCGCAGGCGTCCGCGGACCAGATGGCCGAGCCAGCGACCGACCATCGCATAGTCGAGCACCGGCACGCCGAAGAGGCGCTTCTGGCCCAGCCACCAGGCATCCATGACGAGGGTGGCGCCGATGCCGACGACGCCGGCGTGGAAAAGGAAGTGTGCAAGCTCAGCCATGGCGGTGCCCCGGCAGGTGCTGTTGCGTCGTCATCTGGGTTGTCTCCCGATCGAGATTGGGAGAGCCTACGAACTCAAGTCCGCTTGAGGTCAAGCATGAAACTGCTCGATATCGCGGAGGTCGCCCGGCGCACCGGCCTGCCGCCTTCCACGTTGCGCTTCTACGAGGAGAAGGGGCTGATCGCCTCGGTCGGCCGGCACGGCCTGCGGCGCCTGTTCGGGCCCGACGTGCTGGAACGGCTGGCGCTGGTCACGCTGGGGCGTAGCGCCGGCTTCGCGCTGGACGAACTGGCCGGACTCTTCAAATCCGGCGACAAGCCGCGCATCGACCGCCAGCAGCTGGCGGCAAGGGCCGACGAGCTGGACCGGACCATCCGGCAGCTCGCCGCGGTGCGCGAGGGCCTTCGCCACGCGGCGACCTGCCCCGCGCCGAGCCATCTCGAATGCCCCCGGTTCCAGCGCCTGTTGCGCGTCGCCACGGCCAACCAGGTGCGCCGCCCGTCCAAGGCGCCGCCTCGCCGCAAGGCGCCACCGCGTCAGTGACGCGCGCTTGATCGGCCGGTAACACGCGCGGGCACAGGATGCCGCCGGGAAAACCGGGCTGGCCGCGCTGTCCACCTGCGGGAGGCCCCTCATGCCTGCCTCAATCGCTCCGCTTGTTCTTGCCGCGAGCCTGTTCGCCATACCGATGGCCCAGGCCGACAACCCCAAACAGCCGTCCGATGCCCAGCTCATCGCCAGTGCCATGCGCGCGGCGCCCGCCGGCGTCGGTCGCCACGCCACCGTCATGGCGATGCAGCCGGACGGCACCATGCGCACGCTGCGCCAGGGCAGCAACGGCTTCACCTGCATCCCCGACGCGCCCGCCACGCCCGGGCCGGACCCGATGTGCGCGGACAAGGCCGCCATGGGCTGGGTGCACGCGTGGCTGACCCACGCCACGCCACCGGCCGGCAAGGTCGGCCTGATGTACATGCTCGAAGGCGGCACCGACGCCAGCAACACCGATCCCTACGCGAGCAAGCCGCAGGGCAACCACTGGATCAAGACCGGCCCGCACGTGATGGTGGTCGGCGCCGACCCGGCCTTCTACGACCAGTACCCGAAAGCGGTGGATCCCGATACGGACGCGCCCTACGTGATGTGGGCCGACACGCCCTACCGGCACCTGATGGCACCGATCCGCTGAGGTCCCGCAAGGGTGGGCTCCAGCCCACCAACGGGTGTGCGGGGAAAGACGGAAGGTGGGCTGAAGCCCACCCTGCGGGCGCGGTTACAACTGGGAAGCGAATTCGGCCCAGAAGCGGTCGGTGACCTGCTGCGTCCACGGCCGCTGCTGCAGTTGGGCGATCGTCACCGGCTCGGACACCGCAAGGTCGCGATCGAACACATCCGCCATCTTCCGCGCGAACGCGCCGTCGTAGATCGCGATGTTGGCTTCGTCGTTGAGGTGGAACGAGCGGCTGTCGAAATTGGCCGAGCCGGCAAGGGCCAGGTAATCGTCCACCACCATCAGCTTGTTGTGGAACAGTGACGGCGCGTAGCGCGCGATCTGCGCACCCGCTGCAAGGAAGTCGGCCCAATAGGTGCGCGAGGCATCGCCGACCATGTGGCCGTCGACATGGTCGCCCTCGACGATGATGCGCACGCGCACCCCGCGTGCCAGCGCATCGAGCAGCGCCTGCCGGACCGCCGCGTCCGGCACGAAGTAGGACGCCTCCAGGTCGATCGAGCGCCGTGACCCGGCAATCGCCAGCAGGAACATCCGCTGCGAGTTGTACTCGCCCACGCGGTCCGTGCTGGCGATCACCTGCACCGGCAGCGAGCCCGGCGCCGCGGAAGGTGACGCCTCAGGCGGCGGCAGGCGCTGGCCGCCGGTGGCCAGCCAGTGTTCCTCGAACACGCCGCGCATCCGCGCCACGGCCGGGCCCTGCAGGCGGAACATCATGTCGCGCTTCTGCCGGCCGTTGCTGGCATTGCCCAGCCAGGCGTCGTCGATGCCCATGCCGCCGGTCCAGGCCACGCGGTCGTCGACCACCATCAGCTTGCGGTGGGTGCGCTTGTTGAGGCTCGCCAGCTGGTCCAGCCGGATCGGACGATAGAAATGGAAATCGACGCCCGCGGCGCGCAGCCGCTCGGCATCGGCGACGTTGCCGCGCGAACCCATCCAGTCGATGACCACGCGCACCTTCACGCCCGCGCGTGCACGCTCGGACAGCGCCGCGACGAACACGTCCGCGATGTGTCCCCGACGCAGGATGTAGCTCTCCAGCTCGATGCTTTTCCGCGCCGAGCGGATGTCGGCCAGCATGGCCGGGAAGTAGGCATCGCCGTTCTGCAGGTCCACCGCCGCATTGCCCTGCGTGACGGGACTACCGAGCAGGGCTTCCGCCCGCTGCCGGAACGCCGGACTGTCGACCGGCGTCACGTGCGCCGGTGCCTGCGCCAGCCCCGGCCCCTCGGGCAGCACGTTGGCCGCGGTCAGGCCCGCCAGACCGACCGAGCCGGCAGCGACCAGCAACAGGCCGACCCTGAGCCAGGTCCTGCGCAGATGCGCGCCGACCCGCCGCACGCCCCACCGGCCGGAGTTGCCGGTCGGGGCGATTGCGCTGGGGTGGGCGGGGCCATGGCACGTGCGCGCGTTGCGCACGTCGGTTGGTGCACGCGTGGAAGACCGGCTGGCGGCCGACGGCGCGCGGGGGAATGGCTGCATGCGTATTTTCTGGTCAAACTGTCACCGAATCATGGGGTTGTACCGATGAACCCCAAGCAAGCACGGCTGTTGCACACGCGTCCACTGCGGAGAGAGACATGCACGGCATTCCCACGCGCTGCACGCTCGTTTCGGTGATCCCCATCCGGGGCGGGGGCGACAACGCACGCACCCTGCTCCTGCATCGCGCGAAAGCCCACCTGCACGGGCTGTGGACCTACGCCGCCGGACACCTGGAAGCGGGCGAGAAAGCGTGGCAGGCAGCCGTGCGCGAGCTGGCCGAAGAGACCGGCCTGCGTCCGACGGCGCTCTATTCGGCCGACCAGTGCGAGACCTATTACGACGTGCGCGAGGAATGCATCGCGGTCGTGCCCGCGTTCGTCGCCTACGTGGAAGCCGACGCCATCGTGCGTCTGGACGACGAGCATGACGATCACGTCTGGCTGCCCTTCCCCGAGGCCATCGCGAGCCTTCCGTTCGGCGGCCAGCGCACGCTCTACGCGCACGTCCATCGCGAGTTCGTCCTGCGCCCGCCAGCGCCGGCGTTGCGTATGCCGCTCTAGTTGCCAGCGGGCGCCTGGGCGCCGTCACCACAGGCCGTTCACGCCCAGCAGGCAGCACGCGTCGTATCACGGGCCTGTCGAAACGAAGCCATGCCCATGGTGCAAACGAGAGACGACGGCCTCCAGATCGAAGTGGATCGCCCCCACTCGCGGCGCGAGTGGCGCATCGAGCGCGTCGGTTGGGCGGTGATGGCGATCCTGCTCGCCGCCGGGCTGCTCGGATTGTTCGGTTACGGCCCGCTGAGCCAGACCATTGCCGGCGAGCCGGGCAAGCTCACGGTGACCTACGACCGCCTGCAGCGCGCCAGCGCCCCGAGCGAATACCACTTCACGGTCGCGCCCTCGCTGGCGCGCGACGGCATGTTCCGGCTGCGCTTCGACAACGTGCTGCTCGAAGAGGTGGAGATCCAGTCGATCATCCCCGCGCCGGAACACGCGCGCTCGGGGCCGGGCTATACCGAATACGAGTTCGCCATGGCGCCCGCCGAAGGGCCACCCGCGCGCATCCAGTTCCAGTTGCAGCAGGCCACGTTCGGCCACGTGCGCGGCAACGTCAGTGCCGACGGCGCCGCACCCCTGGTCATCGACCAGTTCATCCTTCCCTGAGGGCGGCCCATGGAATCGGTCATTCGCGGCGTCATCGTCTACACCTTCCTGTTCCTGATCTTCCGCATCGCCGGCAAGCGCACGCTCGCGCAGACCTCTCCCTTCGAGCTGATCCTGCTGCTGATCATCTCGGAGACCACCCAGCAGGCCATGGTCGATAGCGATCATTCGATCACCAACGCCTTCCTGCTGATCATGACGCTGGTCGGCCTGAGCATCGTCCTGTCCGTCATCAAGCATCATTCCCGGACCGCCAGCCGCTGGCTCGAAGGCCTGCCTGTGCTGGTACTTCGCGATGGCGCATGGGACAAGGAAGCGGGCGACAAGACGCGCGTGGACCCGTCGGAAGTGGTCGCCGCGGCGCGCTCCAAGCAGGGGTTGGAGCGGCTGGACGAGGTGAAGCATGCCGCGATCGAAAACGACGGCACGATATCGGTGGTGCCGCGCAAGGGGCACTGAGCGCCCGCGGCGTGCCGCGCACCGGGTGACAACGCGTAGCTCAGTGCCTGCTTTCGCTGGACGGCGCCGAGGGCGCCGCGTCCATCCGGTTGTCGACCCGCTCCACGCCCAGCATGTCCGATACCGCGGCCACCAGTGCGTCCACTTCGGAAAGCCGCGCCGAGCCGCTGAGCGTCACCAGGCCGTCCGCCACGTGGACCTCGACCCTGCCCGGTTGCGCCACCAGGTGTCCCAGCTTCGAGCGGATGCGGTCGCGTAGTTGCCGGTCGCCCGAGGGCGCGTGCTGGTGCAGATGGGCCGAAGCGCCGTGCAGCCGATCGGCCGCGTGCCTGGCCTTGTCCTGGGCGAACTCCTGGATGTCCTGACCCGCGGCACGCACCGTGTCGCGCGCCGTGGCCCGGCGGCGACGCCCCGCCACCGGGTCGAGCAGATACATCGCCGCCGCGCCCGCCGCAAACGCGGCGGCAAGTTTCAGTAGCTGTGCCACGTCTGCCTCCTGGGCTTGCCGATCCGAGGCGGTCGATGCTGCGCGAGGCCGTGGCAACGGCACGCGAAAATCAACTCCCGCCTGCGCCCGCCGGCGTGTCCGCACCGAACGGCCCGCGCAGGAGCAGTGCGCCGTAGACCAGCGTCAGCGCCGCGAACAGCACGGTGAGCAACAGCAGCAGCGGCGACGCCCCACCGGCCATCGCCGGGTGGCCCAGGCTGGACGCGCTGACCAGGTAGAGCATGAAGTTGGCAAGCACGGTCGGACGTCCGTAGATGCCGCCGACGATCATCCGGCGCTGGTTCCAGTTGAGCCAGGCCATGGCCAGCCAGCCCGCCGAGATCAACTGGCCGAGTACCGTCCCGCTGGCCGGCGTCCCCGGCATCAGCCGCGGAAGCAGTTCGTCGGAAGCGAACAGAAGGGCGATGCCGCCGAGGGCCAGGACGATGGCACTGACGGTCGTGATGAAGGAAGAGGTGCGTGCAGCGTTCATTCCATGGACTCCACTTCGCTGTTGATGGGTAATCAGGCTCGCAGCCGATCGATGGCACGGGCCAGGTTGGCCCTCGCCTGCCTTTCCCGCAGCGCGAAAGGCAGGTTGGCGTAGATCCGGGGGCGCGCCAGGAACTGCTCCAGCAGGCGCGACCTGCCCGCACGATAGAGCGGGCCCGGCACGTGCCGGTATTCCCGCCGGATGGCTTTTTCGAAGGTGTCGTACACGGCCGGCTCGGCGCCGAGGATCGACAGGTCGATGTCGACCAGGAACGACTCGTCGTTGGTGCGCGTGGGTGCCTCGTGCCGCGTGACCATGATCAGCGCGACCACCCGCGCGACGGCCTGGTCCGGCGCACCGCAGCGGGTAAGAAAGTCCTGTGCCCAGTCGGCGCTCTTCTGTTCGTTCTTCGACGACAGCGGGTTGTAGACCGCGTCGTGGAACCACAGCGCCAGTTCGACCTCGTGCGGCTGGTCGAGCGCCGACGCACACGCATCCAGATGACGCAGGCAGGCGTCGATGTGCGCGCCGGTGTGGTAATGCCGGTGGGTCTGTCCATAGGCGGCCACCAGCTCGCGCCATGTCTCATCGCTCGGCGGCAGATCCCAGGCATGCATCAGGGCGACCCAGCGCGCGCGGGACATGTCCCCGCGAACCGGCGCTTCTTCTTTTCCGCGAGCGTCGGACAGCTCCGCGCTTTCGATCTCCCGATTCATCGGCGCCCCTCTGTGCGCGTAGACAGCCAAGCCCGGTCCGCTTGCCCGATGGCAAAGTCGAGAGCCCGGCGCGCCTAGCTTAGGCAGAAGCCGGCCCGGCCGCCTATCCGTCAATGCACGGCAGGGTGCGCAGCCCAAGGCGGCCCGGCCGCGCCGGTGCCGGAAGCCAGGACAGGCACATCGCCATGGCGCGTCGAACGCAACCGGGCCGTCACAGGACGTCTCTCTGACCGTACCGTCGCTCGCAGGCCGATGCCCATGAAACCACTCGTGCCCCTCCTCGCCGCCATCGCCATGGCGCTCGCCCAGCCGGCATGCGCCGACCGTTCCGAGCCCGACTTCAGCGCGCTCGCGAAGCTCGTGGCGAACACCAACGCGGCGATCGACCACCCGACCGGCATGGCGATCGCGGTGGTGCACGATGGCAAGGTCGTCTACCAGGGCTACTTCGGGTTGGCCGACATCGCGCGCCGTACGCCGGTCACCGCGCGTACCGATTTCTACATCGCCTCAGCCACCAAGCCGTTCACTGCCTTGGACGTGTTGCTCAAAGTGCAGCAGGGCAAGGCGGATCTGGCGATGCCCATGCAGGCGATGTTTCCGGGGCTGCATTTTGTCGGCATCGACGCCGGTGCCGTCACCCTGCGCGACCTGCTAATCCACACCTCCGGCATCGACAACGAACCGCTGGTCTGGGCCACCGCGTTCAGCGGCCTGCACGATCCGGGCACGCTGCGCGCGCTAGTGGCGCGGTCGGGCAGCGACGCCGACGCCGCGCACGGCACGTTCAAGTACACGAACGTGGGCTACAACATCGTCAGCGTCTGGCTGGATGCGCGCTTCAAGCGTCCCTGGCAGGAACAGCTGCAGCACGACCTCTTCGATCCGCTGGGCATGCGGCAGACCTCCGCCTACATCAGCCAGGCCCGGGCACGCGGTTGGCCGATGGCCTTGCCCTATTCACTGGCTTCGACCAATCCGCAGGCGCCGCTATACCTCACCAAGTCCGACGACACCATGCAGGCAGCCGGCGGCATGGTGTCCACCGCGCCGGACCTGGCGCGGTTCCTGATCGCGCAACTGCAGCCGCCCGTCAGGAGCCATCCGCTGCTGGCCCGCGCCATCGGGCGATCGCACGTAACCCAGGCAAGCCTCCAGGCCCACTACCTCGACTTCGTGCGCACCGGTTATGCATGGGGCTGGTACACGGGCGAGTACAAGGGCCACCGCATGCTCCACCACTTCGGCGGCTTTGCAGGGTTCCACGCGCACCTGTCGCTCATGCCGGACGAAGACGCCGGCCTGGTGGTTTTGTGCAACGAGGACATGCTCTGTCCGCGCGTGACCAGCCTGGTCGCCGATTACGTATACGGCGCGCTGCTCGGACAGACCGGCAACGAGGCGGCGGTCGAAAAACGTTTCGCTGCGCTGCCGGGCGAAGCCGCCGAGCTGCGCCGGCAAGTACGCAGGCAGCGTGCCGCGATCCTTGCCCGTCCCTGGCATCTCACGCTGCCGCGCGTGGCTTATGCCGGCACTTACACAAACCCCCTGCTCAGCGCGATGCAAATCGACGTCGATCGCCACGGCACCCTCGCCGTCCAATGGGGCCGCCTGCACGCCATCGCCACCGGCTATCCCAAGGACGACCAGGTCCGCGTGGAACTGGTACCCAACAGTGGCAACGTGCTGGCCTTCCAGGTAGACCGCGGCAAGGTGGTCGCGGTCCGGCTCGAAGACATGGTTTTCGCAAGACAGGTCGACAGCGCGAACCCACCCTGATCCGCAAGCCTTGCGAACGATCGCATCCGCTGCCGCCACCACCGCCGCGTCCACTCGCAGCGACGCGGTTTGAGGGTCACGCGCCCGCTGGCGGATTAGAAATCCGACAAACCGAAACGCGCCACGCCCTTGTTGCGGCCGGGCGGATCGAGCGTGCCCAGGTCAAGCGCCAATGGCGTGCCGATCCATTCGGCCAGTCGCGTGTGATCGGCGAGGTCGTCATCCGTCAACGGGTGGATCAGTGCGGTGAGACCGGACGCCCGGATGATCTTGCGCAGCACCTCCAGCCCGTCGGCGGTGAAGTGAATCTCGAACTGCGGCAGGGGATGCGGCCCGGCCTTGCCATCCCTCAAGCTGCCGACGAAGCGCAACGGCGCAAGCTCGCCGGCGGCCATCCGGTCGCTCAGCACGCAACGCATGGTCTCGGCGAGCGGGCGGCTGGTCGCTTCGTAATAGATGTGCGCGTGGTACGGCGCGTGCGCCTCGCCCATGGGTTGCGTCCTCCAGGAAAACCTCGTCGATGCGACGGGACGGGTCCGCGGCGTGTCGGCCCGTGTCTTCGTTATATCCGTATCGGCTTGGATCCACCTCATGCCATGGCTCCAACAGGCTGGCCGGGCGGCAGCACCGGCTGCCGGACGTCACGCATCGGCCGCTCACGCGGTGCCGCCGGGGTCCCAGGCATCGGCGCGTTCCCGGCGGGGCGAACCTTGCCGCTGCCGGGCTTTTCGCCGCGCGGGGGACGCGCGATCCAGTCGATGCTGGGGATGTCCAGGTGAAGGCTCGGCATGGCGACGCTCCTTGCTGCGGAAGGGGTGCGCGGCATGTTGAGGCCACACCAAGTCGCGATAAACGTGCCAGACTTTGCTTGATAACCAACCTTACGGTTTTGAATCATGAACAAGCTGGCTGGCATGGAGATGTTCGTGCGCGTGGTGGACTGCGGCAGCTTCGCGGCTGCGGCCGAAGCCAGCGGCGTCTCCGCAACCATGGTCGCCAAGCACGTCGCGGCGATCGAGCAACGGCTGGGCGCCCGCCTGCTCCACCGCACCACGCGCAAACAGCAGCTCTCCGACGTCGGGCGGCTCTACTACGAGCGCTGCAAACAGGCCCTGGCCGAAGTCGCACTCGCCGAGGCGAGCGCACTGGAACTGCAGGCTGCGCCGAAGGGGCGGCTGCGACTGGTGGCACCGGTGGGTTTCGGCAGCCACATGGTGCCGGCGCTGGCCGAGTACATGGCATGCCATCCCGAGGTCAGCGTCGAACTCACGCTGGACAACCGTCCGCCGAACCTCGCCGATGGCGGCTTTGAACTCGGCATCCTGGTCGGCGACGTCACCGAGCCGGGCGTGGTCGCACGGCCGTTGCGCCACTATCGGCGCATCCTGGCCGCCTCGCCCGGGTACCTGGCCCGCCATGGCCATCCGGCGCGACCGGACGATCTGGCCCATCACGAATGCCTTGGCATGTCGTACTGGCGACGATCCGACGTGTGGCGACTGGTCGGGCCGGACGGCGTCACGTGCGCGGTCACCGTGAGCGGGCGCTTCACCGCCAACCAGGGCAACGCGCTTCGCATCGCCGCGCTCGGCGGCATCGGCATCGCGCTGCAGCCCGAACCGCTGCTGGCCGAGGACCTTGACGCGGGGCGGCTGGTGCGGGTCCTGCCGGGCTGGTCGCTCACGCCTTCCCCGATGCACCTGATCTACGCGCAGGACCGTCACCCCACGGCCAAGCTGCGCAGCGCGATCGATTTCCTGCTGGCGCGCTACGGACAAGATCCTTCGACCGCATCGCCGGAATCCATGATCCAGCCCGCGCCGGCCGCAAGAACGCGCCGCTGAACTCGACGCACGACCCCGGTTGCCTGAACTGCCCGCAACGCGGGACTTAACCGGCGCTGTCGTTCGGCGCCGGTTAGCCATAATCAGCCGTTCCGGAACGGCCTTTTGACAGCTGCTGGACCGGCCCGCAGGACTAATGACCCACTGTCTGAAAGCTCACGGGACATACCATGCTCGATAGCGCAGAACTGCTCGGCCAGGCCCTGGGCGACTGGTCGGGCCACCCCAACAAGGCCTACGTCGGAAAGATCGACCGGGTGCAGGCGTCCTCCACGCAAGTGTGGACGCCGGAGTACTACATCGATCACTACCTGCAGTCGCACAACCGCCCGGTCACCCACTGGAACCGCAACGTGGTATCCGCGGCCCTCGGCAAGTTCAGGGGGCGGGCGCCGTTCAAACGGTGGGAGCTGGACGAGTTTCTCGACAGTACCTGGCGCTTCGCGCCGGACTGAGCAGACGACGGCATAGTCGGCATCGGGGAACGTTGCCTGGTGCGCGTGTCGATCTGCCCGCCCTTCATCCGTCGACAGACTGAAAGCCACCGCACTGTCCGACCTGGAGAAGGAACATGCCCGCCAAGAACATGCCTGCCAAGAACACGATCTGCCTCTGGTACGACGGCACCGCCC
Organism: Frateuria sp. GZRR35; assembly: GCF_051900415.1. NCBI lineage: Bacteria > Pseudomonadati > Pseudomonadota > Gammaproteobacteria > Lysobacterales > Rhodanobacteraceae > Frateuria > Frateuria sp. GZRR35. The sequence continues at coordinate 40,863 of NZ_JBHZGL010000015.1, forward strand.
TGGACGCCGCGACGTTCTACGCCAAGACCTTTCCCGACAGCGCCGTGGGCAACGTCCACCGCGCCCCCGGCGACTTCCCCGCCGGGAAGCAGGGCGACGTGCTGACGGTGGAGTTCACGGTCATGGGCATTCCCTGCCTGGGCTTGAACGGCGGGCCGGCGTTCAAGCCGACCGAGGCGTTCTCCTTCCAGGTGGCCACCGACGACCAGGCCGAAACCGACCGCCTGTGGAACGCCATCATCGACAACGGCGGCCAGCCGAGCGCCTGCGGCTGGTGCAAGGACAAGTGGGGCCTGTCCTGGCAGATCACCCCACGGGCCCTTACCGCTGCGGTCACCGATCCGGACCCGGCCGTGGCCAAACGCGCATTCGACGCGATGATGGAAATGACGCGGATCGACATCGCAGCGATCGAGGCCGCGCGACGCGGCTGAAAAGCACAAGCTGTCGCGACACCTGCGCGCCGCAGCACAGCGGAAAGTTCGCTCCGGCCATAAAACCCGCCCGCGACAGGTAAATCCTCGTTCACGAAAGTATTTGATTCGCGGCCGAACACTTATTACTGTGCACAGGCTGGGTTTCAAGGGTCACGTGAACTGTGGCCCGTGCTGTAGAGAGCAGTTTCACCTACACCGTTGCACCCGTTTCCTCCTTGTGACCAGCAAACCGCCGCACCATTGCGGCTCATCCATCCGCTCCAAGGAGATACAACGATGTCGCAACCCGAAACCGGTACCGTCAAGTGGTTCAACGATGCCAAGGGCTTTGGCTTCATCAGCCGCGCCAGCGGCGATGACGTGTTCGTGCACTTCCGCTCGATCGTGTCCTCGGGCTTCAAGAGCCTGCAGGAAGGCCAGAAGGTGTCCTTCGTCGTGACCCAGGGCCCGAAGGGCCTGCAGGCCGACCAGGTCCAGCCGCTCTAAGGCTCTACGCCTCGCATGATGAAAAAGCCCGGCCTCGCGCCGGGCTTTTTTTTGGCCGGGCACTCAGCCTCGGGGCCGGCTAGCGCCTGCCAGGCAGGTGCCGTAGCGTTCGTTCAGTTCGAGGGAACGTTGTCCTGGCGGCCGGTCGGCTTGTCGCCTTCGCGCACGGGGCGCTTCTTGGCCTGCTTGGCATCCTGCTCCTTCTTCTTCGCAAGCTCGCGCTGGCGTTTTTCGAACGCGTAGTTGATCTTGGCCATCTGTAAATCCTCTGGATTGGTAACGGCAGCGATCGCTGCGGCAGGGTTCATCCGATGCCGTCGGATCGGTGCGGGCATGGGGCAGGCAGTCACGCACGCCTGCGGAATGGACGGAGCCTGGCTCCGGGCCACGCTCGTCGCGCGTTTGCGGGCGCCGGGAGAGCGAACGCGCGTGGGGATGAAGCGCGAGCGCGGAGCGACATCCTACACCCGCGCCTGCATCCGCACGCCACGCGCCAATCCAACGCAGCCATCGGCACGCATTGATGCGATCATGACGAATGACCGACTTCACCACCCTCCCCCTCAAGCCCGCCCTGCTCGCCAGCCTCGAAACCCACGGCTACGCCGCCATGACGCCGGTGCAGGCACAGAGCCTGCCGCCGATCCTCGCCGGACGCGACGTGATCGCCCAGGCGCACACCGGTAGCGGCAAGACCGCCGCGTTTGGCCTGGGCCTGCTGCAGGCGCTGGACGTCGACACCATCCGGCTGCAGGCGCTGGTGCTGTGCCCCACCCGCGAACTGGCCGACCAGGTCAGCAAGGCGATACGGCGGCTCGCCGCCAGCCTGCCCAACGTCAAGCTCTTGACCTTGTGCGGCGGCATGCCGCTGGGTCCGCAGCTGGCTTCGCTCACGCACGATCCGCACATTGTGGTGGGCACGCCCGGGCGCGTGCAGGAACACCTCAAGCGCGGCAGCCTGCACGGCGGCGGCATCAAGGTGCTGGTACTGGACGAGGCCGACCGCATGCTCGACATGGGCTTTGGCGAGGCCATCGACGACATCGTCGGGCGCATCGCCAAGCACCACCAGACCCTGCTGTTCTCGGCCACCTATCCGGAGGCGATCCGCGCGGCCAGCAAGCGGCTGCAGAAAGACCCGGTGGAAGTCACCGTGGAAACGCCGGTCGAAGCGATGCCGGCGATCGAGCAGCAGTTCATCGAAGTGGAGCCGGCGAACAAGCCCGACGCACTGGCCCAGTTGCTCGCACGCGACCGCGACCAGCACGCGCTGGTGTTCTGCAACATGCGCCGCGACGTGGACGCCGTGGCGCAGGAACTGGACCGGCGCGGCTTTTCCGCCCTCGCCCTGCACGGCGACATGGAGCAGCGCGACCGCGACGAGGTGCTGGTGCGCTTCGCCAACCGCAGTTGCAGCGTGCTGGTGGCCACCGACGTGGCCGCGCGCGGCCTGGACATCGCGGCGCTGCCGCTGGTGGTCAGCCACGACATCGCGCACGACCCGGACACGCACACCCACCGCATCGGCCGCACCGGCCGCGCCGGCCAGTCGGGCGTGGCGATCACGCTGTGCGCGCCGCGCGAGCGGCCCAAGGCGCAAAACATGGAAGAGGCCCTGGGCGAACCGCTGCCCTGGCGAGCATTCAAGCTCGCGCCGCCGCGCGGCAAGACGCTGCACCTGGCGCCAATGAAAACCCTGGTGATCGACGCCGGCCGCCAGGACAAGCTGCGCCCCGGCGACATCCTCGGCGCGCTCACCGGCGAGGCCGGCCTCAAGGCCGAGGACATCGGCAAGATCGACGTCTACGCCACCCGCGCCTACGTCGCCATCACCCGCGCACTGGCGAACAAGGCGCTCGAGCGCCTGCGCGCCGGTCGCATCAAGGGGCGCAACTTCCGGGTGCGGCCGCTGGGCTGAGAAAAAGGCTGTGCGGCAGGTCGCGGTCGAACGGAAGGCCCAGCTGGCAGTCATGCCCCAGCGGTCATAATCGCATTTCCATGACCGCCCATACCCACGCATGAAAACACCCATCGGCCTGCAGGAGTTGATCGACGACGGCGTCATCGACGAAGTCCTGCGCCCGCTGAAGAGCGGCAAGGAAGCTTCCGTTTACGTCGTGCGCTCGGGCGAAGAAGTGCGCTGCGCCAAGGTCTACAAGGACATGGCACAACGCAGCTTCCAGCAGCGCGTGCAGTACCAGGAAGGCCGAAAAGTGCGCGGAAGCCGGCAGGCGCGGGCCATCGGCAAAGCCAGCAAGTTCGGTCGCAAGGAGGCCGAGGCCGCCTGGAAGAACGCCGAGGTGGACGCGCTCTACCTGCTGACCGACGCCGGCGTGCGCGTGCCCAGGCCCTATGGCTACTTCAACGGCGTGCTGGTGATGGACCTGGTCACCGACGCCGACGGCCAGTCGGCACCGCGGCTGGGCGAGGTGGAGCTGTCGGCCGACACCGCCCGCGACTACCACCGCATCCTTGTCCGTCAGGTCGTGCGCATGCTCTGCGCCGGCCTGATCCACGGCGACCTTTCCCCATACAACGTGCTGGTGGCGCCCGACGGTCCGGTGATCATCGACCTGCCCCAGGTCGTCAGCGCCTCGGGCAACAACGCCGCCCGCACGATGCTGCGCAGGGACGTTAGCAACATCACCATCAGCCTCGCGCGCTTCGCGCCGGAACTGCTGGACACGTACTACGCCGAGGAAATGTGGGCGCTGTTCGAGCAGGGCGAACTGCGGCCGGACAGCGAGCTGAGCGGCCGCTTCGCGTTCGACGAAAGCGAGGTCGACGTGGACAGCGTGATGCAATCGATCATCGACGCCCGCGAAGAAGCGATCATCCGCCAGCAGGGGCGCGAGGCGGCGCTGGCCGAGGACTGAGCAGGCCGATGCTGAAGGAACCCCAAGGCGCTTGACCGTCTCCTCACCGCGTCATAAGGCGGGCTGTCCGACGATGCGCCCGGCACGGCAGAAAGGCCCGTGCCTTCCCTCATCGCGGAGTTTGATATGGCCAACAGCGACAACACCCGTGGCGGCTCGCACGAGCAGCATGTCAAGGCAGGCGAGCAGAGCCACAAGAACGACGACAAGTCGAAATCGGCAGGCAGCTCGTCCGGCAATCACGGCAGCCAGGGCGGTACTCACGAGCAACACGTGAAAGCCGGCGAGCAGAGCCACAAGAACGACTGATCCACCCCACACAACGATGTCGCATCGAGAGGCGCTACGGCGCCTCTCCGCGTTCCAGCCGGACCCGGCGGCCAATTCGACAACCGCGTGGACGCCTGCCTGCGCCCCCCGGTGCAGGTCGTGCGCAGCACATCGGAACGCAATGGCGTCGATGAGAAGCCGCGTGCGTGCGAGTACCCTCGGTCGCGGGACGCGGCGATCCGCCCGCTCAATCGCGCCGCTGTGCCACCGACAGGCCAATCAGCCGCGAGACCACCAACGCCAGGTACATCACGCCGGTGAACATCTCCAGGCTGGCGATGGCGCGGGCCAGCGGGCTGAGCGGGATCACGTCGCCGATGCCCGTGCTGGTGAACAGCGCGAAGCTCAGGAACACCAGGTCAGTCCAGGCGCGCGGCGCCCCGACGTCCACCGCGCCGCCGAACGCGCCGGGCTGCCAGGCCTGGCACAGCACCAGCAGGTAGCTGAAGGCCCATACCAGCAGGGTCAGCGTGGCGCCGGCGGCGTACAGCTCATCGGTGGTGGCGCGCTGGTCGGCCAGCATGTACGACACCAGGCTCCCCGCCGCATAGAAATAGAACGCCGCTTCGAGCGCGGCCTGCCAGGGCAGCAGCTGCCCGATCCCCAGGCCGATGTAGAGCGCATTCAGCAGGACCGCGGCTGCGGCCAGGCACAGGCCCGGCCACAGGCGCGCGGAGGTGTGCCCGATCATGCGCAACGCCAGCAGCAGGATCAGCACGCCGAAAGCGCCGACCAGGATGCGCGCGGCATGCGTCTGCTCCACGAATGGATACAGCAGCACGCAGGCCAGTTGTGCCAGCAACAGCAACGCCGAAGGGTGGCGGCGCAGCAGCACCCGCCATCGTAGGGACCGGCTGCGGGTGGATGTTTGGGAAGCACGCATGTTCGATTCCGGTAGACGCAGGGAGCGGCTCCCTTTTGCAAGGCTACTTGCCAGCGGGATCCGCGGCCAAGACCATCGAATCTCAGCTGCCACGTTGCCAACTACGTCGGATACCGATACATCGAACCTTGTTGCCCGGCACTGGCGAACTTCAGGCGGCATGAAACCGGCAGGTCATCGGCACCGGCAAATTCGTCAGAGCACGCCCCTCCGTACTTGCCCGCTGGCCGAGCGGTCGCACCGCCATGACCTCGTGACCCGGGGTCAAACGCGATTGACCAGTTCCTCATAGGAGGGCAGCCCGCCATATTGTTCGCATGTTTTTGCATAGGCCGACTTCAGGTCGTCGATAGCCAGGTCAAAACTTAGCAATAACTGTTCGAGATCGGCCGCGTCGTCTGCGTCAACCTCTTCCAGTTGGCGTTCGATCGAGCGCGCTTGCACAGGGGGTGAAGACGCCAGCCACGTGGCAGTCGCACCATGCACGCCAGGCCTGCGTTAACGTCGCGGCGAGACGAGTGGAGACCACCCATGCGGATCCTCATCACCGGCGCAACCGGCCTGGTCGGCCAGGGCGTGCTACGCGAGTGCCTGCGTGCCCCGGACGTGGCGCAGGTGGTCGCGTTGGGGCGACATTCCACCGGCGTCCAGGACGCGCGACTGGAGGAGCTGCTCTGTCCGGATTTCGCCAAGGTGGAAACGCTCGGCGATCGGCTGGCAGGGTTCGACGCGTGCCTCTACTGCGCCGGCGCGCCCTTGGTGGGGATCACCGCGGAGGCCTATCGGCACGTCACGCTGACGCTGACGCTAAAGGTGGCCGAGGCCTTCGCCCGGCACAATCCGGGGGGCCGCTTCCTCTACATCTCCGGCGCCTATTCGGACCCGGGCAGCCGGATGATGGTGGCAAGGGCCAAGGGCGAAACCGAGCGCGCCCTGGCCGGCCTGCCGATTACCACGGTGATGCTGCGGCCCGGCGGCATCCGCCCGGTGGAAGGCGTGCGTTCCTCGCACAAGCCGCTGGACCTTCTGTACCGGCTCGGCTCGCCCGCGCTGGCCCTGGCCGTGCGCCTGCTGCCCGGCCAGATGACCACGACCGCCCGCGTGGGCCGGGCGATGCTCGCGCTGGCGCGTGATCCGTCGCCGTCACCGGTGGTCGAGAACGATGGGATCAATCGCCTCGGGCGCGAGCCTTCACCCACTGGAGAGGAGCCGAGTTCTCTTCCCTGAAGACGAACTCGACACCGTTACTCTCCTGCCTGGCCGGATGCCCTGTAGGAGCGCACCTGTGCACGACCGCCATGCCGGGCTGTTCCGGATGGCGAAGTTGCCGGTCGCGCACAGGTGCGCTCCTACAAAGTTCAAAGGCATGCAGGAGGCCCAAGGACGCGGCTCCCGCATGCGTGGGGACTCGAAGGCCTAATGCCGCCCTCGGCTTCCGTTACCAGATGCGTACGCGATCCTGCGGCGCACGCCACATCGGCTGGCCCGGTTTCACGTCGAACGCCTTGTAGAACGCGGGGATGTTCGACATCGGCCCGAGCACGCGCCACTTGGCCGGGGCATGCACGTCCGACAGCAGGCGCTGGCGCAGCCGCTGCTCGCGCTGCTGGCTCATCCAGCCCAGCGCGTAGCCGAGGAAGTAGCGCTGCGTCGGCGTCAACCCGCCGATCTTCCTGCCTTCCTTGAACTGCGCGGTCTTCTCGAACGCCTCCAGGCCCAGCAGCACGCCGCCGTAGTCGGCAATGTTCTCGCCCAGGCTGGCCTTGCCGTTGATGTGCAGGCCCGGCAGCGGCTCGTAGGCATTGAACTGGTCGACCATCTTCTGCGCGGCGGTGTTGAAGCGCTCCGCGTCCTGCGCCGTCCACCAGCCCGACAGGTTGCCCTGCGCGTCGTACTGGCGGCCCTGGTCGTCGAAGCCGTGGGTGATCTCGTGGCCGATGGTGCTGGCGGCGACATAGCCATAGGCGACCGCGTCGTCGACCTGGTCATCGGGCACGCCCGGCACCATGAAGATCGCCGCGGGCAGCACGATCTCGTTGTTGGACGGGTTGTAGTAGGCGTTGTACGTCTGCGGGGTCATGTCCCATTCGGTGCGGTCGACCGGCTTGCCGAACTTGGACAGGTTGTCCTGGAACTGCCAGCGCTGCGCCGCCATGACGTTAGCGGCATAGGACGCGCGCCCCACGACCAGCGCCGAATAGTCCTTCCACTTGTCCGGATAGCCGACCTTGGGCGTGACCGTGGCGAGCTTGGCCAATGCCTTGGCCTTGGTCCCGGGGCTCATCCAGTCCAGCCGCTCGATGCGGTCGTGAAAGGTGCCGCGGATCGCCTCGACCATCGCCGCGTAGCGCTGCTTGGAGGCTTCAGGGAAATACTGCTTGACGAAGATGCGCCCGAGCACCATGCCCATGGCGTCGTTCTCCTCGTCCAGTACGCGCTTCCAGCGCGGGCGCTGCTCCTGCTGGCCCGACATCGTGCGGCTGTGGAAGTCGAAGTACTCCTTGTCCAGCGCACTGGACAGGAACGGTGCGTAGCCGTCCACGAGGTGATAGCGCAGGTAGTCCTTGAGCACCGGTAGCGGCGTCTCGCGCAGCAGGCGGTCCTCGGCGGCAAAGAACTCCGGCTGGCCGACGATCACGTAGGACGGGTGGATGCCCCACCCCGCCAGCCTAGCGTGCCAGTCGATCGACGGCGTGTATTTCGCGGTGAAGTCCGCCGGCGCCATCTTGTTGTAGTTCGTCTCCGGATCGCGCAGGTCCTCGAGCTTGCGCGAGGCCTTCGCCAGCGCGGTTTCGAAAGCCATCACCTGTGTGGCTGCCGCCCTCGCCGCGGCCGGGTCGCGACCGAGCAGCTCGAAAGTGCGCGCCATGTGCTCGACGTACGCGGCGCGGATCGTCGCCACGCCCTTTTCCGGATTGAAGTAGAAGTCGCGCTCGGGCAAACCCAGGCCGCCCTGATGGATCTGCACCGCCATCGTGGCGCTGTCCTTGTCGTCCTGCGCGACACCGATGCGGAACAGCGCGCGACCGCCGATCGGCCTCAGCGCGAACACCGTGTCGAGCACGCCGGCGGGCGAGGCGATTGCGTCGATGCGCGCCAGTTCGGCATGCAGCGGCTGCAGTCCCAGCCGGTCGGCCTTCGCCACGTCCATGGCGGTGGCCCAGAAATCCCCGATCTTCTGCTGATCGCTGCCGGGGGCGGCCTTCTGCTTCGTTGCGGACTCGCTGATGCCGCGCAAGCGCGCGTAAAGCTCGTCGTCCACCTCGTTGCCGATGCCCCACGCCGCCTCGGAGGCCGGGATCGGATGGGCCTTCAGCCAGGCACCGTTGGCGTACTGGAAGAAGTCCACACCCGGGTCGACTGATGTGTCGATGTGCGAGGCGAGGAAGTCTTTGGACGACGCCCGGTCCGCGGCAGAAGCGCCAGCGGCGTTGAACACGAGCGCCGCCGACAGCAGCGTGACACGGAGGGAAGTTGCCAGACGAACCATGGAATATTTCCAGAAAAAGGAAGGGTCAGCTTGCGCGAAGCGAGGTCATGCTGAAACCGTAGACTTCATGGCGGCCGTTGCGATGGAGAACGAAGCCCGGGACTTCGCCTCCATCCGGCCGCCTTGGGGCTTACGGGATCACGCGATCCGTTTCCACCGTGACTTGCGGACGTTCAGCGGTTTCAACCGCCGAACTTGCCATCTCTCTCGCAAGTACGGCATCGAACCCACCGAGCAACAGGTCATGCGTGGCCAGGTTGAACAGCCGGTTCAGCGCCGACCGCTGCGCCAGCAGCACGTCGGGAAAGCCGCCCTTGCCATGCGCCAGCCGTCGATACTGCTCGTCGCACCATTGCCGGAACGCCTCCAGCACCTCGCGGAACTGGGGCCCGGCATCGTTGATGCGGCTCCTGGCCAGCGCAGGCTTGTTCGCGGCCAGACACAGTTCGCGCTCCACGGCCAGCGCCGCGGGAATGAGATCCAGCATGCCCAGCATGAACTGGAGAGCCAGGTCGTACTGCGCTTCCGTCGTCTGCTCCGGTGATTCGACCAGTTGCGGCAGGCCACGGATAAACACGAGCAACTGGTGCCGCGACTTGGCCAGATCATCCAGGCGCAACTCGGCCTGGCCGGCCATCTCGCTTTGCGGCGCGCGCGACTGCAGCAATTCGTAGGCGGCGTGGATGGCTCCGGTGTAGTCGCTCATGTGTTTGAGGTACTCGCGACGATCCTGCTGATCGACAGTCAGCGCGACGCCTTTCACCGCGCGCTCCACCTGGTCGATCTTGCGTGCGAGGTAAGCCGTGGCCACCACGATCGCGCCCACGACGACAGCCGTGCTCACCGCTGCCGCCGTGACCGCTGCCGCCTGAGCCCCCTGGACGGCCTGGCCGATCTGCAACAGTTGCTCGGCCGATTGAAGCTCCTGTGCGCTCACCGGAACCAGGGGAAGCTGCGCCACGATGCCAGCCTTGCCGGAACCCGCTGCCCAATAGACGTTGCCGTTCGAGGCGGACAACATCATCTTTTCCGTTTTCAGTCCCTCCAGAACGTGGGCCGAGACGCTCGACAAATCCACCCGCAGCAACGAACCAAGGACGGCGCTCATGCCACCTCCCTCGCGTCCATGGGCGACAGGAGAACCCGGCGCCGGATACGGATCACTTCGAGCACGGCCGGCAGGGTCACCCGGTACGCCGGGCTGGTGAGCAACATCAGCGCCGACGTCGCGGCGGCAATATTCAGTCCTGGCATGAGCGCCGCGCCCATGCGGGGCGCCACCACCGCCAGGACGGATGGCAGGGTCAGACGCCCCAGGAAAGGAAGCGTGGTCGAAGCTATGGCCGGAGCGGCAAGTGCAGCCAGGTACGACGCCTTGGCATCGACAGCAACACGCTCAAGCAGATCGTCGAGGTCCACGTTCCCCTGCAGGCTTTCCTTCAGGCCTGCACCGTCGGCCACCTCCTCCATGATCCGGCCCAGATGGTCTGGCTGGAACCTGGCCTTCTCGCCCGAGATCAGGGCGACCAGCAACTGGTCCTCAAGCTCCTTGATGTCGGTTGACGGTTTGACGCCAAGTTTCAGGTGGCCGCAAATGTCGATGACGATCTCGCGATAGGCCACCCCGGTGTGATCCTGGGTAAGGCTGCGCCAGGCGTTGGCGATGGAGTCGCCTCCATACGCCTGCAGTTCGGCCGCAATGGCTTTCCAGGCCGGCCGCAGGTCACCTTGCTCGGCCGCCGCGCGGTAGGACGGATCGTCCAGCAGCTGTTGCGTGCGGCGCTTTTCTCCGTCGGACTCATCGTGGGTCAGGACGCGAACCAGCCGTTGCAGGTCTTCATGACCGGACAGGGCCAAAACCGCCAGGCCCTCGTCCTTCCGATACTTCAATGCCATCGTTTCCCCTTTGCTTGAAAAGCTGCTGTCCACCATCGCCAGTACGGCGAGAGCGCAGGGAAGATTACCGGGAACCTTTCCAGCCGGCATGCGCGCTGCGGCAATGGCCCAGCAAGGTGCCTCCGCTCGCAGGTGCCCGCACGACAAGCCACGACCCGGCCGGCCCACACCAGCGCCCCATCCCGCGCTAAACTATTGGTTTTGCCTTGAAAAGCATGGCGCAAGCTGCACTCCGCCCGACGGTTCGCGGGCCCACGTTCATCCGTCTGCTGGCGCGCCTGGCAGAGGTCGACGTGGCCGCGCCCGGCCAGTCGTTGCCCGACCGGCTGGGCCAGTGGCTGGACTGGAACCACGCGCTGTCGCTCGCGGCAGCGCTCGATGGCAGGCCGACCTCGCCGCAGGTCGGCTCGCCGGCCACGGACGACCTGCACGCCGAGTGCGTGCGCGCGCGCGAAATACTCACGACGGCGATCCACGGCGATCCGCTGCTCGCGCCTGGTGCGTCGGCCGATACCGGGAACGACTTTGCTGCCTACCGCCAACTTTGCCTCGCCCGCCAGCGCGCCCTGCAAGCGACCACCGGCCGCCTGCGCGGCAAGCTGCGCGACGCGCTCATGCAAGCCTCGCCCGAGCTGGCGCGGCTGGCCGAAGTGGACGCAGTGATGGAAGCGACGCTCACTCCGCGTGAGCACACGCTGCTGGCCAAGGTGCCCGACCTGCTGCACCAGCGCTTCGAACGCCTGCGCGCCGCCGGGCACGCCTCCCCTACCTGGCTCGATGGCTTCCGCCGCGACATGCAAAGCGTGTTGCTGGCGGAGCTCGATCTTCGTTTTCAACCGGTCGACGCGCTGCTCGCGGCGCTTCGCACCTCCTGACACGGTTCTCCATGTTCAAACGTCTGCTGCTTCTTTGCGTGTTCACCCTCGGCCTGGCCGCCATCGGCTGGATCGTCTTGGGCTACGTCGGCAACAACCCGCTCGGCATGGCCGTCGCTTTGCTGATCGGCGTCTGCTACCTCGCCGGTGCATTCGAGCTTTTCCGCTACCGGCAGGCGACTGCGACGCTGCGCCAGGCGGTCGACGACCTGGCCGAGCCGCCTGCCGATCTCGGCCGCTGGGTCGATCGCGTGGCTCCGGGCCTGCGCCACGCGGTGCGCCTGCGTGTCGAGGGCGAGCGCGCCGCGCTGCCGGCGCCGGCGATGACGCCCTACCTGGTGGGCCTGCTGGTGCTGCTGGGCATGCTCGGCACCCTGCTCGGCATGATGGCCACGCTGCGCGGCACCGGCACGGCGCTCGGCAGCGCCAGCGACCTGCAGGCGATCCGCGGTTCGCTGGCCGCGCCGGTCAACGGCCTGGCCTTCGCCTTCGGCACCTCGATCGCCGGCGTCGCGAGCTCCGCCATGCTCGGCCTGCTATCCGCACTGGTGCGGCGCGAGCGGCTGCAGGCGGTACATGCGCTGGACGGGAAGATCGCCACCACGTTGCGCGTCCACTCACAGGCGCACCAGCGCGAGGAAGCCTTCCGCCTCTTGCAGCAGCAGGCCGCGGCGATGCCCGCGCTGGTCGACCGCCTGCAGGCGATGGCCACGGCACTGGAGCAGCAAAGCGCGGCCGCCCACGAGCGCCAGCACGCCGACCGCGAGGCGTTCCACCGCCACACCGAGGAGGCGTACACGCGCCTGGCGCGTTCGGTCGAACAATCGCTGCAGGCGAGCGTGACCGACAACGCGCGCACCGCCGGCAGCGTGCTGCAACCGGTGGTCGAATCCACGCTGGCCAGCCTGGCCCGCGAGAGCGCCGCCATCCAGGCCAGCGTGGGCGAGGCCGTTCAGCGCCAGCTCGACGGACTCGCGAGCGGCTTCGACACCACGGCGCGGACGGTCACCGGCATCTGGAATGACGCGCTCGCACAGCATCGCCAGACCAATGAAGCCCATGCACAGGCACTGGGCGATGCCCTGGTCCGCTTCGCCGCCACGTTCGAGCAGCGCTCGTCCACCCTGCTCGATGGCGTTGCCGCGCGCCTGGATGCAAGCGCCGAGCGCACCGCCGAATCCTGGCAAAGCGCGCTTTCGAAACAGGACGCCGTCCATGCGGAACTGGCCGACCGCAACCGCCAGGCCTTGACCGCCGCCAGCGAAACATTCCAATCGCACGCGACCGCGCTGGTGCAGGCGGTCAACCGCTCCCACGTGGAACTGCAGTCGGCGCTGCAAGCGCGCGACGAGGAACGCCTGGCCGCCTGGGCGCAGAAACTCGATGCGCTCACCGCGGAACTCGGCGCCCGATGGCAAGCGGCCGGCGACGCCACCGCCAGCCGCCAGCAGGCCATCTGCGACACGTTGGAAGAAACCGCCGGCGCCATCGCAACGCAAACCCAGGCCGCCGCCAGCCAGACCCTGGCCGAGATCGCCCGCCTGGTCGAAGCCGCCTCCGAGGCACCGCGCGTGGCCGCCGAAGTCGTCGGCGAGCTGCGCCAGAAATTGTCTGACAGCATGGTCCGCGATACCGCCATGCTGGAAGAACGCAGCCGCCTGCTGGCCACGCTGGAAACCCTGCTCGATGCGGTCAACCATGCCTCCACCGAGCAACGCAGCGCGGTCGATGCGCTGGTCAGCACCTCGGCCGAGCTGCTCGACCGCGTCGGCACCCGCTTCGCCGCGCAGATCGAAACCGAAACCGGCAAGCTCGACACCGCGGCCGCGCAGGTCACCGCCAGCGCCGTCGAAGTCGCCAGCCTGGGCGAAGCCTTCGGCGCCGGCGTGGCGCAGTTCGGCGCAGCCAACGATGCATTGATGGAACGCCTGCAGCAGATCGCCGGCGCGCTCGACGCCTCGCTCGCACGCAACGACGAACAGCTTGCCTACTACGTGGCGCAGGCCAGGGAAGTGGTCGAGCTCAGCGTGCTCTCGCAACAGCAGATCATTGCCGACATGCAGCAGCTCGCCGGCCGCCGCGCGCCCGGCAAGGCGGCCAAGGCATGAACGCCCTTTCCCACCCCTGCAGGAACCCGCTTGCGGGCGATGCTCTCCTCACAGACCTGCGAAAATCATCGCCCGCAAGCGGGCTCCTGCAAGCATCCGCGAGGCGGTCGTCCGGCGGCATGCCATGAGCCACGAAGTCGAGTTCGAGGGCGAATCCACCGCTCCCATCTGGGCCTTCGGCGACCTGATGTCGGTACTGCTGGGCGCGTTCGTACTTATCCTGGTCGGCGTCATCGGCGTGCAGCTGCAGCTCTCGCACAAGCTGGAGGTGGCTGAGAAACAGCGCCTGGCCGAGCAGCAACGTCGCACCACGCTGGAACAGGCGCTGGCCACGCCGCTGGCACAGGGCCGCGTGACCCTGGTCAACGGCCGCATCGGCATCCGCGGCAACCTGCTGTTTGCGCTCAACTCCGACCAGTTGCAACCCGAAGGCCGCGAGCTCATCCGGAGCCTTGCCGCGCCGCTCGCGCAGTACCTGCAATCGCGCGACGAACTGCTGATGGTCAGCGGCTTCACCGACGACCAGCCGGTGCACGGCGACAACCGCCAGTTCGCCGACAACTGGGAGCTCTCCGCCCAGCGCGCACTGACCGTCACCCGCGCGCTGATCGCCGCCGGCGTGCCTGCCAACGCGGTGTTCGCCGCGGCCTTCGGCGCGCAGCAGCCGGTCAGCGCCAATGCCGACGAAACCGGACGGGCAAAAAACCGCCGCGTGGAAATCGCCCCGATCCCGCGCTCCTCGGCCGCCAACGCCACGCCGACCACCGATGCGCACTGACGCCACCGCCACCATCCACGCGCAGTTGATCGCGGCGCTGGAAAGGCGCGCCGCCGCCCTCGACGGTGAGGCGCGTCGCGCGCTGGAGGCGCGGCTGGCCGAGCTGCGTGCCGCCCCCACCGAGGCCCCCGATACCACCGCAGCCACGTCGCCCGCGGGCCCACTGCGCGAACTTCTCGACCACCTCGCCGACGGGACCTGCGCCGACCGCGCCGCCTATCCGGACATCCCCGCGCTCGCCGACTTCCGCCAGCTCTGGTCAACCCTTCGCGCCGAGAGCCAACTGCAGCAATCGGTGGCCCACGTCCCCACCGACGCCGGCCCGCTCAACTCCACCGCGCTCGCCAGCCGCGCCATCGCGCTGATGCGCGAGCTGTCGCCGGCTTACCTGAGGTCGTTCCTGGCCTATGTCGATGAGCTGTCGTGGCTGGACAACCTCGGCAGCGTGGGCGCTGCCGCCACCGCCGGCGCGCCGGCGACCAGGAAGCGTGCCCGCCGTAAGCCGTAACGTTCGGTGACGGCAGGGCCGACCGACCGCCTCCAGTCGCCCGATTTCCTCCAGTCGGGTGCGGAGTTGCACAGCGGTCGTCGCCTGGCCGACAGCTCGCGTCCGGCTCCCCGGCGTCTCGGATGCCGGCACCTACTGGGCCATCGGCGCCTCCACCCTGATCGACAAATGCCAGGATTGGCCGTGGCGACCGGCGCTCGATCGCGGGCTGGAGACGCGCACCCGGGTTCATGCGCTGATGGTGCAGAACGAGTTTGACCCGTCCACGCCTTATTCGGAGGCGTTCAAGGACAGGCACCAGGGTGGCCATGCGGTGCGCATGTTGCTGGTCGACAACGCCACCACCCACGCGGCCATGTTCGACAACAACCCCTGCACCACCGACGCAATCGGCCTATCTGAACACCGGCGTGATGCCCGCCCGCGACGTGATCTGCCAGGCCCAGCCGATGCACTCCTTCGCGATGCGGGACGCGGTGACCTACGAATACGGTCATTCGACGTTCGGCTGGTGGCTGCCGCCCCCGCCGAACGTCCATCAGGTGAGCTGGCGGCTGGTGCCCTGAGCCGACAACGGAAACCTTCCACGGGTGGAGGTCAGGATGGTGGCCTCCACCCACCTTCGCTGATTCGCCCCTTCAGAGTCAGATAACCGACTACGTCCTTTCGAGCCACCGACCATTCGGGCCAGTGCCATGGCCTTGTTAAACTCCTGCCCGCCCGCTGCGCGGCTTTCCGACGCGCATCCACGGCTGGATGACAGGAGGCGGGACGTGAAGGTCTGGGAACTGAAGAGCGGCTCAGTGAATGATTACGCGCCGCTGGTTTTTACCGAAGACCAGGACATCGAATCGGGAATGTTCGACGCCTCCGGCAAGGCAATGTCCTGGTCGAAGAAACCGAAGATCGAAGTATTCGTCGAGCCTGGAATGGGGAAGCCCAAACCACTGGCGGATATAAGCGCCCTGACCCCGGGCGCGCTCGCCATGAGCGACAAGGCAAAGGCGGCATTCGAGGTTTTTCTTTCTCGATTCGGGCAATTCCTGGAAATGGATTGCGACGGGAGCTCGCGCTGGTTCTATAACGTGACGAATGTCGTTTCCTGTATCGACAAGGCGCGATCGACCAAGCGTCCGAGCGGCTCGATCGTCAAGGAAGCATTCCGTGCGGGCCGGGTACCGGTCGGCGAAGCGGTCTTCAAGGATCCGCTGACGGCGGCCGCCTCCATCTACGTCAACGATCCGGGCAAGGCAGCCCTCGAAAGGATCATCACCGACGCCGCCATCATCGGCATGACCTTCGTGGAACCGGGGCCGCCGCCGAAAAAACCACGCCCCCGGGCCTGAGAAAGCCGGCCTCTCCGGGGGGAGAGGGGGCGGTTGCCGCCACAGAGACTGGCGTGAGGTTTCAACGTGGCCGGATCAGCGCCCTCTCCCATCTGGGAAGAGGGTTGGGGTGAGGGGCCGGGGCTCGCGGGAAGTACCCATTGTTGACTGTCGTGGGAGCGCACCTGGGGAGATGGCGGTCGCGCACAGGTGCGCTCCTACAGTGGCATCTCGGACACCCGAGGCAAGCCTGCCCTCACCCCGGAAATCAACGGACGAGATAACCAGACCGTACGGTTATCTCGTTTCCGTTTCCGCGCACGGGGTCGATGCGACTGCAACGCTGCAGCGGCCGTGGGGACAGCTAATCCAGTGCAATCGCAAACTACTTCATCGACGCAACGTGCTCGACCAATTGGTCGAGGGCGATATCGGTCCCCTCTTTCCAACCGGATTCCTTGTTGGCGGCCACATCGGCCTCGTTCCGGTGGAGCGCCGTGAAGACGTAGCGCGTCCCCTTTCCCTTCGGCTCCAGCGTCATGATCGCGGTAATCGGAACGTCGTCGAAGACGGCCGGGCGATAGCCGGGGAACAACATGGACGTCCAGACCAATCGCTCCATCGGGACGACGTCAAGGAAACAGCCGAGGTTGGGCACCTCCCGACCGTCCCCGACTGCGATGTCGATGCCGAAGACGCCGCCCGGACGCAGGTCCATCTCGCAGCGCGCCACGCGTCCCCAGGCCTTGGGCATGTACCACTCCTTGACGTGCTCCGGCTGGGTCAAGGCCTCCCACACCAGTCGCGGCGGTGCGTCGACGAACCGTTCGAAGACGATGTCGAGCGTGGGATCGAATGCAGATGGCTTGCTCATGCTTGCGATTCCTTTTCCTTGAGTTGTCTGACGTACAGGTCGAATCGGTCGAGACGGGATTCCCACAACTGACGCCGCTCGGCGAGCCAGTCCTCGGCGGCCTTGAACTTCTCCGGTGCGATCTCGTAGGTCCGCACCCTTCCCTGCTTGCTCGATCTCACCAGGCGGCTGCGTTCGAGCACGGACAGGTGCTGCACGAACGAGGGGAGCTTCATGTCGAACGGCGCGGCCAGCTCGCTGACCGTCGCAGGGCCACTGAACAACTGCTCCAGGACCTTTCGTCGGGTCGCGTTGGACAGGGCGTAAAACACGTCGTCAACCGCGGCAGCTTGGGTCATCTCGATGCGGCACCTAATGGGCGGATCCGGTCCGGCGGCCGCAGTCTGGCAGCCGCCTTTACTTAGGTCAACACCTAAGTTTTAGCTCGACCCACTCGTGAGCCAGGCCCAGCCGCGGCCCAGTTCAACCGCTCCGTTTACGCGTGGCCATGCCGTGGATCGGTACGCCTTCAGCCACGGAAGCGCTGGTCGATAGCATCAGACACTTCCCGTCAACCGCGTAGGGGAAATTCCCGTCCCGTGCAGGATGTGACCGCCAACGCGTTCGCCTGCCCGAGCACATCGGGTTTTTGTGTGACGTAGTTCGCATCGCCCTCGTCGAATGCGTCGGGCCATTCGGCCTTTTCTGCCAACGTGGTCATAAATCTGCGGTTCAGGCGCTCCTGTCGAGCTTGCTCAGGCATGTGAAGGCTGTGCATTTTTGTCGTGAGCTTCGCGTGACGAAGTTTGCCCGACAAAACGACCTGAGACCTGCCTAAAATGAACGTTTCCGTTAAGAATCAAAAGATTGCGACCGCCTCTCGTACGTCCGTCACCGCAAAGCGCTTTGTGAAGAAGCCGTTGATGCTGGCGTTCGCTGCCCTGGCCCTTTCGGCCGTCGCCGCCCCCTCGTTTGCCGCCAACTGGTGGAACCCCAAGCCGCACACCGTCATCGGCGGCGCCTATGTGAACGTGCACCAGAAGGGTGCCCTGGGCAACGGCGTGCATGACGACACCGCCGCCATCCAGGCCGCGGTCGACTCGCTGCCGACCTCCGGCGGCACGGTGTTCGTCCCGGCCGGCCACTACATGGTCAACGCCACCAAGCCGATCAAGCTGCGCTCGCACACCCGCCTGAAGCTCGACCCGGCGGCCACCCTGGAAGTGATCCCGACCAGCGCCGGCCGCTACATGGTCATCCAGATCTACAACGCTACCGACGTGCGCGTGGTCGGCGGCAACCTGGTCGGTGACCGCGTCAAGCACAAGGGCACCACGGGCGAGTGGGGCTACGGCATCAACGTCACCGCCTCGAAGAACGTGGTGCTGAAGAACATCAACCTGTCCAACTTCTGGGGCGACGGCATCTGGGTCGGCGCCAAGGACGTCGGTCGCGAGCACGTGCGTTCGGACTACGTGACCATCAACGGCATCGTGTCCAGCAACAACCGCCGCCAGGGCATGTCGATCGGCCCGTCGCAGCACGTCTACATCGTCAACAGCACGTTCCAGAACACCAAAGGCACGCTGCCCGAGGCGGGCGTCGACATCGAGCCGATGAGCGAAGGCCTGACCAACACCATCCGCCTGGAGAACAACAAGTTCCTCGGCAACAACGGCAACGGCATCGAGATGCACGCCCACATCTCCGACATCGCCATCGTCGGCAACACGATGAAGGGCAACCGCGGCTTCGGCGTGCTCGGCGTGTCCGCCCCGGGCGTGACCGTCACCGGCAACACCATGACCGAGAACGGCCTGGCCGGCGTGCGCCCGAGCGGCAAGTCGCATGACTGGTCGATCACCGGCAACACGCTCAAGTACAACAGCACCCGCTACATGTCGGCGACCAAGAGCGGCGGTTCGCTCAGCCGCGACCTGCAGTTCGGCGCCAACACCTACAACATCAAGGTGTCGAACAACCTCTTCTCCAACGCCAAGTACAACACCTACACCCGCTAAGCATCAGCTGGGTACTCCGCGGGGCAGCCTTCTGGCTGCCCCTTTTTTTTTGCGCTTCGCGTCGCACGAGCCGGACCATGCGATCGGCCTGACCAGGATCAAGGCGGTCATCGACGGGGTAAGAAAACATCGCGCACGTCAAAGCGATACGCCTGAAAGGGGCCCGTAACGATGGAATTCCATATCGCACTCACCGATGCCAGCCCCCGCCCCGAGGTCGTTCAGGACGCCATGTTCGATATCGACCCGAGCGCACTGGTCGACCTGGACATGAGCGGACTGGTCATGCGGATCTCGTCCTGGGTTCCCGTGCGGGACCTGGTCGAGGTACTGCAGCACACCGGCTGGGCGGTGACGCAGGAACAGGTGGTGCAGTTGCCCAGCATCTGTTGCGGTGGCTGTTCGGGCTGACGACGGACGGGTTCTGCTTCGGGCTCTTTGCAGGAGCGCACCTGTGCGCGACCACCATGCCGGGCCTCGCGGCACCACCGAACATGGCGGTCGCGCACGGGTGCGCTCCTACAAGTGAGGTTTCGCGGCACGCGTTGCCTTTACCTCCTCGGCCATGTCCGGCTTGCAGACCGGTAACGTGCCCTGGCCGCAAGCCTCACCCGGCAGCCGCTTCCATCGCCTTCGACATATCCATCCAGAACGGCCCCCAGACATGCCCGTCGGGATCGGTCAGGTCGCGGCCGTACATGAAACCCAGGTCTTGCACCGGGTTGGCGTCGGCCGTACCACCGTGACCCGCAGCCGCCTCGACCATGGCATCGACCGCCTCCCGGTCGTCCAGCGCGAGCGCGAGCGACACCTCGCTCGACGTGCGCGGGCAAATGGGGCGGTCGGTGAACGTGCGCCACTTCTCGTGCGTCAGCAGCATCACGTAGATCGCCTCGCTCCACACCATGCAGGCGGCCGTCGCGTCGGTGAACTGCGGATTGTTGGTGAAGCCCAGCGCCTCGTAGAACGCCACGGAGGCCGGCAGACTGGACACCGGAAGGTTGATGAAGATCGAGCGGGACATGGCGGGCACCTCTTCGGTTGGTGTCAGCACGACGAACGATCGCGGCGCGATTCGACGAGCGCGATTTCCTTTCGCCAGAACGCGCAGCTGTAGGCCAGTCGGCTTCGTCACAAGGCGATCGGCGGGCCCGGCAGTCGGCTTGGCGCACGTCCCGGCAGCCAACCGACGTTCGTTTCGTCGAACGTCAGGGTGATCGAAGCCGGAAAGGCCGGACCAGGTCGTCGAACGCGGGCAGCTGTGTCCCCGCCTTCAGGCCTTCTTCGTACTCCTCGCGCAGCGCTTGGAGAATGCTTTCGTATTGCCCGAGCATGTCCTGGATCTGCATGTGGTCGCTCAAGGCCTCGTCCGTCGGCTCACCCTCGCGCGCCTGGCCTGCGCGCAGCTCGAGGGTAAGGTCGCGGATCTTGGCCGCGAGCAGCGGGATCACCACCGCCAGATCACGTTCGCTGATGGCTCGCATGGCGCCGCCCTTCAAATGAGGAAAATGACCGCGCCCCGCTCGGCGTGAACCGACATCATCAGCGCATTTTTTCTTATGTCTAGCAATTTCAATCCCTTGCGTGCGAGCCCTATGGCGCGCCGTCCCTGCTTCCCTCGCTCTCTTTGCCGTCTGACAGCCCGCCACCGGGCTCGTGTCGTGCCCGTGTCGGGCCGCTGTCGTCACGCAGAATGACTTGCGGCAGGATGATGGCGCAGACCGAGCACCTTACAACGGGGAACATTCATGCAGATCAATAGCGCCCGACTCCGCGAGCTGCGCACCGCCCGCCAGTGGTGCAGGAGCAGGTGGCCGAACTGAGCGGTCTGAACCTGCGTACCATCCAGCGCCTCGAATCGGGCGCCAAGGTTTCCACCGAATCGCTGCGGGCACTGGCCGCCGTGTTCGACGTGCCGGCCGAGAGCCTGCTGGTCGGCGACCCGGCCCCCAGCCAGCCAGCGATCAAGGCGATACGTGAAGGCGTGTTGCGCGGCCTGGAATTCACCGGCACGACCCCGCGCGCGGCGTTCTGGTGGTTCGCACTCGCCTTGGCGATGGTGCTGGCCTTCGCCCAACTGGTTTCCGAAGTGACCGGCCCGCTTCCGCTGCAGATCGCCTCCCTCATCGTGCTGCTGCCGTGGATCGCGGCATGCACCCGGCGCCTTCGCGACGCCGGTCTCAGCCCCTGGTGGCAACTCATCAGCCTGGTGCCGGTGGGCGGCATCCTGGTGCTGCTCTACCTGCTCACCTACCCGACCAGGGCCGCGGATCCAGTCAAGGCGACGGCAGGCTGAGCGATCACCGATCCGGGGTCGTTCGCCCCGCCCAACCGCTTGATTCGACGAAAAGGCCGAGGCCGCCTTCATCGAGGTTCGGCGCACGGCTCACACGGCTCCGACCGCGGGTTACGCAGTCTTGGCGCACATGCCATACGTGGGAGGCTGGTCGATGGAAATGCGAACGAGCGGGAAGACAGGCCACACTCTCCTCCCCGCCAGCGCCCTGGTCACCGGTACCGTAGCGAGCCTCGCTTCGGCGGCCGCCCTGGCGCTGCTGGCCAGGCTTGAAGACAAAAGCGCCCTGCAGCCGATCAACGCGACGAGCCATTGGCTGCATGGCGAGAAAGCCGCCAAGTGCGACGAGCTCGATGTCACGCACACCCTGATCGGCTTCGCGACCCACTACGCATCGGCCGTGTTCTGGGCGCTGCCCTTTGAGATCTGGCGAGCCAGGCGCCGGCCGGTGTCGGCCAGCACCCTCTTGCGTGGCGCCTCGACGACGGCGGCGGTCGCCGCAGTCATCGACTACGGCGTCACCCCGAAGCGGTTCACTCCCGGATGGGAGCTCGTGCTTAGCAAGCGCTCCATGGTGATTGCCTATGCCGCACTGGCGCTTGGCCTGGCCTCCGGCGGGAAGCTCGCGGAGTGTCTGACTGGCGGCCATTGAACCGTTTGCGGCACCGGGTATCACCCTGGAATCCAAGGAGTGAGCTGCCCTGTGTCTGGCGGCCCCGCCCTGTTTGGCGTTCCCTACCAAAGTCCGGCTCAAAAGCCATGGGTACTAGCCGCTTACACCGAAGAACTCGCGGGCGCGCTCCTTTTCTGCCGCGGTGGGCCGATACTCGTGCCAGTTATCGGTAGCGTTTGCCTTGTAGCGAATGACGCCGTTCTCGGCGTCGATTTCGTAGTAAGGAAACACGCCACGCAGGTTGAAAAACGCTGCCGGCGCAAAAAGCAGGATATCGGCAGCCAGTCGGCCGCCGTGGAAGCGCAGCGGGAGGATGCCGTAAAGCGGGTCATGGCCAGGGCTTTCGGCCTTGAACTCATAGTTGCCGAAGCTGGTGTCTTTCAGGCGCACTGTCGAAGGCACCGCGGGTGCTTCGTGTTTCACCGCCAGCCGTGTGTCCGGTGCCGTCGAGCTGATATGCGTCATCGTCGAGCACGCTGCGAGTGCAACCACCAGGCATCCGACGCCCGCGGTCCTTACGAAAGAATACATGTTGTCCCCTGTATTTGACGGCACCTGTCGATGCCGCTACCCACTATAGGGGATGCTTCCGGACCAAACCACACGGAAACAAGTTCACTCGCACAGCTGCAGTCGGGTCCCAGGTTTCAGTGGACCCGGCGATACACCCTCGCGGCAACGTGATTCGGATCGCCGCTGAGTGAACCGATTTCGATCATGTAGTTGCGGGCGTGGAGCAAAAAGCGCGCGCGATCCGTATCGTCCGACTCCGCGCCTTTACACTGCATCAGCACTTGCTTGTAGCGTTTGCTTGGATCGAGTTCAGCGAGCACCTTATCCGCGTACTTGCCGGTGTAACCAGCGAGCGCGGTGTATTGCGTTCTACCCGGATCTGGCACGTAGGTCACGCCGCCGCTGTAGCGCAACGTGCAATTGGAAACGTCAGGAAACACCATCAAAGCCGTGGCCGCCACCGTGTTGATGACCATGCCCCCGTGACGATAGCGGATCACCGCACGCCCCTTCACCGGCTGCAAGGGCTGGTTCCAGTCAGGCGTTTGCGCGATAAGTTTCCAACGCCCGAGCCATACGGAGTTGAGCCGCCCGGTGGTGGTCGTCATGCCTTCGGGCACCCACTCGTAATGGCCGATGCGGTGGAGAAGAAACACGGCCCAGCGAGGATCACGCCTCAGCCATTTGTCCATTGCCGTGTCGAGCGCGTTGAATGTGGAGGCCCATTCCTTGCGGTGATCGGCAATACCTATCGCCGGGTCCCAAAGCTTAGATCCGCCACGATAGTAGCTTTCAGGTCCAAAGGTCAGGTAACCCGGTGTCAGCGGCTGGCGATTCAACCGCAACTTGGCCAAAGCCTCAAATGCCTGAGAAAAATTATCGAAGCCGTTATTGAGGTACCGCAAATCGACAGTGAAGGCGCGCGGCGCGTTCTGCAACACTTTGCTGGGTACAAAAAACGGTACCAGGCTGCGCGTATGGTTGGGAACGGCCGGCATAAAGCCGATTGAGCGAAGGCGCGCGATGGCGGCGTTCCTTTTGTCCGAGTCGGTGTCACACGTTGCCCCGATGTCGTGGCGGTCGAGAACGGGTGTCGTGTCACAGTTGCGCATGATCACTTCGGCGATCGGATCGCCCAATTGCATCGAACGCAAGATCACCGGGCGCCAGGCACGATTGAATGCAGCGTCAACCCTTTCCGAGACCGCCTTCAAACGATCGAAGTGCTTCCTGCACCGTTCGTACGCACGCTCCTCGGCTTTGGTTTCGCCAGAATGCCCTGTAAACCTGTATTCGCATGGGCTTATGGCAGCGTAGTAGTGTGACTCGGCGCGTGCCACGTCGCGACGCAGCCGCCACACATCGATGAAGCCGCGCGCGTCGGTTTTCGGCGCGAATCGCATCGGCTTGGCCGCGGCGCATGGTGCAAAGGCGATTAGCAGGGCAGCGATCGTCGTAAGGCGTACCTGCATGTTTTTAATGCCTTGAGCTAAAACAAGGCGTCCATTTTGGCATACCCATCGACTTGATTATCGACACCGCCAGCGCGCATGCGTGGTGTCACCAAATTGCGCCTGCGCAAACTAACGGACAGATGGATCTGCACCACGCTGGCACCTGCATGCGTGAGTGCTGTACCGTCGAAAAACTGCGCCCGCACGGCGGCAGCTACATCACCGCCCCGACGCAGCCTCCCCCACAGTGAAGGAAAACGCCGCATGTCCGATTCGAACGACGTTCGCATGGAAGATTGGAGCCGCCTGCAACGGGAGGTAGCGCGCTTGCGCGTCCTGGTCATCCTCGCCCTGCTGGCGGTCATTGCGCTGGCCGCTCTTTCGCTATGGCGCAAGCCGGGTACCTCGACGCGGACGGACACGATCCTCCGCGCACAAGGCCTGGTGATCACCGACGCCAAGGGACACGACCGCATCCTGATCGGCGCGCCGGTGCCGGCCAGCAACGACCGCACGCGCAAGGACGATGCCTCCGACGGCATCATCTTCCTTGGCGCGACCGGCGCCGATCGCCTGGCGCTCGGGCAACTCCCTTCGCTGCACATCGGCGGCAAGACCTATAAGCGCCACGGTGGCGACAGCTACGGAGTGACGCTCTACGACGACAAGGGCAGCGAGCGTGGCGGCATGGCATACATGGGTTCGGGGCGCGTTGGCATCGCGCTCGACCGCGGCGCGCCTCCCTACGAGGCCGTTGGCCTGATGGTCGACGACACCCGCAACTTCGCCGGCATGTACATCAGCTACGGTGACCCCAAGGCGCGCGGCCCAGCCTTCGAGCTGGGCACCGATGCCGGCAGCGTCCATGCCCAGTTCGGCGGCAAGGACGGCCTGCCCCGCGCCCGGTTGAACGTCGACGGCACGGCCAAGCCCGCGTGGCAGTTCAACGATGCCGCGCAGGCCACTAAAGTCGCGCAGAACCCGTAGGCGCCGCCCCATCGGTGCCCGATGCCCAGCGACCGGCTGCGCATCGGGCATCGCCCAAGGTGACGCAACCTGGACAGGGCCCGGTTCGTCTCCACCAATCCAGCAAGCGCCCCTGGCACTTATCCCGGAAAGCGGCAGAAGCGACAGCCGCACGGTTGCTCACGCGTCGGTCGAGCCATATCCACGCGAACCCGCGTGCCAAGCACCCTGGGCAAAAGGTCCATGGCCAGCTGCACGTCTTCGACGGAACTCAGCCCAAGGCGGAGCTTCCCCAACTTCCGATGGCGAATGTGCAGCAAAGCCTGGTGGCTGTGATCGGAATAGGCACGCGCGTGATGATCGGAGCGCGCGCCGATGCGCACCTCCTGGAAACCACCGGTATGGAGCCGCACGTTGGCCGGATGATCGGCGATCAGGCGCGCAAGCGGCGTGCGGTCCAACTGCTGACCGCGGACTTCATTCTGCCGAGCCGGATCGAGCCTGCGCTCCAGGCCTTTCCCCAGCGCGCGCGACAAAAGCCCCTCGACCCCCACCGCCCCGGCACGCGCACGGGATACAAACCTTGCCCCCGCCATGCCCTCGCCACCCTTCCCTGCCCAGATAAAGACAAGCTCATGGCGGCACACGTAGATGCGGTAAAGCCGGTTGGCCTTGCATGCAAACGTGGCCAGCGCGTGGAAATAAGGCACCTCTTCCAATGCAGCCTCCCAGAGTTGTCGAGCGGTGGTGCGGCGGTGTCCATGTTAGGACTCGAGCCAGTTTTTTTACCTTGTTATCGCGTCCCAAAAAATGTTCCGGAAAGAGGCGCTAATCGGCGAATCAGCGGCCGGGACAAAAGGGCTTTGAACCCTTGCTCCGAAGGCGCGCGCCTATCGGCGCATACCGCTCAGCAAGCTGGTCGCGAGCGAATGCAGATCGCTCACAAAAAGCTGAAGCAATATCCCGCGCCGCAAGAATTTACGTGGCGATCGAGCCCAGCAGAAGCGCCCGCATTCGCGGGGCCGGACCCAGACCGCTCGAACCGGATCAGGGGACTACCGGCTGGGAGGGCAGGCGTTCACACGGGACGCCTCCTGGAGGAGTTCCCCCTTACGTAGGCTGCACCGGACGGTGCGTCTGAAGTAGACGGGTCAGGTTCTTTCATCGAAGGGAAAAGAAGAACCTGGCCCCGTTTCAGTCGAGTTTCTATCGTCGTCCCTGGCTGGAGCCCGCATCACACCTCTTTTTCCAGATCCAGCCACGCCTTGCACAACAACGGTCGCTTGCGCCGTGCCGGGAACGCATTGCCCCAGAGCCGCCACCGGGGCGTATCGGCAATCTCCAGCCGCCAGCGCTCGTGACTGTCGAAGAACGAGAAGGCCAAGGCATTGGCGGCGACTACCGCAACATGATCGAGCACGCCTGCCGTATAGGGAGCGGAAAGCTCGATGCTGTCGAGCAGGCGCAGTTCACCGTCCAGGTAATGGACGTGGAGCGCTTCTTCGTAGGGATTGCCCTCGGTAAGCAGCAGCAGATGCCTGTCGCCGAACCGGTACTGGCGCTCGATCACCTTGCCGGCCACCCGCGCCGTGCGTCCCAAACCGGCGCTCTCGACCCATGCGGTCACCGGTTGCCCGGGCATCTGCAGTACACGGGCCACCCGGATCGAACCTGCCGGCTCGAGCATCTTCAGAACGCCCACCCGAAGGCGACATCCGCACCCATGGCGCCGAGCGCGCCACCGATAAACACACCGATGGTCACGCAGACCGGCGCCCCGGGACCACAGGCCAGCCCCGCCAGTGCGCCACCCGCCGCACCACCAGCAAAGCCGCCGCCGAAGACCACTCCTTCCCTGGCGATGGCCCTGGGCTTGTCCTTCGCCTCGGCGACGTTGTACACGGCTACCCCGATGGAAACGATCACCAGCCCGCGCCCCAGCCGACCGAGCCGGGTCGCCGCGACGTTGACTCCTGGTCGTGCCCGGCCCGCGCTTTCGATGATCTCCAGATAGACCTGATTCCTGCTCGCCTCGGGCAGCGACTCGAAAGCAACGCCGAATCGGGAGCGGGCGTATTTCTCCGTCAGCTCCAGCAACGTCAGCCCTTCCTTCTTCAGGCCAACCGCCTTCGCCAGTCCGATGTCGCTCGACTGGAGACGCTGCGCCGCCAGGATCTGGTTTCGAAGCGCATGCACCTGCTGCGCCGCGGCCTCGGGCGGGACGGTCCCGGCGGCAACCATGGCCCGGTATTCGCGGCTCAGGCGCTGCGTCTGCTGGATGTAGTTGGCCCTCACCTTCGCGTCCTTGATGAATCGGGTCGCGAAATTCAGCGTTTCAGACTCGAGCAACGACAGTTCCGCGTCGAGGGCTCTGTTCCGGGAGTTCGGGTTCATCCCTGATCCTTCATGCCTGTCAGATGAGTAAAAAGTGGGGTTCAGAACCGAGTTTGAAGTGCACGGGAACAATGCATATCGATGATAAAGCCGGGAACCGACCCAGACGAAAAGGATATCGCTTACGCCCGACGCCTAGAAATCTAATGGCGGCGCCGGCCTTTGGGGCGCAAGTGAGGCGTCCAGGAAGAAACCGATGGACTCGCCAAGTTGCTGTCCGGCCCCCTTCCCCGCCCCTTCCGAGAGCACGATCAACTCCCAGACTGCCCTGGTCTGGCGCGACATTGGCGCAGGTGTCCGAACACAACGGCGTCGGGACAAACCGTTTCCTTTCGCTTCTTTTGGAGCTCCGCTGTCCAGATCGGCCCCGTCACGCCACCACGGCAGCCTGACACTAAGATGCTTCCGGTCGCTCGAATAAGGAACCGTGCAGATGATGAAGCTGGCAACCGGGGTCTTCCTTGCAGCCCTGCTGACAGGCGCCGTCCATGCGCAGACCAACGCAGGGGAACAGAAATCCGATCCCGGCCTGCCCTTCACCATGACGAAGGTGGCGAGCTTCGATCTGCCTTGGCGCATCGCATTCCTGCCCGATGGCCGCATGCTGGTGACCGAGAAGGTCGGCCGCGTCGACCTGGTCACCCCGCAGGGTGCCAAGACCCGGATCGGGGGCGTGCCGCCCTCCTATGTGGAAGGCCAGAACGGCATGCTGGGCGTCTTCCTCTCGCCCCATTACGCCACCGACCACAACGTCTACCTCACCTATGTCGCCCCGGGCGACTACGGCGGCGGCCTGACGCTGGGCCGCGGGCGACTCGTGCTGGATGACAAGCAGCCCCGGCTCGACGGCTTCAAGGTGCTGTGGCGCCAGCTGCCCACCGGCAAGGGTGGCCAGGCCGGCGCCCAGATCGCCTTCTCGCCGGACGGCAAGTACCTGTTCCTCACAGTAGGCGACCGCCAGCGCTTCACCCCCGCGCAGGATCCCGACCAGCCCGTCGGCAAGATCCTGCGGCTGACGCTGGAGGGCAAACCCGCGCCCGGCAACCCGTGGGCAGGCAAGGTCGGCGCCCGCACCATTGGGCTGATCGACCCGGCAGAGGACACCGAGAAAGCCAAGACGGCACCGGTGGTCAGCACCTATACGTTCCCCGACCCCAACCTGACGCCGGCCGAAACCTGGACCACCGGCCACCGCACACCGTATGGCCTCGCCTTCGCGCCCGACGGGCGGCTGTGGGAAGTCGAGCATGGCCCGCGCGGCGGCGACGAACTGAACCTGATTCAACGCGGAAAGAACTACGGCTGGCCGTTGGTCTCCTATGGCGTCAACTACAACGGCGTGCCCATTCCCCGCCCGGATACACGCCCGGACCTCGCCAAGCCGGCGATCTATTGGGTGCCGGTGATCGCGCCGGGCAATCTGATGTTCTACAAAGGCGACGCTTTCCCGCACTGGAAAGGCAGCGCCCTGATCAGCGCCCTTGCCGCCGAGGCGATCGTCCGCGTCACGTTCGACGGCAAGGGCGGTGCAAAAGCGGTCCAGCGCTGGAACATCGGCAAACGCGTCCGCGATATCGAAGAAGCGCCCGACGGCTCGCTCTGGATGCTGGAAGACGCCGCACCGGGCGGCCTGTACCACCTCAAGCCGAAATAAGCCGGCAACTCAGGTAGCCTGTCGCACTCCCTGACCACTTCCAGAGCGGAACCACCACCATGGCCGAGCGCGAGTTCGACAACTACCTTGCCCGCTCCGGCGCCACGCTGGAAGGCTCGCGCTACGCCGCCTGGCTTGCCATCACGCCGCGCGGCCATGGCTTTCCGGCGTACTACGCCATCTGCGAAAACCGCAGCTTCCGCGACAGGGACACCGCCGAAGCCGCCGCCGCCAAGGCGCTGGCCGACATGACGGGCCTGGAGCCGGACGGCACGCCGATCTTCCCCGAGGACTACACCGGCTTCGACGACTAGGCGCGCCGATGGACGATGTCCAACCACGGCCTACCGGGCAGCTCGCGCAAGCGTTCCACCGGCACGGCCGCGAACCCGATCGTGGCTGCCTTCTTTCCCTCGCGGATCAGGTCGGCACGACGAGGAGCAACAGCTCACGCTCCGTTAGTTCTTCATGACGTTCCAGACGAGAATTCCTGGCCCATGAGGTCGGAGTAGGCAGGCAAGCCGCTGCCTTGCAAGCGAGCTTGCTCGTACACGTCTCGCAGTTCCGCGGCTGCAAGCTCGTACGCTTCGATGATTTCATCGTAATCGGCTTGGTCCGGGCCGACTGCCGACGCTCGATCGATGCCGAGTTGCCGCGTTGCGAAACGGATGGCCTGAACCGACATCATCAATGCGCTTTCGCTGATTTCCAACATATTCATCCCTGGCAGACAGGTGCGTCTATTGCGCGCCGGCTGGCTCCGGGCTCATTCGCTCGCACAATGCAGTTCCGAGTGGGACTCTCCAACGCTCCGCGCAAGGCATTCGCCCTCAACTCGCCAGCGGGCGCGTGAAGGCGGGCACGAAGCCGCCTTCAACTTTGCCGAGCATCAGATCATGATGCCCACTTGCCGTAGTTTCGAAGACGCGTCGCGATAAAGCTCGAACGCTCCAACGGGCTTCGTCGAACCAAGTCTGGCGGATTCAAGGAGCGTGTCGACCGCCTCCGCCACCGCGCGCATCCTCAGCGACCACTTCGGTGCGGCCAGCAACCTTTCGGCGCGCTCCATGGCGTTCTGGCATTTCAACGAGTTGCCATCCGCAGCCGCCTTCGCGGCTTCACGCATGGCGGCAAAGGCAGCGTTTTCCTCGCGGAGGATCATCGCGATACCCGCTTTGCGGCTCTTCGCCGCCATGGCCGTGGAGACCAGGAACATGAAGAGCTGTTTCGCCTGCATGCGCCCCTCGGGCGATCCCTGCGTCTCTCCAGGCATGCCCGGCAAGTACGTTTCCGGGTGCCATTGGATACCGATCGTGGGAGCGCCATAGCGGGACTCGAAGGCCTCGACCGTGGCTGCCAGCGAGTCATCCGCCATTGCAGCAATTTCGATCAGCGTGTCGGGATCAGCCACGTTGGGGTTGATCGCCTCCAGCGCGAACTCCTTCCGCTTGGCGTTGTAGCGCATACACGCCACCGCCCAGTGCGTGGAATTGACCTCGGCCATCCGGCCGTCGGCCGGACCGGTCGATTTCACGATGCCGCCGGGCTTGGTCGACAGGTTGACGCCGTGCGTCAGCCCCCAGGTCGCGGCCGCACCAGGCTGCGTGGCCTTGTGCTTGGCGCGCTGCGTGATCGGCAGCGTGCGGACCTTGCCGCCATAGCTTTCCAGCAACCGCCACGAGCCCGCGCAAATCGCCAGGATCGGAATCCCGCGCGTCCGGGCGATCTCGATCAAGCGCAGTTCATACGGCGCCCGGCTTGCGAACTCGTTGAACTCGCGCAGCTGGCGATCGTATTTTTCGCCACTGTTCTTGCCGGCCGGCCGGGCGCCAGTCGGGGCGGTCTTGCGGTTGAAATCCCGCTCTTCCACCGAGCCGCCGGTCGTACTTACCTGGCTTGTCGGTGCCGCAGGCGCTCCGGGGATGTAGAGCAGGTCGATGCCTTCCAGATCATCGAACGCGGCCGCGCGGTGAGGGGTCACCGGACCGCTCGCCCCGCGCGGAAGGGCCACGACACGCACCCGGCAAGGCGGCGCCGGCACGAGATCGTTGATCGCCAGAAGACCTTTCACGTCGTGGTCCTGGTGGGCGCTGCCCCCGGCGTCCGTACGAAAGGTGACTCCGATGGTGACTTCAGCCGTGACCGCATCGGCGGCTGTGGCCTTCTTGCTCCAACGCGGGTCTGCGACCTGCTCCCGGGCTTTGGTAACCCATCCCTGCTCGCGCAACTTGTCCAGCTCGCGCCGCGTCACATCCGCCCGGGTTTCGAACTTGTCGACCATCTGCCAACTCCTTGACTCGAGAAAAGAACCAGACCAGCCAGCACGCAAAAGCAGAAGGACACCGATGTCGGCCGAAGCCCTTGTCACGCCTTTCGGCAACTTCAACCCTGGGCGGCTTCGAGCATCTCCTGGGTCTTCATGGAGACTTCCATCGCCTCGTCGGCTGGCTCGCTCTCACGCGCCTGGCTGGCGCGCAGTTAGACGCTAAGGTCGCGGGTCTTGGCCGCCAGCAGCGGGAGACGCAGTCCTTCAGATGCATCAGGGCAGCCCAGCGCCCTTTGCAAAGGCAGCGATCGCATGCCCCTTCCATGGCTAAGTGCGTAAAGAAGCAAAATTCCTGGTCATGACGGTCGTCGACCATCGTTTGCGAAACCAGGGCGAAACGGAGCAGGTTCAGTACCTGGATTGCCGACAATGAACCTGACCGCGTTATTTGGTTCCTGGTCTGCGATCGGCAGCTCGCGGCTGATCAACAACAGCTCGCCATCGTCGTCCGCAATTAGCTCAGCCCAAACCATTTCTGAATCTTCACGTAACGGGGCGCAAGATTTTGCGCGCAGGGGCTACCGGGGGTAACACCGTCACCTTTCTGCGGGCGTCGTACCCGTATGGGCGAGTGTTGCCCAAGGGGACCATGGAGCATCCCATGAAACGCCGAGCGATCCTTTCGCTTCTTGCAGTCATTGCCGCTGTATCCGTAGCACCGGCGGGCGTTGCCCAGACAACATCTACCGCCTCGATTCTGTTCTCCCGCACATACGCCGCAGGAGACGGTTCGGCCTACTCCTCGGTGTTCCGGGTGAAACCATCCGGCGAGAACGCCGTGCCGCTGACATCAGCGGAGGTGGGTATCAACTACCAGGGCGCAACGTGGTCGCCTGGTGGCAGCGCCGTCGTCTTTGAGCACCTTCGCGCGGATCGGCCCGACCGTTCGCAACTGTTTGTCGTGAACCGGCAAGGAGCATCGCTGCGTCGCGTCACGTCGGGCGCATACAAGCACCAGCAGCCATCCTGGGGCCCAGGAATCATCGGCTATATCTCTGACAGGGGACACCACGACCTTTGTTTCTCGGTGGTCCACGCAGATGGCACGGGCCAGCGAGACGTGTTCTGCCCGCAGATCGAGAACCGGCCCAGCGAGCCTATGACGCTTTCCATCTTGCGATGGACCGCCGATGGCACGAGCGTCGTTCTCGAAGCCGGTGCATACACGGACAACCTGGAAGGCGTTTGGTGGTCACACCTGTATCGCGTGAATGTCGCCAGCGGGGCTGCCGTCAAGATTTCCCAGATGATGATTGGCGACACCAGCGTCCTTGCGCTTTCGCCCGATGAAACCCACGGGATCTATGCCTACTCGTACGTGGGCAGAGACCCCGGCTGGAAAATGAGGCTGGCAGACTTTTCCGCGGGAACACTTACGGAAGTGATCCAAGGGCAGTGGCCCCAATATTCGCGAGACGGCAGCAAGATCGCGTTCGATCGCCTGCAACGGATCTATGTCATGAACGCCGACGGTACCGACATACACGAGGTGATATCGGCCCCGGATCCGGACGCTGTGTATTCCCTTGCCGACTGGTCGTGGGATGGCACGCGCCTCCTGATCAATAAAACGAGTGGCGATCAGACCACGATGCAAATCGTCGACCTAGCTACAGGAGCGATGGCAGATGTGGCCGAAGGAACAGCCGCCGAGCATGGCTGGTACCACTTCTAGCTGCAATAAAGGGGACCAATAAAGGGGGACGGAGGCAATTATCGCGATTTAATTCCCTCCGTCCCCCTTTGCCGCTTTTTTTGCCGCTCAAAGGCCGCGCAGCGACCAGTGCTCGCGAACTCGATCGACGAGCGTCGTGTCCAGGACGCCTGAACGTGCGAAGAGCAAGCGCGGCTGATGTTTTCCTTCGCCTGGACCAGCGTCGATTTTCTGCATTTCCTTCAAGCGAACGGGGCGCATCAGCACGCTATCGCCATCGTCGAATGTCCACCACGTGCCGCGATAGGTACGTAATTCCTCGAACACCCTGGCATCGTCCGGGGAAAGCGCGATGGCCTTGCGGCGCCTGGCGTTCACGCGGTCGCGATTGAAGGCAACGTCTTCCGGGTTTTCGCACTCCAGGAAGCTACGACTATCGTTTCCTGGGGCGTCCATACGGAAATACGCCTCATCGAACGTGCCGCCTCCTGCATCGCCAAAGTACAGGCCGCGAACCTCGCCATGCTCTCCCACGGAGAAAAAAAGTGACACGGGGACCACCGCAAGGTCGGGGAAGTAGAAAACGAGATACTGGAAGGCACCTTCCATGGGTGAACCCTAAAGCACGCTGCATTCGGCAGCCGCCTGGACAACCGGAGGCGACGGACGATGCGCGCGCCATCCGACAGGCAACCATTTCAACGAACGCTCCAGCCACCTCCCGACCTCCGGCCTGTCCGCCAACCATTGGCGGACCCCATGTCGCGTGATCCATCGCTCACGACAGCAGCCGACAGCGTTGGGCACCTCATCGTCGAGCGAGATCAGCAGGTTATGAGGGTCGGCGTTGAGCCAGCGCACGAGCTGCTCCTTGTCTGCCTTGGCGGACAGCTTCAACTGCACGTTCAACACCCGGTCCGCAGGCAGCGGGATCAACGCGCCTGCCTCGGCCCCTTCCGTGTAGACATATAGGTCGACGTCCTTCATGACCCCGCCGCGATAGGCCGGCACGAAGCAACCGTCGGCCTCGAACAGCTTGGCGACCAGCGTCTCGAACTCCACCGCCGAGAGGCACTCGAGCGGATCGACGGCAAAGCCCTCACCGGTTTCCTCCAGCGCTGCCTTGATGGCAGCGATATTGCCCCTGTAGCGGTCGAACTCGCCCCCGAGGATTTCGGTGAAGGTGTTCCTCGAAAACGCCTGGTTGACCTTCATGGTGGACAGGATGAGAGGGACAGCCGAAGCCGGGATTCCGCGGCGGTCGACCAGAGGCCTCACCTCGTACCCTTTGACCAGAATGCCCTCCGGCTCTCCGGAAAAGCCGGGGATCAGTCCGTACTCGTGCGGTCCGGCCGTGGGCTCATAGATCCAGACCCTGCCCTCGTCGATGGTGAGGATCACGGGCTGGAAACCGTCCGCCCTCGCCGAACCAAGCAAATCGAGGAATTGTTGCGCCTCCCTCAATTCCTTCGAGCGCAGCCCGCTCCCACCCAACGCGGAGTCGCGCAACTCGTCCACGGTCCGCCTCCCGTAGAAGATGGGCGCCCGCGGCGGTCCCTCACCGGCCAGGAACCGGCCGGCACGCCACCTCTCATCCTTGTGACGGATGTTGAGGTTGAAATACCTGCGAGGCAAAGCGCTCTTCATGGAAACGGATCTCTCCCCAGTAGGGCCCTGGCCCCGCTCCTCGGAAACGGGTGTCTCCTCAGATTGGGGCCCGGTGCCCGTTCAGTGTTGCCTCTGCAAAGCATTGAGCCCCGTCGACAGATCGTTCTGGCGTACCAGCAACGCCTTCAGGCCCAAGCCGTCGTCGTCTTCAAAGCGCTCAACCAGAATAAGGGCGCTACCACCGGGCGCTACCGAACCGCAAAGAGTAAACGCCCGAGGGGCGTAATCGCCAGGTACTGCAAACACGAGCCGATAAGAATGCTGCTTCGCGGAGACGACCAGCGGAAACCGCTCAACCCTGCTGCGGTGCCCCCTGGCGCGAACCTCAAGCGAACCGCGCCCCTTGTCGTTGATCTGCAGGCGAAGCAAGGCGCCGGATTCATCGGGCCCTACCCAGATCCCTGCGAGATCCGAAATAGTGGGCGGCGCCGGCAGTTTGACGGCAAGCGCGCCTTTGCAGCACAGCGCCCAGAGAAGTCCGACAGCAACTGTACTCAGCCACGGGCTTCGTCAGTCCCCCTTCTTTTCCCAGACGACGCCGCAAAGCCTACGCGCGATCCTACGGTCCGCCCCGCCGTGGGCTCAACCTCCTGATGTACGCGGTTCGCCCTGCGGGGCGGGCCCCAGCCGACATCCGGTTTGGCCAAAAGCCAAAGTTGTCGAAGCCTCCAGGATCAATGCGCGAAACCGCGCCCGATCCGGTCACCGCCCCCTTCCAGCCAAACGGCGCCAGCTCAACCTGGACCTGTTTTGACCTTGCGCTCCCTCGACAGGTAAGCCGATCGGCACAACCCGTTGCCCCGGTTTTTCCCACTCCGTATGACGTGCCGGACCGAACCACGGAGCTGGCAGCTCTCAGAACACAGGGAACCGCAAACAAAGTAGGCAGGTTCATTAACCCGTTTGCGAGTCGTTTGCGAGTCAAGGTGCCAGGGACACTTTCATGCGCAGGCTCTTTAATTGTCCCTGACACCTTTGTTTGCAGGCTCTTTAATTGTCCCTGACACCTTTGTTTGTTTGTGTTTGTGTTTGGGACACCTTTGTTGTTCTCTGACACCTTTGTTGTGTTGTATTGAGCCCTGCAGCAAAATGGTGCCCCCTTTTTTTTGCGGACGTCAGTTTTGTGGCCGCGTATCGACGTCTGGAGGGCATCTTGAGCGTCCCCCTGGGTCGTTGGCGATACAACGCCGTGCGACCTCTTGTAGGTCGGAACAGCTCGCGAAACTATGCCCTGCGAAGCGCACAGGAATAACGTCGGTGGCCGCAGTTTGATCGTTAACCCCATTCAACAATATCCGCGGTTGCTCGAAACATTCGCCACGCAGCCGATGTGCTGTAGAATGAGGGGGCCCGTTATCGGGGGCTGCGGGCGGAAAAAACACTTTAACCTGTTTAACAACCTGGGCATCCGAGAGAATTACTAGTTTATCGTTCGGTCTCGCATCTTCAACTGTGAAATCCTCTGAACCATCGACAGACAAAGTGACAAGCTCATCCCTCTTGACCGTTACATTCCCGTGAAGGTTTCCACCTGTTTTAGAGGAGATGGAGTACTTTGCGTCTACATAACCCCGGACGACCGAAACTGGCTGGCCGACCACCGAGGACAGGCACTCTGGTGTTTGAAGGACGTCCGCCGTCTGGTCTTCCGCAATAACGGTTACAACAGGATCGATGATTTTCACGCTCAGAGTGGGCCCTAAGCTCAGGCCTGCATGGAGCTTTGATCCCTCCCCTAGAAGGACGGCCGCATAGGATCCCGCGTCCAGGGAAGCGCTTATAGTGCGCGTACTTGTTATGGATGGAATGTTGGGCCCAGGGAGCGCGCTGGGAAGCACGTCCGCAAATCTGCACTTTGAAGAAACAACGCTCTGCGTCCCCCGTCGCAGAACCGACCCGATTGGATATGCTATTCCAACCGGCGCGAAATGCATGTTGTTTCCATCCCCGTAGTTCTGGTTAAACCATGAGGCGACGTCCGCTTCAAACTTACTCCATGAAGACAAAGACGGTTTCGGCTGCGGCCCGCAACCAGCGGAGGTACAAGCCACAACTAATACGACTATGAGTTTAGTCTTAGCCATTTATCCCCTCCTGAGTTACCGGAGCAAAGGGGCCAGATTCATTTTTCGATGCCAGAAATTGAACTGCGTCCATTTTTGAGAACCCGACCCCATTGTTGATATACTGGATCCATTTAACGATACGCGAAAATGCCCCCCCCTTTTGGTTACCCGTATACTCTTCCCACCTAACCTGCCCGCGCGCCAGCTGGGTTTGAGTCATTCCAGCCCTTCCAACGTGTAAATATAGTCTAGTCTAGTCAAGGTGCCAGGGACACTTTCATGCGCAGGCTCTTTAATTGTCCATGACCCCTTAGTTTGTGTTTAACAAAGGGGTCAGGTTCATTCACCTTCAGCGAGAAAATGAGCCGACCCTTTTCCCTTAATTGTCCCTGACACCTTTGTTTGTTACAAGTTCACGCCCTTTTTTCCTAACGCGAGCCACACCTTGGCCCGCAAACCAGCACAGCGCCTAGACCAGCGCAACGCGGAACGGGCTCTGACCCTGTTCTTGCGTCCATGCCGTGTTGGCGGCAAGGATGGCCTACCCCGCGCGAAGTCGAGCGTCGACGGGGCGAACAAACCTTCCTAGCAGTTCGACGATACCGAGACCGAGTCGAGGTGCCAGGGGCACTTTCATGCGCAGGCTCTTTAATTGTCCCTGACACCTTTGTTTGCCGCACGCCGATCTTCCCTAAGGACTACACCGGTTTGACGACCAGGCACGCCGGCGGACGATGTCCGCCCCACGGCGTAGCCGCAAACTTCATCCACCGCGGCGCCCCGAGTCTTCGTAGCGGTCTCTACCGGGCGACAACCCGGGGGCCTAGCTGCCCCCTGCCTGTGTGCTCTCCAGCCCGGGTGTGATGCGGTTCCCAACCGCTCGGGCGGGCCTCCCGGGCCACCCAGGCACTTTCTGCCAACACCGTCAAGAATCCGTCACCACAAGGATCTGTCGAGCTTGCTCAGGCGCGTGACGATCGCGCATTTTTGTCGTGAGCTTCGCGTGATGAAGCCCCCGCCCGACAACGACCTGAGATCCGCCCAAAAAATGAACATTTCCCTTAAGAAGCACAAGCTTGCGGCGGTTGCTCGCAGGTCTGTCAACGCGAAGAACCTCGTGAAGAAGCCGTTGATGCTGGCGTTCGCCGCGCTGGCGCTCTCCGCCGTCGCCGCGCCCTCGTTCGCCGCCGATTGGTGGACCGCCATGCCCAAGCCGGTGATCGGCCAGACCGCGACCGTCGACGTGCGCACCAAGGGCGCCCTGGGCAACGGCGTGCATGACGACACCGCCGCCATCCAGGCCGCGGTCGACTCGCTGCCGACCTCCGGCGGCACGGTGTTCGTCCCGGCCGGCCACTACATGGTCAACGCCACCAAGCCCATCAAGCTGCGCTCGCACACCAGCCTTGTGATGGACCCGATGGCGACCCTGGAAGTGATCCCGACCAGCGCCAGCCGGTACATGATGTTCCGGGTCTACAACGTGACCGACGTGAGCATCTCCGGCGGCAACCTGGTCGGTGACCGCACCAGGCACATCGGCACGACCGGCGAGTGGGGCTTCGGCGTCCACATCACGGCCTCGACCAACGTGCTCCTGCAGAAGGTCAACCTCTCCAACTTCTGGGGCGACGGCGTCTGGATCGGCGCCAAGGACGTCAACAAGATCCACGTGCGTTCCGATTACGTGACCGTCGACGGCGTCGTGTCCAGCAACAACCGCCGCCAGGGCCTGTCGATCGGTCCGTCGCAGCACGTCTACATCGTCAACAGCACCTTCCAGAACACGAACGGCACGCTGCCGGAGGCCGGCATCGACATCGAGCCGATGACCGAGGGCCAGACCAACGCCATCCGCCTGGAGAACAACACGTTCGCCAACAACCACGGCAACGGCATCGAGCTGCACGCCAACATCGCCGACATCGCCATCGTCGGCAACACGATGAAGGGCAACTACGGCTTCGGCGTGATGGGCATCGGCGCCCCGTAC
The DNA here is from genome assembly GCF_051900415.1 of Frateuria sp. GZRR35. NCBI lineage: Bacteria > Pseudomonadati > Pseudomonadota > Gammaproteobacteria > Lysobacterales > Rhodanobacteraceae > Frateuria > Frateuria sp. GZRR35. The sequence goes on from NZ_JBHZGL010000015.1 coordinate 79,386, forward strand.
GTCACCGTCACCGGCAACTTCATGACCGAGAACGGCCTGGCGGGCGTGCGCCCGAGCGGCAAGTCGCACGACTGGCTGATCACCGGCAACACGCTCAAGTACAACAGCACCCGCTACATGTCGGCGACCAAGGAAGGCGGTTCGCTGAGCCGCGACATCCAGTTCAGCAAGGGCTCGTACAACATCACCGTCTACGACAACGTCTACTCGAACGCCAAGTACAACACCTACACCCGCTGAGCCCATCGGCTGGGTACTCCCGGGGCAGCCTTCTGGCTGCCCCTTTTTTTTCACTCGCTTTTTGGGCCTACCGCATCCTCTCGTCCGTACTCCGCTCTCGCCTGTTCTCCCGCGCCCTGCGCGCAAATGTCCGGTTGCAATGGACCCGACCGTCGGTGGTACGGCGCAGCGCAGGGCACCTCGCCAACCCGAGGCTCGGAGTCTTTCGAAGCGCGAACTTCGGAAAGTGCACTCTGACCCGCATTTTTCGAGCAACCAAGAGGGGGCCGGGCATCGTCATCTTTGTTCGACAACCACATGGTCTGGAGTCAACCGGATCGTCGCGCGTGGGTACGAACCCAAGCTCAGGCGGGGCTGGCCGGCGGGGGCGAGGTAGCTCACATATGCATACACGGCCACGGCCCTCCGGGAACGTGCGGGCAACGCAACGTTTAGCACCGTCCCAGGTGGAAGCTCCATTGAAACCACGTCGATTGCTGCACCCAGGGTTTGCTGATAGACAACCCTGCGCGCGAACCATTCTGCTCCAGTGAGCGGCAAGACTGGCCCGACCTGCTGTTCATAAACGAACACCACGTCGAGCGCGGTCGCTGCATCACCGTTCGCGCCTGCCTCGGCCACTACTCCAAGCTGGCTCAGCACACTCGTCGGCTGCGGTCTGGTCATCCCGCAGCCGACGAGTGCGAGCAGCATGAACGCCAGCCAAGAGGGAGCGCTACGCACGGGCATCGGTTTCAGTTTCGACAAGCGCACGGTGACCTCGGACTTAATTCGAAAACAAAAGGGTCATGCCCATGCAACGGCGAGAGAAATGCCCCTTTCCCCCTTTTGGCGGAGTTTGGAGAAATTGTCCTGGCACCTTTGTTTTTTCTGCCTTTAATTGTCCCTGACACCTTTGTTGACTTTGTTGTGTTTGCTCTTCTCCAACGCAGCTACCGGCAGGAGGGGTGCGATCCCGCGCTCCCACAAGTGCGCTGCTTCAAGTGCGTGATCTTCCCCAAAGCTTCGGCAAGCCGGAGATCAATTTCGGCCCGATACTTGGTCGTCGACACACCGCCATAGGGATTGCGGTTTTCCTGCTCCAACACCCCCGGAATGGTCAGGTCGACCACGCCGTCGTGCCGCCGGACATCCAGGGCAGGTCCGGAGGGGACGAACCGGGACGAAAACGTCGCCGCGCCCGTCTCGTCCTGCCATCCGTCCAGCTTCTTCATGAATTCGGCCCACCCACCCGGGGTGAACTGGCTCTTCGCATCGAGAAGGCTCGCCAGATCACCTTGGGTGAACTGGAGTGCACGAAGGGAAACCGTGGTCGCCTGCTGTACCAGCTTCGCCTGATCCCGGGCCAGCTCCTGCGCAAAGGACTGCGAAGTCACGAAGGCGGCTAAAACGATGCTTGCGGTGAAACGCATTGGGTCTCCTGGGTCGTTACGCCTCGAGCTGCGGTCCAATCGAACGTGGGAGAACGGCGTCAGGTTCACTTTCACACGCGTCAAACAATTGAAACCGGGCATTTAATTAGCCACGCCCCCTTATTCCTTGCACACGCCGTTTGTTAGACAAGAATGTGGCAATTTTTGGATTACCCCATAGACACCAAAAGTCGGGTCAGAGACGACTTTAAAAGTGCACTCTGACCCCAGTTTTCGTTAGCGGGTCAGCAACCAGACGATTCCGTGATACTCCGCAGCGATGCAGCAGAGCGATCCCAGCCCGAACAGCAACAACCTCAAGACCGCATACAACGCATCCACCTCTCTATCCGGTGGTGGCCGCCACCCGAATCTGTAACCGTACATCTCGAGGCTGTAATTGACGATACCGATACTGGACACGCAGTTGAAGAAGTCACGCCAACCTTTGAAGAAGACGCGCCCCAGAAAGATATACGTGGGGATATTGGCCACGATGAGCACCAGAACGAGCAACAGCGGGAACTGGAAATCCGTGGTTTTCGCGTGCATATCCATCCCTTGTCTGATCTTTGTTTTAGCCCACGAACGGGGTCAGGTTCAGTTCTTGACTCCAGATAAGTGAACCTGACCCCGTTTCTGGTTCTGAATCGACTTTTAGAAGTGCACTCTGACCCGCCCTTTTTTTTAACCGCCTTCGCCGGCGAACATCTGCGCCTCGACACGTGGCCAGGTCGAAAAGGCCTGGATGATCCGCGCTTCGCCATGTAAATTGACGATGGCCTGCAATGCGCCGCTGATGTCCATCAGGTTCTCGGGCCAGTCAGGCAGCTTGCCGGTGTACGTCACCTGGCCGCCGGCGACCGAGAATATATCGGTCGACCGGTTGCCGTCGTGATCCTTGCCATGCGCCACGAACACAAGCGTCCGGTCCTTGCCGTCGGCAGCCTTGGCACGGCCAAGCTCGGCGGCCGTGATATGAACGCCAGCCGCGGCAGCGGCATCCTCCGACATCGTGTCGCGCTCCGGCTCCTTCAGTGCGCGCAGCGCGGCATTGCGCGTCGGCTTGGCCGATACCAGGTAATAGCCGACAGGCGCGGACCTGATCGCATCCTGTGCGATTTCGAGCTGGATCGCGGAGCCGTTCTCCACCGCCTCCGCGTGCAGGCAGGTAATCGCCTGGTTATTGATCCAGATGTGCCTGCCATGCGAGCAGGCATTGATGAATGCTGCCGACGTGTGCGGCGTGACCGCGAACGAGCGCAGCGCCATATGGTCGTGGACGATGTCGGAAGAGAGGGAGAGGAAGGCGCCATCGAAGCTGGATTCGCCGTCGGTATCCGCGGCTCGCAGGATTCCGGCGCCCATCGCCCATGCCATGGCGAGCGAGCATCGCACTAGTTGCCGTCTGATCCTGCCTGCCACGAATACGCTCCTTGAGAAAGCCCGACGCTGCGTCACCGGATCTGTTCACCCGCTTCACCCACAGGTCGCGCTGCGCCGCTAAAAGGGGGGCAGGCTGACCTATCGCCCGGTGAACGGCCCAGAAACGGGGCCAGGTTCACTTCTTGAAATTCTTTTTACCGAGTCGAGGCAAGGTGCCAGGGACACTTTCATGCGCAGGCTCTTTAATTGTCCCTGACACCTTTCCTGTTTAATTCCTTTAATTCCCATTTTCTGCCCACCGATTCATGTGCGCAAAAAGAGGCTCTTCCAAAAGCTCATCCGACTCCACGCCTAAAGCGACCAGGGAGTTCATGACAACATCCTCTTCGACTGACCTCCGAGGGCCAATCGTCAACGCTCGCAGCGCATACATTAATAGCCACGCCAAATCGTGGCCGTTGATTTTCTGTAGCGGATCCGCTTCGGCTAATTCTCTACATACTTGAGCAACAGCCTCTTGAACTTGAGGTAGCGAACCCCTAACTGGCCTGCACTGAGAAACGTAACTTGGCAAATTAAGCGAAAGAATACTTCCGTCCAAGCTCAAGGAGCTCTCGGACCGGTGGAGCTTAATCTCCCAATCTGGTCTGCGCTCATTCACCACACGCACAGCGGTAAGTTTCGCGCAAGAGTCGTTGAGACTTTCGTATAACCGGGCTGCATGTCGACTATCCGAAAGAGAGTCCGCTTTGAAAACCTTCGCAACATGCTTCAGGCTCTCCGGGGACCACAGGTAAACCTCAAAACACGAATGATCAGTGTAGCTCAGTAAGTTCGATTCGAAGTTGAGCCCGAGAAAGCTGTCCAAGTCTCGATCAACGACACCCAAAAAGCCGCCGGCAGCCCCCAGCATTTCAAGCTCACGAGAAATCGCGACCACTCGTTGCTTCTCGCCTGTTCCCGGCACTGCATGCTTAGCCAACAAAGCCGCGGGAGCATTGACATCCGCAGGCGTCATCACGTCGAGCCTAGATAACGACCTTGAGCCGTTCTCGGCTTGAAGCAGCCGCAAGAATCGTCTGTCGAACTCGCCCTCAACAAAAAGAGTCGGGATCTTTGCCAGAGCCCACCTTGCTAGTAGCTCTTCCAACTCTCGTCTTATTGGCGAACCCATCAGTTCACCGCTTCATTCAAAACCACAACACTATCACGGTGCTTAGTTAGCAATTCGATGGAGTGAGAGGCCATTACAAACTGTAGATTTGCAGCACTATCAAGCTGGAGCAGAGCGTCAACCAAGCGCCGCTGCCATTTGATGTTCAAGGAAATTTCGGGTTCGTCAATTATAAAAATTCCGCCCGAATCGTGCGCGATAGTTATGTGGCAAAACAAAAGTAGAAGCTGCTGCTCACCTGACGAGAGATCACTAGGCTCGAGAATATCGCCTTTCAGATCCGTTACATTCAGCCCGTTAGCAGGCGAAAAATTTATCGTCTTTTCAAATAGAAAATCATTTACGGTACAAAGAAGCGTATTAATCGCAGCGTATGCCTTGCCGATGCTTTTTGCCTGACGATCCAAGCTATCGACGTAAGTATCGAGAACCTTCCTGATGGCAAGCGCCCTATTGGACGGGACACCGCGCACAGCCGCAACTAAGGATTCGCCGTCTATCCTAGGCGCGAGCCCGTACTTCTCATATTCCGTAAACGCTTCCGATAGATGCAACAGCAATTTTTCTATTTCAGCCGTTGATTTGACGGCCTTATCCCTCCCCCCCTCCTGAGAAGCAGCCGCCATATTTTTTATCAATTCTTGATATATGCTATGGGCAGACCTCGACCCCTGGCGAGTCGCCTCGAAACTCAAGTAGGACAGATGCTGGGAGGCTAGAGTAATCGCACGACTTAGGGACCTTTCACGACCTTTAGATACCATCTCTTCCGGCCGCAACCTTGCATTCTCCGGCGCGTATACCTGATCCCGCGAGACGAAGTCCGAACTAAGGGTTCGTTCGGCGGTCATGAAATAGATCGGCGGCACGTTTTCTCGCAGAGCAGATAAAAAAGCCTCCTCCCGCATCAAGGGATCGGCCTCTTTATTGACAACATCCATCCAAGCCCTTAGAAAAATTTCACGTGCAGCCCGGGTGTTAGAATTACTAGCACTGGCTAATTGGGCCGGAGAGATATCTTTCAGCCAATCCCTTACACTTTCACTTTGAGCCGTCTCTCGCGGCGACCAATCCCACCCCCCGATCAATTGACGCACGCCTGATGCATCACGGAAGACGCGTAACTGCAACAGACCATCGAGCCGCCCTTCCTTGCGCTCGGCACTAACCACGGTCGAATTAGAAAGCAAAATTTCGACGCTTTGGAACTTTATTTTTCCTAGCGCGCTTCTGTGCCCTCCATTTCCGGCCGGCGACAGGAGGTGAAAAATTATTTTTAGGATGTTGGTTTTACCAAGCCCATTTTCGCCATAAAAGATAGGCGCGCGCCCCGGGGTCCCGGCGGGAATAGTGATGTTGTAATCATATGATCCAAATAGCTTGAGGATCCGAATTTTGATGATGCGCACGCCGCGCAAACGCTCGACTGATTTCAGCCGCCCCGTTTGGGACATTAGCTCTTTCTGATCTTCCATATCCTCTTCCTAGTTTCGTTCCGAGATGAGCTGTTTCGAGCGCATTCTTCCAGCAAAGACTGCCGTTCGAAGTAGCTTTGGCGCCTAGGCCATCGGCAGCTTCAACCCTTGCTCCTTAGCACACTCGACCGCGATGTCGTAGCCCGCATCCGCATGCCGCATAACCCCCGTCCCCGGGTCATTCCACAACACCCGCGCAATCCGCTTATCCGCCGCCTCGCTGCCATCACACACGATCACCACCCCCGAGTGCTGGCTGTAACCCATCCCCACGCCACCACCATGATGCAGTGAGACCCATGTCGCGCCACCCGCGGTGTTGAGCATCGCATTGAGCAACGGCCAATCCGACACCGCATCACTTCCATCCTTCATCGCCTCGGTCTCGCGGTTCGGACTCGCCACCGACCCCGAATCCAGGTGATCCCGCCCAATAACAACAGGCGCCTTCAACTCCCCCTTCCGCAGCATCTCATTGAACGCCAACCCCAGCTTGTGCCGCTGCCCCAGCCCCACCCAGCAGATCCTTGCCGGCAACCCCTGAAAGCTGATGCGCTGCTCGGCCATGTCGAGCCAGTTGTGCAGGTGCTTGTCGTCCGGAATCAGCTCCTTGACCTTCTGGTCGGTCTTGTAGATGTCCTCCGGGTCGCCCGATAGCGCGACCCAGCGGAACGGCCCGATCCCGCGGCAGAACAGCGGCCGCACGAACGCAGGCACGAACCCCGGAAAGGCAAAGGCGTTCTCGCAGCCTTCGTCCTTGGCCATCTGGCGGATGTTGTTGCCGTAGTCGAAGGTCGGGATGCCCTTGGCGTGGAAGGCGAGCATGGCTTCCACGTGCTGCTTCATCGAGCGCTTGGCGGCGTCGCGGGTGCCGTTGGGATCGCTCTTGCGGCGCTCGAACCACTCCTCCACCGTCCAGCCGAGCGGCAGGTAGCCGTTGACCGGGTCGTGCGCGCTGGTCTGGTCGGTGACGGCGTCGGGGCGCACGCCGCGACGGACCAGTTCGGGTAGCACGTCGGCGGCGTTGCCCAGCAGCGCGATGGATTTGGCTTCGCCGGCCTTGGTGTACTTCTCGATGCGCGCCAGCGCGTCGTCCAGGTCGGTGGCCTGCTCGTCGACGTAGCGGGTCTTCAGGCGGAAGTCGATGCGGCTCTGCTGGCATTCGATGGTGAGCGAGCAGGCGCCGGCCAGGCTCGCGGCCAGCGGCTGCGCACCGCCCATGCCGCCGAGGCCCGCAGTGAGAATCCACTTGCCCTTGAGGCTGCCGTGGTAGTGCTGGCGGCCCATCTCCACGAAGGTCTCGTAGGTGCCCTGCACGATGCCCTGCGAGCCGATGTAGATCCAGCTGCCGGCCGTCATCTGGCCGTACATCATCAGGCCCTTCTTATCGAGCTCGTTGAAGTGCTCCCAGTTGGCCCAGGCCGGCACCAGGTTGGAGTTGGCGATGAGCACGCGCGGGGCGTCGGGGTGGGTCGGGAACACGCCGACCGGCTTGCCGGACTGCACCAGCAGGGTTTCGTCGTCGTTGAGCTCGCGCAGGGAGCGCAGGATGGCGTCGAAGCACTCCCAGTTGCGCGCGGCGCGGCCGATGCCGCCGTAGACCACCAGCTCGGCCGGGTTTTCCGCCACCTCGGGGTCGAGGTTGTTCTGGATCATCCGGTACGGCGCCTCGGTGAGCCAGCTCTTGCAGGTCAGCTCGCTGCCGCGCGGGGCGCGGATGGTGCGGGTGGTGTCGATGCGGGTGGGGGCGTTCATGGCCATGGGCTCCTTGGAGGGCAGAGGGCGAGTATAGCCACGGGCCTGCGGGCCTCGCGGGCGGGGATGACGCTTGGCACGGTGGGTGGCCGGAGCGGGGCGATAGACTCGCGCGGCAAGCTGTCGAGGGTTCCTTCCGGGAGATGCAGGCATGTCGATTCGACCCGCTTTGCCTTGGCTCGCGCTGGCACTGGCGCCCGCCGCGATGGGTGCCGATGCGCCGACGATCGACCCTGCCCTCGCCGGCCGCTATTTCAAGGAGGCCGCGCAGCTTTGCCACGCCGATGGTGGCCGCCTGTGGGGCAAGTCGCTGTGCGGACCGACCCTGCTGGTGGAACCGGCCTCGCGCCGGGTGGCCGCCAACCAGGCGGATGCCGAGGGCAGGCTACGCCCCGAAGGTGGCGTGTATGTGGGTGTGTTGCCCACCGACCAGGCGATTGCCAACACCGCCGTGGACTGGGCGGGCGTGCACTGGACGGAGATGCTCTGGCCGTTGAAGGAGGACGCGGCCCGGCGCCATACGATCATGGCGCACGAGGCGTTCCATCGCGTGCAGGACAGCCTTGGCCTGGCCGCGCACGAGAGCAACAACGCGCATCTGGATACGCTTGAAGGCCGTTACACGCTGCAGCTGGAATGGCGCGCGCTGGACGCGGCGCTTGCCGCCAGCATCGATACCGAACGGCGCGCGCGAGTGGCCGATGCGCTGGCCTTCCGCGCCGCGCGTTACCGGCGCTTCCCGGCCGCGGAAAAGGCCGAGACGGCGGTCGAACGCAACGAGGGGCTGGCCGAGTACACCGGCGTGATGGTGGGCAATCGCACGCCCGCCGCGCAGGTGGCGATGGCGCGCTGGGACCTGGCCTGGCATCCGGAGAACGACACCAGCTTCGTGCGCTCGTTCGCCTACGCCACCGGCCCGGCGTACGGTCTTTTGCTGGACCGCTACCGGCCCGGCTGGCGCAAGGCGATCGTGTCCGGTGGCTCGCCGGCGCGCATGCTGGCGACCGCGTTGCATGTCGACATGGCGGCCGAGCCGGAGGTCGACAAATTAGCCGCGCGCTATGACGGCCCTGCCCTGTTGGCCAGCGAGCACGCGCGGGCCGAGGCGCGGTCGCGCCAGATGGCGAAGTACCAGGCGCAACTGGTGACCGGACCAGTGCTCAAGCTGCCGCTCAAGCACATGAAGGTGCAGTTCAACCCGAGCAACCTGGTGCCGCTGGGCGATGCGGGAACGGTGTATCCGACGATGCACGTGATCGACGACTGGGGATCGGTCACCGTCGATGGCGGCGCATTGATGGCGCCCGACTGGTCGCAGTTGACCGTGGCGGCACCCGAGGGCGGTGCCGATGGCAGCGAGCTGCACGGCAAGGGCTGGACGATGAAGCTGGCGGCGGGTTGGCGTCTGGCGCGCGGTTCCCGTATGGGTGACTGGACGGTTGCTTCGGAGGGCGGCCAGTAGCTGATCGCGGTGATGTGCGTGGGTCGCGGGGTGGGCTTTAGTCCACCCCGCATTCTCGCGGGAGTGCTGGTGGGCTGAAGCCCACCCTACTGATCGTGGTCGCGCATGCTGCGCGGCCGGGGTGAGCCCGCACCGGGCTGGTGGTGCCGGCTGGGAGCAAGGTGACCCTACGATCGACCGGGGCGACAAGCGCGAGCCCATGGCCGCTTGATCGCCGGTACTGCCATGACGATGGCTGTCATCGAACCCTTCCATTGAAGGCGGCTTTCTGCCGCGCGTAATGGCGCCCGCGGACCGGCGATTTCCTTGTGCATCACGGTCTGCCCGCGGGACCAGGAACCGCGTCTGTCGCCAGCCGGGCTGCTGTTCGGCCGCGAACCTGTCGAGACAGCGAGCTGGGCATGAACGTACGCAAAACGCTCACGAAAATTGAAGCAATATTCCGCGCCGCCAGAACACCCGTGGCGATCGAGCCCAACAGGGAGCCCGCGTTTTCCAGCGGGCTGGACCAGACCGCACGAGCCGAATCAGGGGGACTTCCGTCAGGAGCATCACCCATGAAAAACCATAAGCTTGCCGGCTCCATCTGTGCCCTGCTGCTCACTGCCCTGGGCGCGTCGACCGCGGTCGCACAGACCTCCACCGCCTCGATCCTCGTCACGCGGACGATCTTCCGGTTTGACTTCACCTATGGGTCCCAGCTGTACCGGGTGTCGCCATCGGGCCAGGACCTTACGACGCTGGTCCCCGTGAATTATGGCTACGACATCCTCGCCAGCAGTTGGTCGCCCGGCGGCGGCTCGGTCGTGTACGAACTGGGCAGGCAGGGGAGCAACCGGGGCATTTATGCGGAAACGCAACTCTACGTCGTCGACCGGCAGGGCGGCGCGGCGCGCCAGATCACCTCGGACGATAGCGAGCATTCCGATCCCTTGTGGGGGCCCAACGGCCTCATCGCCTATGTCACCACCAGTGGCCACGGCCAGTGCCTTGCGACGGTCCGCGCCGATGGCACCAACCGGCACATCGTGTTCTGCCCCCATGGCGAGTCGGGCGAGTCCTGGAGCATCGCTGTCAAGCTGTCGCAGTGGACGGCCAGCGGCAACGGGATCCTGCTGGTCGCCAGCGCCCCCGAAGGCGGGCTCGAGCCGGAAAAGAACTATACGGACGCCTATCGGGTCAACGTTTCCACCGGATCGGCGGTCAAGCTCACCGCGCAGGTGTTCGATGACAGCGAAGGTGACCTGGTGATTTCCCCCGATCGCAAGCACGGCGTGTTTGCCGGGGGCCAGATGTACCTGATCGACTTCAACACCAACCTGCTCACGCCGCTCTCGATCACCGGCAGGGATCCGGTCTATTCGCCCGATGGCTCGAAGATCGCCTTCCTGCACTCCGATACCCTGGGCGGGAACGTGCGCATCTACATCATGCGTGCCGATGGGAGCAACGTTCACCTGGCGCCTGCGCAGACGACGAACCCTGATGTCTACATGCCTTCGATCTCCGGCTGGTCGTCCGACGGCACGCGCCTGTTGTTCAACCAAGTAGGGAACAACCAATGGGTGCGGAGGATCGACCTGCGCAACAAGACCTCCAGGAACGTCACCAACGGCGTCGCGGGCAAGCACGCCTGGTTCCATCCGTAAAGTCGATCGCGCGGGGCGGCCATTGCGCCGCCCCGTTTCGTGTCCCGCGCGGGCAAGCGACGGCGTTACGTCCTTCCTGCCGTGGACGGGTTTGTGTAGGAGCGCACCTGTGCGCGACCGCGGGCGTCACGTTCCGGACCGATCGCGCACAGGCCTCTCCCGCCGGGCGCGGGCTCCTGTAGGAGCACACCCTGTGCGCGACCATGGAGATTGCGGTCGCGCACAGGTGCGCTCCTACAGGAGGCGGCTGGAGAGGGGATTATTCGCCGTGGATGCCGCCGCGGGTGAGTGCGGTGGGATCGAGGAGCTTTTTCAGCTCGTCCTTCGACAGCCCGGTGGTTTCCAGCGCCACGTCCATGATCGGGCGCTTTTCCTTGTAGGCCTGCTTGGCGGTGGCGGCGCCCTTTTCGTAGCCGATCACCGGATTGAGCGCGGTGACAAGGATCGGGTTCATCGCCAGCGCCTGGTTGACGCGCTCGCGGTTGACCTTGAAGCCCGCGATGGCCTTGTCCGCGAGCAGGCGGCTGACGTTGCCGAGGATGTCGATCGACTGCAGCAGGTTGTAGGCGATCATCGGCAGCATCACGTTGAGCTGGAAGTTGCCCGACTGGCCGCCAAGGGTGATCGCCGCATCGTTGCCGATGACCTGCGCGGCGACCATCGCGGTGGCTTCGGGGATCACCGGGTTGACCTTGCCCGGCATGATCGAAGAGCCCGGCTGCAATGCGAGAAGCTCGATTTCGCCCAGGCCGGCCAAGGGGCCTGAATTCATCCAGCGCAGGTCGTTGGCGATCTTCATCAACGCGACGGCCAGCGTCTTGAGCGCGCCTGAGAGTTCGACCGCGGCGTCCTGCGAAGCCATGCCCTCGAAGAAGTTTTCCGCTGATTCGAAACGCACGCCGGTGAGAGTCTTCAGTTCGCGCGCCACCGCCGGGCCGAACTTCGGGTCGGCGTTGATGCCGGTGCCGACCGCGGTGCCGCCCTGCGGCAGGCGGCGCATGCGCTTCAAGGCATCCTCGATGCGCTCGATGGCCGAACCGATCTGCGCTGACCAGCCGGAGAGTTCCTGGCCGAAGGTCACCGGCATCGCGTCCATCAGGTGGGTGCGGCCGGTCTTGGGGACGCTCTTCAGCTCGCGCGCGCGCTTGTCGATGGTCTTCTTCAGGTGTTTCAGCGCCGGCAGCAGGCGTTCGCTGGTGGCCAGCGTGGCGCTCACGTGGATCGCCGTGGGGATGACGTCGTTGGAGCTCTGGCCGTAATTGACGTGGTCGTTGGGGTGCACCTTGGCGCCGCCCTGTGCGGCGAGATGGGCGATCACCTCGTTGGCGTTCATGTTGGTGCTGGTGCCGGAGCCGGTCTGGAACACGTCGATCGGGAACTGGGCGTCGTACCGCCCTTCGGCCACCGCCAGCGCGGCCTTGCGGATGGCGGCCGACTGGCCCTTCTTCAGATGGCCCAGCGCCAGGTTGGCCGACGCCGCGGCGGCCTTGATCAGGCCGAGCGCGCGGATGAAGTCGCGCGGCAGGGCCAGGCCGGAGATCGGGAAGTTGTCGATCGCGCGCTGGGTCTGGGCGCCGTAGAGCGCATCGGCGGGGACCTTGAGCTCGCCCATGCTGTCGTGTTCGGTGCGGAAGTCGGCCATGGTCAATTCCTCGGGAAGTCAGGCCACTATAGGTTGGGCCGCGTGGAGTCGGGCACAACAACCCTGGACAAACACCGGGCCCTGTAGCGCCCTTGGGCGCGACCGCCATCCAGGTCGCGCCCAAGGGCGCTCCTACAGACGCGAGGGGAAGAACCGCGGGCACCCATGGAAAGCGGGATGTAAAATGCCCCGTTTCCCCTTGCCGGAACCCATGCCGATGTCCACCCACGCCCTTACCGCCCTGTCGCCGCTGGATGGCCGTTACGCCGGCAAGGTCGAGGCGCTGCGCCCGATCTTCAGCGAGTTCGGCTTGATGCACCGGCGCGTGCAGGTAGAGATCGAATGGTTGCTGGCGCTGGCCGCCGAGGGCGCCATCGTCGAGCTGCCGCCCTTCTCCGGCGCCCAGGTCGATCAGCTGCGCGCGATTGCCAATGACTTCAGCGTGGCCGACGGCGAGCGGGTGAAGGCGATCGAGGCGACCACCAACCACGACGTCAAGGCGATCGAGTACTTCATCAAGGAGCGCATCGGCGCGGACCCGGCACTGGCCCAGGCCAAGGAGTTCGTGCATTTCGCCTGCACCAGCGAGGACATCAACAACTTGTCCTACGCGCTGATGCTGCGCGATGCGCGCGAGGGCGTGCTGCTGCCGATGTTCGATCGCCTCATCGCCCGCCTGCGCGAGCTGGCGCACGCCAACGCCGGCCTGCCGATGCTCTCGCGCACGCACGGCCAGACCGCCTCGCCCAGCACGCTCGGCAAGGAGCTGGCGAACGTGGTGGCGCGCCTGCAGCGCCAGCGCGCGCAGCTGGCGGCGATCGAGATTCCGGGCAAGATCAACGGCGCGGTAGGCAACTACAACGCCCATGCGATCACCTACCCCGAGCTGGACTGGCGGGCGTTCTCGCGGCGTTTCGTGGAGAGCCTGGGGCTCGATTACAACGCCTACACCACGCAGATCGAGCCGCATGACGGCGTGGCCGAGTACTGCGATGCGGTGCGCCGCGCCAACATCATCCTGATCGACCTGGCGCGCGACATCTGGGGCTACATCTCGCTGGGCTACTTCAAGCAGGCGTTGAAGGCGGGCGAGGTCGGCTCCTCGACCATGCCGCACAAGGTCAACCCGATCGACTTCGAGAATGCCGAGGGCAACTTCGGGCTGGCCAATGCGTTGCTGGGGCATTTTGCCGAGAAGCTGCCGATCAGCCGGTGGCAGCGCGATCTGACCGATTCGACCGTGTTGCGCGCGTTGGGAACGGCGTTCGGGCACACGCTGGTGGCGCTGGAGTCGCTGCAGAAGGGCCTGGGCAAGTTGACGGTGAATGCGGACCGCCTGGCTGCCGATCTCGATGCGAGCTGGGAAGTGCTGGCCGAGGCGGTGCAGACCGTCATGCGCCGGTACGGGTTGCCGGAACCGTATGAGCAGTTGAAGGCGCTCACGCGTGGGCAGGGGATCACGCGCGAATCGATGCGTACCTTTATCGAGGGTCTCGCGTTGCCCGCGGAGGCGAAACAGCGATTGCTGGAACTGACGCCGGGTGGTTACGTGGGCCTGGCCGAAGGGTTGGCTCGCGAGGTTTGATCTGCGCGGTCCCGCTAGCGCGTGGATCGTCCCGCGGGGCGATCAACCGCCCTTTCTGAAGGCGGGCAAAAAAAAACCTCTCCCGTCGGGAGAGGTTTTTTTTGCGAGGGGCGCGCAAGAACCGACCGTTCGCCCTGCGCGTCGCGCAGCGAAGTCGAAGGGCTGCGCCCCTCGACCCGCATGCCTCAGGCAGCGGCCGTCGCCCGACGCGCCAGCCCTTCGTCGTCCATCACCGCCTGCACCGCCGGCCGCTCCAGCATGCGGTGCTGGAACGCCTGGATCGCCGGGAAGTCGGACAGGTCGAGGTCCACGTGCCGCGCCCAGTTGGTCACCGTAAACAGGTAGGCGTCGGCCGCGGTGAACTGATCGCCGAGCAGCCACGGATGCGTGGCCAGCGAACTCTCCAGCAACGCGTAGCGCTTGCGCAGGTACTCCTTGCGCTCCTGCCGCGTCGCCTCGGGCGTGTCCGGCTTGAACAGCGGGCTGTAGGACTTGTGGATCTCGGAGTTGATGTAGCCCAGCACCTCCTGCAGGCGGTAGCGCGCCAGCGTGCCATTGGCGGGCGCCAGGCCCGAGGCGGGCTTGAGGTCGGCCAGGTACTGCACGATCGCCGGGCCTTCGGTGAGCAGCTGGCCATCGTCCAGCTCCAGCGCGGGCACGTAGCCCTTGGGGTTGATCGCCAGGAAATCGGCACCGTCCTCGGTGCGCTTGGTCTTGCCGTCGACCTTCACCAACTGAAGGTCGATGCCGGCCTCGCGCGCGACGATGTGCGGGGAAAGCGAGCAGGCGCCGGGCATGTAGTAGAGCTTCATGGGTGACTCTCCTTCGTGGGGGTGGGACGTCCTTGGACGTGGCGCGCATCCTAGCCCTTGAAGGTTACTGATGGATACCACCTAACCATGGATTAGTGCCAGAATGTGGTATCTCCACGGTTACCGAGGACACGCCTCCATGGGCCTGCCCGTACGCAAGAGCAAGGTCGCCGCGCCGCCGCCGGCGTGCCCGCTCACCGAAAGCCTGGCGCTGCTACGGGGCGCGTGGGCGCCCAACGTGATCTGGTATCTGAGCGCCGAGCCGCGGCGCTTCGGCGAGTTGCGCCACGACATCCCGCGCATCTCCGCGCGCGTGCTCAGTGCGCGTCTGCGCGAGCTGGAATCGCGTGGGCTGGTGACGCGGCGGGTGCTCGATACTTCGCCGCCCTCGGCCGAGTACGCGCTTACGCCGCTGGGACGCGAGCTGCTGCCGGCGATCGAAGCGCTGGCGCATGTGGGGCGCAAGTTGATTGACCAGTGGGCGCTGGGCCGACAGGCGCCGCGGGCCGCGAGGGTGCGGCGGATGGCCTAGATGAGGGTGCGCGTTCCGGTCGCCCCCATCCGCCCTTCGGGCACCTTCCCCCGTGGAACGGGGGAAGGCCCACTTGCTGCTTCCGGTTCGTGATTCTTCCCACCTTCGATGAGAGAAGGGCCCAT
Organism: Frateuria sp. GZRR35; assembly: GCF_051900415.1. Taxonomy (NCBI): domain Bacteria; kingdom Pseudomonadati; phylum Pseudomonadota; class Gammaproteobacteria; order Lysobacterales; family Rhodanobacteraceae; genus Frateuria; species Frateuria sp. GZRR35. Next base: position 94,635 of record NZ_JBHZGL010000015.1, read on the forward strand.
TTGCCGGATTCCGGTTCGTGATCCTTCCCCGCTTCGACCGGGGAGGCCCACTTGCCGGATTCTGGTTCGTGACCCCTCCCCGTTCGACGGGGAGGCCCACTTGCGGTGTTCCCGTTCGTGATCCTTCCCCCGTTCCACGGGGGGAAGGTGCCCGGCAGGGCGGATGGGGGAAGCCTTTCCTCAAACCCTCAAACGGTCGCGGCCTTCTGCCCCAGCGACGAACTCGGCTGCTCCACCTCATCCGAGCCCTCGTTGACCCCCTCGAACAGGAACGTCGAGAGGTAACGCTCGCCGGTATCGGGCAGCATCGCCAGCAACACCGAGCCTTCCGGCGCCTCCTTGGCCGCCTGCAGCGCCGCCGCCAGCGTGGCGCCGGACGAGAGGCCCACGAAGATGCCTTCCTGCTCCGCCAGCTGGCGCGAGGTATCGCGGGCGAGCGTGTCGTCCACCGGCAGGACCTGGTCGACCACGTCGCGGTTGAGCACGCCGGGGATGAAGTCCGGGGTCCAGCCCTGGATCTTGTGCGGCTGCCACTCCTTGCCCGAAAGCATGGCCGCACCCGCCGGTTCGCTGGCGATGATCTTCACCTCGGGACGGGCGACCTTGAGCACCTCGCCCACGCCGGTCAGCGTGCCGCCGGTGCCCCAGCCGGTGACGAAGTAGTCCAGCCGGCGACCGGCGAAGTCGCGCAGGATCTCGGCCGCCGTGGTGCTGCGGTGGTAGGCCGGGTTGGCCGGGTTCTCGAACTGGCTGGCGAGGAACCAGCCGTGCTTCTTCGCGAGCTCGGCCGCCTTCTCCACCATGCCGGTGCCGCGGGCCGCCGCCGGCGTGAGCACGACCTTGCCGCCATAGGCGCGGATCAGCTTGCGCCGCTCGATCGAGAAGGTTTCGGTCATCACCGCCACGAACGGATAGCCACGCGCCGCGCATACCGCCGCCAGCGCCACGCCGGTGTTGCCGGAGGTCGCCTCGATCACGGTCTGGCCGGGCTTGAGCGTGCCGCGCTGCTCGGCGTCCAGGATGATCGCCAGCGCCAGGCGGTCCTTCACCGAGCCGGCGGGATTGAAGGCCTCGACCTTCACGTAGAGCTCGACGTTTTTCGGGGCGAGCCGGTGCAGCTTGACGATCGGCGTGTTGCCGATCGTGTCGAGGATGCTGTCGTAGATCATGGGTACTGACTCCTGGAAGGGTACCGGCGAGCGCCGGCGAATGGGTCATGCCTGGTGGAGCGCGGCGAGCACGTCGTCCTGGCGTGCCGGTGGGCGAACGCGGGCCGCCCTGCCGGCCTCGCCGATGTCGTGGACGCTCGCCCCCAACGGAGGCGCACCGAACCACGCCAGCGAACCCGCCAGCGTGGCGACCTCGCCGAGTATCAGCACTGCGGGTGAACGAACCGCATGGGCCTGGGCGCGCTCGACGAGCTGGGCCAGCGTGCCGGTCACCACGCGCTGTCCGGCGCGCGAGCCGTTCTCCACCAGGGCGAACGGGGTGGCCGGCGCGCGGCCGTGCTCGAGCAGTTTCGACTGCAGCGTGGCCAGCTCGCCGACGCCCATGTAGACCGCCAGCGTCTGCTTCTCCTGCGCCAGCGCGGACCAGTCGAGCGTGTCGCGCGAGGCCTGGCAGTGCGCGGTGAGCAGGCGCACCGACTGCGCGTGTTCGCGGTGGGTCAGCGGCACGCCGGCGTAGGCGGCGCAGGCCAGCGCGGCGGTGATGCCGGGGACGACCTCGTAGGGAATGCCATGGGCACGCAGGAACTCCAGTTCCTCGCCGCCGCGGCCGAACACGAACGGGTCGCCGCCCTTCAGCCGCACGACGCGGCGGCCGGCGCCGGCGTGTTCGAGCATCAGGTCGTGGATCTGCGACTGCGTGGCGTGGTGGTTGCCCGCCTGCTTGCCAACCTCGATGCGTACCGCGTCGCGACGCGCCAGCGCCAGTACCTCGGCGCTGACCAGGCGGTCGTGCAGGATCACGTCCGCCTCGTTGAGCGCGCGCAGGCCGCGCAGGGTGAGCAGGCCCGGATCGCCGGGACCGGCGCCGACGAGCACCACGGATCCGGTGGAAGTTCCGGGCTCCCCGGCCAACGCACGCTCGGCGGCAAGGCGCGCCTCGGCCTCGCGGCCCTGGCGCAACAGGGTCGCCACCGGGCCGGCAAACAGCGTCTCGTAGAAGCGCCGCCGCGCGGCCGGCTGCTTGAAGCGCAAGCGGATGCGCGGTCGCAGCCACGCCGCCAGCGTGGCCAGTGCGCCCAGCGAGTGGTCCAGCAGGGTTTCCAGCCGCTCGCGCAGCAGGCGCGCGAGCATGGGCGCCTGGCCGCCGCTGGAGATCGCGATGGTCAACGGCGCGCGGTCGATCACCGCCGGCACGTGGAAGCTGGACAATTGCGCGTCGTCCACCACGTTGACGAACAAGCGCCGCAGGCCAGCCAGCTCGGCGATCAGGGCATTGGTCGCGCGGTCGGAGGTGGCCGCGACCACCAGCCACACGCGGTCGAACCAGGTCTCGCGGAAGGCTTCCGGACGGTGGGCTACAACGCCCCGTTCCACCCATTGGCGCAGTAGCGGCGTCAGCGCGGGGGCGTTCACCGTCACCTGCGCACCGGCATCCAGCAACGCCGCCACCTTGCGCTCGGCCACGGCACCGCCGCCGATCACGAGGACGGCGCGATGCGAAAGGTCGGCAAACAGCGGGTAGAGCTTCAAGTGGGCGGCCTGCGGGGGAGTCCGGCCACGCTAGGCGGGCGCTTCGGAGGCGACAAATGATTTGTGCCGGGCTGCATATGCCTTCACGGCATGTGGACCGGAGCGGCGGCTACATTGCCTTGACACAGTGCAGCATTGGACGTATAGACGTCCAAATATGTCAAACGAACGACAGCCACCACGCAATCACCACGACCCGCGCCTGCGAGCGTCCGGGCGATGTAGCCGTGATTCGTCCGCATCCATCCCTGCTGACCGAACGAACACGGATACCCCGCCATGACCCTCGTCCAACTCCGTTGCCTGGTCGCGATCGCCGACGCCGGGCTCAACATCACCCTGGCCGCCGAGCGCGTCCATGCCACGCAGCCCGGCCTCAGCAAGCAGCTCAAGCAGCTAGAGGATGAACTCGGCTTCAAGCTTTTCGTGCGCAAGGGCAAGAGCCTGGATTCGGTCACCCACGCCGGCCGCCAGGTGCTCGAGCGTGCGCGGGTGATCCTGGCCGAGGCGGCCAACATCCGGTCGATCGCCGCCAACCTGCGCAACGAGGCGCACGGCGAGTTGCGCATTGCCACCACGCACACCCAGGCGCGCTTCGCCCTGCCCGGCTCGATCGCCGCGCTCAACCTCGCCTATCCCCAGGTCAGCGTGCACCTGCAGCCTGGCCAGGACGCCGATGTGCTGGCGCAGCTGGAAGCCGGGCGGGTGGACCTGGCGGTGATCAGCACCGCCGGCGCGCCGCCCGCGGTGGGCATTGCCCTGCCCGCGTACCGCTGGCATCGGGTGGTCGTGGCGCCCAGCGGCCACGTCCTGGCGCGGCGTGCGCTACCACCCACGCTGGTCGAACTCGCCGCGGAGCCACTGATCAGCTACGACTCTTCGCTGAAACCCGAGTCCTCGCTGCGCCGCGTGTTCGAAACGGCGGGGCTGGAACCGCAGATCGCGATGACCGCGGGCGATGCCGATCTGATCAAGACGTACGTGCGCGCGGGCATGGGCGTGGGGGTGCTCGCCGAGATGGCCATGCTGGCGACTGACGCGGATCTGCACGTGCTTCCGGCCGATCACCTGTTCCCGCAATGCACGACGTGGATCGTGCTGCGGCGGGAAGCGGTGGTGCGGGAGTTCGTGCTTGAGTTCATCCGGCAGTTTGCGCCGCACCTGGACCGGCGGGATGTGGCGCGTGCGCTGGCCGGCGACGAAGCGCCGGCCCAATGGCCACAGGCGCCGCACTGGCGCGAGCGGGCCGCGGTACTTCCGGACGCAGCCTGAAGTTCAATTCGCCCGACACGCTCCCGCTCCCTCTCCGCGGCGGGGAGAGGGAGCCAGGTTTACGGCGCGGGGGATGCCGCACGCGCAAGCCGCAGTTCCGCATTCCGCCTGAGCCGCCACCCCGCAGACAACCTCCTGCTCCCTCTCACCTCCGGGGAGAGGGAGCCCGGTTTACGGCGTGGCGGATGCCGCATGCGCAACCCGCAGTTCCGCATACCGCCTGAGCCACCGCCCCGCAGACAACCTCCGGCTCCCTCTCCCCGGAGGGGAGAGGGAGCGAGTTACGGCACGGCGGATGCCGCTCGCGCAAGCCGCAGCTCCCCATACCGCCTGAGCCGCCACCCCGCAGACAACCTCCTGCTCCCTCTCCCCTCCGGGGAGAGGGTTGGGGTGAGGGGCGGGGCTCGCGAAGATGTGGA
>NZ_JBHZGL010000016.1:0-68212 GCF_051900415.1 Frateuria sp. GZRR35
CAGCCTCCGCCTCACGCAGGAAGCCGATGATCTGTTCTTCGGAAAAGCGTTTCTTCACGTCCAATCTCCTTCAGATGGGGGATTGGACTCCAAACCGAGGTGCTACTCAAAACTGGGGGGACGTCGCTTGTACTCGCCTTGGCTTGGTCGGTTGTTGCCGTTTACAACAACACTCTCGGCGTCCATGCCTAACAACTCATTCAAGGCGGACGGCTTCGCCGCCGCTTAACTCCAGCGTTAGGCCGCACATGGCAGCACTGCGCAACTTCGAGCTAGAAGCGATCCAACTGCTTGCCGCGCACGCGCTTTCGATAGAGCAATTGGATGCTATCGCGGCGGTAGAAGAGCCGACCCGTTACGAGTACACGGGCTGCGGCTACTTCGTCACGGTCGCTCACCCTAGTTTGCCGACCGAGGCCCAAGTGCTTGACGACCCTTATGTTGCCGGGTACATCGGAGAAACTGAGTGTGGCTTCGTCGCGTTCCTTGGGGACGGCGAGCTCATCCTTGAGTGCCACCCCGCATTCGGACCTGACATCCCGGAAAACGTCAGGGATTTGCCAGTAAAGGTCGGCATCGAGCCGTCCAGCGTCATAGATCTACGGTAGGCGGCGGCCTAACAATGCATTCAAGCCGAAATTGCATCGCTACGCCGTCAGCACGGCAGGTACAGCTTGCCATGCTGCCAGCTACGCGCTGCAATTCGGCTCAACTTAGGCGTTAGGCCCGCATGGACTACTTCGCACTAGCATTTAAGGCAACTGCCATTTTGCACACGCTCGCGGGATACCTCATTTTCGGCCTTGCGGCAAACGAAGAAATACAGGAATCCTGTCTATACCAAGACAGGAATCCGCTCACGGGAGACGTGATCAAGTATCTGGCGTACATTGGCTCTTCGCTATTGATCGCCTGTGGAATCGTTGCCTTTCTGATCCCCAAAGCAGCCGTAGTTCTAGCATGGCTTTCGCTATCTCTTTACTTCTTGACCGCCTTTGTTGACCCAATCGCTGAGCGGCGCCTTCCTTCCCTGTGCAAGTCATGTGCGGTTATGTTCTCGATCCGAGCTGCAGCTGCCGCAGTCCTTACAGTCTTTTACCTAGGTACGCAGGCCTAACAATGCGTTCAAGCCGACATCGTTCCACGGGCCGGCCCGGGCGGCAGGTAAAGCTTGCCACCTGGTCCACCCCGCTGCACGATGCGGCTTAACTTGAGCGTTAGGCCCTATGAAGCAGACCATGCGATTGCTTGTCGTCCTGGGAGTTGGTCGTAGCTGTGCTTGCCAAGTGCTGTGCATGCCGCCGCTGGCATCATCCCGCTGAGGGCGGCCTTTGGTCTATCTTCGTCGTATTCGCGTCGCCAGCTCTCGATCACGGCTCTGGCGTTCAGCAGGTGGGTGAACCAGTGCTCGTTGAGGCACGCGTCGCGCAGGCGGCCGTTGAAGGACTCGACGTAGGCGTTCTGGCTCGGCGCAGGCCCGGACAAACCATCCAAGCCGAAACCGCTTTGCGCTCGGCTGAGTTCAGGGGGATAAAGCCAATGAGGAATGCTCCGCCCGGATACGAGTGCCCGTTCTGCGGTATCGCCCAGACGCTTCCGTCGCCCGCTCCGGAATCAGCCGTCGTGCTGCTGGATGCCAACGTGTTCGCTCTCGTTCCGACTCACCACTACGCAGGGATCAAGGGCAATTGTCTGGTGGTGCCCCGGACCCACTACGAGAACGTGTTGGACATCCCCGACGATCTTGGCCGCGATTTCTTTCACGCCACACGTCGTTTGGCGCAGGCGATGCGGACCGCCTTGCACTGTGAGGGAATCTCCACTCGCCAGCACAACGGGCCAGCCGGCGACCAGGATGTCTGGCATTACCATCTCCATGTGTTTCCACGCTACCCAAGCGACGGGCTGCATGCGGGACAAAAAGCGCTCTATACCCCGGCGGAGCGTATGGCGTTGGCAGCCGGTCTGCGGGCTGCACTGCAGTAACTCCCTTTGCGTGCCGGCGACCTGGACATTCCTGTTGGCATGACGATATTCAGGCACATGGCTTCGTATTTATGACGCTTGGATCTGGCGTGCCACGCGACCGCTGCGTCCATCGTCTTCACCGGTTCTCTGTGGCTCCAGCGCCATCGATCCACGTCGACACCGCTTTGCGGTGCGACTCGACTCAGCAGTCAAACCACCAAGGAAGGCCCCAAGCCCATGAAGTCACTACTCATCGCCATCCTCGCTGCCGCGTCGCTTTCGGCCATGGCGCAGTCCGCGGTCGTGCCGGCGCCGGATCAGAGCACCCTGCTTTCGGCAGCGACGTCGCAGGCGCGGGCGAACAAGCGGCTTGTCTATGATTTCTGGCGTGACGTTCTGGAAGGTGGTCATCTCGAAAACGCCGACAAATACCTCAGCGTGGGGTACGTGCAGCACAACCCGAACGTGCCGAGCGGCCGCGCTGGGTTCGTCCGGTTCTTCGGCCAGTTCAGCAAGCCACATCCCGTCGCCGATCGTATTCAGGCACCTGTCGTGGCGATGATTGCGGAGGGCGATCTGGTCGTCGTCGCGCTGGCACAGTCGCATCCGGTTCCCGGCAAGACAGGCCAGTCCTACTCCACCACGTGGTTCGACATGTTCCGGATCGAGCACGGAAAGATTGTCGAGCATTGGGATAACGCTCTTCTGGAGAAATAAGTCGAGCCTGGCCATTCCTCCAAGCCCGCGTCGCTTCGTTGCGCAGGCTTGGCTTGGTGGCAGGCACCCGTGAAAACGCCAGCCATGCGATCTCGTGCAAGGCCATGGTCCTGGTCTTCGCGGCACACTGTGCCTGCCGCATGCCACCCAACCAGCGCCAGGCTCACCGGGCCTGATCACCATCGCCCATGACGGCTACCGCATCGAAAGCACCCTGAGCCAGGCCAGGTACCCGCCCCGCCATTGGCAACAACCCGGGGCAGACGTTTCATCACCGCCCGGCTCAGCGGCTGGGCTCAATCGAACTACCCATGAGCCTTTTAGCCCGCGCAGCGTTGAAAGCCACCGTCGTCCTGCTGGTATGTGCGGCGCTCATGTGGGTGCCGCCGATTCGCATGCTGGTGTACCTGTTCCTGCTCATGTTTCCCCTGTGGATGCTCAGTAGCGCTGGCGTCCCGGGATTGGGGCATGAACTCAATGGCTTCTTTGTCTTGAGCGCCGCGGCGTGGTCGTTGGTTGCCATGGTGTTATGGCTGATCGCGTTCCGCATTTTTTACATGCGCGCCAAAAGAGGCGGGTAGCCGCGCAGCACTAGAGTCGCGCCACCTGCCAGATCGGGTTGTCGCAGCACCCGGCGTTCCCGAGAGCTCCTCCCCGGGTGGGAACCACTGCGACGGGGATCTCCAACACCGCACGAATCTGCTCCGCCCAGCGCTGCCGCGGGAGCGATTGCTTCTCGGCCACGATGCCCACGCGCTCTACCTCACGCGCGCGCCGGCACCGACTTTTCACAATAAAGTACTTGACGCACGCATCGGACAAGCCTAGTTTCGCGCCATGGACAACCGCCGCCCTCGAAGCACGGTCTCACTCCACGAGCATGCCGCGGAGAATCTTCTCTATATCCGCGACGCCATGGAGCGCGCCAGTTCCTTTACCGCCGTGCCTGGCTGGGGCGGCGTCGTCATGGGCCTGGCAGGATTGGCGGCAGCGATCATCGCGCCGGTGCAGCCCAGCCGGCTGGCGTGGTTGCTGACCTGGCTGGCGACGGCGGCGGTCGCCGTGGGCGTGGGCTTGCTAGGGGTGCTGTTCAAGGCGCGTAACGAGGGTGTCCCCCTGTTGTCCCGCCCGGCGCGGCAGTTTGCGTTGGGCTTCGTGCCGGCGATCTTCGTGGCGGCGCTCCTCACCATCGTGTTGTACCGCGCGGGGCTGGATGCACTGCTGCCAGGCATGTGGCTGCTGCTCTATGGCACGGCCGTGATTGCCGGCGGCACGTTCTCGATCCGCATCGTGCCGTTGATGGGCGTGCTCTTTCTTTTCTTGGGCGCTGTCGCGCTCTTTACCGCCCCGCCCGTGCCGGCGATCTGCCTGGGTCTGGGGTTCGGTGGACTGCACGTGGTATTCGGCGTGCTCATTGCGAGAAAGTACGGTGGTTAAGCGATCGACCGCGAAAGTGGAAGCCCGGCACGCCCGCCCGGCACTAGTGCCGGTGGAGGGTGCGGTGGAGCGCACGGTGGACCTTGACCGGCTCATCCACGAGCGGCTGCGGCTGGGGATCATCAGCGCCCTAGCGGTGAACGACCGGCTCGGGTTCACCGATCTGAAGAGCCTGCTCAATACGACAGACGGCAACTTGAGCGTGCATGCGCGCAAGCTCGAGGACGCCGGTTATGTCGCCTGCCACAAGGGCTTCGAAGGACGCATCCCGCGCACCGAGTTCCGCATCACGCCGAAGGGCCGCAAGGCACTGGAGGCCTACCTCAATCATATGGAAGCACTGATCGCCGCGACCCGGACCGGCGAGTAGCCGACCCCGCGCGCGGCGCCTTGGCGCGAGCCTCAACTTTGTACTGCAGAGTGCTTGATGGATATGGAAAACCTGCATGTGGCGATCATCATGGACGGCAACGGCCGCTGGGCCGAGGAGCGGGGATGGCCTCGTAGCCGAGGGCATCGCGCAGGCGCCGGAGCGGTGCGGCGCGTGGTGGAGGCCTCGCCGCGGCTCGGAATCGGCACACTGACGCTGTACGCGTTTTCGTCGGACAACTGGCGCCGGCCGGCGCCGGAAGTGGCCACGCTGATGGCGCTGTTTCGCAACTTCCTCGATTCGGAGGCGGGTGCCTGCCGCCGCGAGGGTGTGCGCCTGAGCGTGATCGGGCGACGCGACCGTCTTTCCGCCGCGCTGGTCACAACCATCGAGCAGGCCGAAGCGGCGACTGCCGCGGGCCAGGTGCTGAACCTGCGGCTTGCGGTGGACTACTCCTCGCGGGATGCGATCGCCGCTGCGGCAGCCCTGCACCAGGGCGCGGTGGCCAGCCGCGAGGCGTTCCGCACGCTTCTGGCCCGCTCGCAGCATGGTGATCCGGCTACGCCCGACGTGGACCTGCTGATACGCACCGGCCGCGAGCAACGGCTCAGCGATTTCCTGCTGTGGGAGTGCGCCTATGCGGAGCTGCTCTTTTCCAACGTGCTGTGGCCGGATTTCACGGGCGAGGACCTGGGCCAGGCCGTCGAAACGTTCGGCCGCCGCAACCGACGGTTCGGCCGCTTGCCGGAGGCGTGCATGGCCGAACCGGAACGCAAGACCGCCTTCCGATGAACGATCCGGTCAACGGGCGGGATCGCCCTGCCCTCCTATTCCAAGCGTGAGGTTGCATTCATGAATTGCCCGGACATGCGCGATGTCATCGGCGACGCCATCCGCTATTGGGAGCGTCACCGGATCGTCTACAACCTCGTCCTGCTCGTGGTGGTCGCAGCCATCTTCGGCGCGAACGCGAACGCTTTCGATCGGGTCGTTTCCCTCGACCTGTTCCTGCAACTGTTCCTGCTTGCGGTGATGGCGAACGTGGCTTATTGCGCCGCCTACCCGGTCGACTTCACCGTGCAGTGGTCCACGCTGCGCACGCCCTGGCTACGGGTGCGCTGGATTGTTTTTGCGATTGGCCTGGGGTTCGCGGCGACACTCGCGCAGTTCATTGCACGCGGTTTGCTGGGCGAACACGCCTGAGCTCTGGCGTGGGAAAGCCGGCGGATGTTTTCAGCGGAGGCAACGTCATGCAAACACCATTTCATCGAAACACTTATCTATCCGCCGCCTGCGTGGCGTTGGTGGCGACGATCCTCCTCGTGTGGCTCAGCCTCGGCGTGGGCATCATCGGAGCCGATGGCGACCCGGCCAATCGTATGTATTTCGGCGTGGTGGCAATCGGCGCCGCCGGCGCGGTGATCGCGCGCCTCCATCCGACCGGCATGGCGCGGGCGTTGGCGGCCATGGCCTTCACGCAGGCACTGATTGGCGCATTCGCGCTGGTCGAGGGGCTGGGGCTTCCCTGGAGCGGGCCGGTGGAACTGGTGTTGTTGAACGGCTTTTTCGTGGCGCTGTTCGCCGGCTCGGCGTGGATGTTTGCGCAGGCGGCGCGGGGCGAGCCGGAGCGGGGGCGGGTTTGAACGGGATGCGATAGCGCAGTGAGCCGGTCACGCACTGCGCTTGCAAGGTTGGACGTCAGCCCGGTAACTGCGCGCGCGCCTGCATGGCCAGTTCGAACGAGCGCCGCCGCAGGGCGTGGTCGAAGATGTTGGCAGTGAGCATCAGCTCGTCCGGCTGGTGGCGGGCGATGAAATCGGCCAGACCCTGTCGCACGGTGGCCGGGCCACCGATCACCGCACAGGCGAGCGCCCGCTCGACGCCGAGCCTTTCGGTGGGCGTCCAGTACGCCTCGATATCGTCGATGGGGGGCGGCACCGGCCCGGGCTGGCCGCGGCGCAGGTTGATGAAGCTTTGCTGCTGCGTGGTGAACAGGCGGCGTGCCTCGGCGTCGCTTTCGGCCGCGACCACGTTGATGCCGGCGATCGCATAGGGCTGGGCGAGACGCGGCGACGGGCGGAACTCGCTGCGATAGATCGACAGCGCAGTGTCCATCGCATCGGGTGCGAAGTGCGAGGCGAAAGCGAATGGCAGCCCCAGCGCGGCGGCCAGGCGCGCGCTGAACAGGCTGGAGCCGAGCAACCAGACCGGCACGTCCAGGCCCGCGCCGGGAACGGCGCGCACGGCCTGGCCCGGCCGGGCCGGCTCGAAATAGTGCAGCAGTTCCAGTACGTCGTCGGGGAAGGTTTCGGCGCCGTCGGCGTAGCGGCGCAACGCGCGCATGGTCGCCTGGTCAGTGCCCGGCGCACGGCCCAGGCCAAGGTCGATGCGGCCCGGATACAGCGCGGCAAGCGTGCCGAACTGTTCGGCCACCTGCAGCGGGGCGTGGTTGGGCAGCATCACGCCGCCGGCCCCGACGCGGATGGTCGAGGTGCCACCGGCGACGTGGCCGATCAGCACCGCCGTGGCCGCGCTGGCGATGCCGGGCATGTTGTGGTGCTCGGCCAGCCAGTAACGCCGGTATCCCAGTTGTTCGCCCAACCGCGCCAGATCCAGCGTGTTGGCGAACGCGGCGCTGGCATCGCTGCCTTCGGTAATGGGGGCCAGGTCGAGGATCGAGAAGGGAATCATGCGAGGGTCCTGCACGGCGTTCGCAGGATGTGGGGCCGCAGGGCGACCTTTGCCAGTGCGCAGGAGACGGGCCTTGGGGGCGCTTCGACTTCGCCGCGCCTCTGGGAGCATCGGGACGCTGGCTACATTTGTGCGCGGTGCTGCCGATACAGCGCGAAGCACGCCATGGGACCTGCATCCGGATGATTGCCATGTGGCGGCGACTTTTCGCCGCAAGGAAAACGCCGCTTCGCCCCGCCCCTGCACCGCCCGTCGTGACGGTGGCGACCGACGTGCCTGCCCGGGAGGCCGGTCCGCCGCTGGCGGACGTGGAGGACCGCTTCCATCGCTTCGTGCTGGGGCTGCCAGCGGCCGTCACCGATGCGGCCAGCACCGCCGAGCAGGCGACATTGCGGCGGCTGGAGGCGATCGGGGAGCGCTTCGACGTCAGCGGACTGCCGCGCCTGCCCAGCGTGTTGCCGCAGCTGTTGCGTGCCTTGAGGAACGACAACCTGGCCGGCTCGCAGCTGGCCGCGATGATCGGTCGCGATCCGGTGCTCGTCGGCGAGGTGATGCGGGTGGCGGGCAGCGCGCATTTTCGTTCGGCCCAGCCGATCCACAGCCTGCAACATGCCGTGGTGCTGCTGGGCCGCGACGCACTGCGCCAGGTCGCCACGCTGCACGTGATGAAACCGATCCTGCAGGCCAGCGCAGGCATGCGCGGGCACATGGCCGGGCCGTGGTTGTGGGAACACGCCGAGCGTTGCGCGCACGCGGCGGCGTTCCTCGGCCGCCATGGCGGCTGCGATCCGTTCGAGGCGTTCCTGGCCGGAATGGTCTGCCATACCGGCACCGGTGCGATCGTGCGCCTGCTGGACCAGGAAGCGCCGCCATCGCTGGGGCCGTTTTCGCCGGTGTTCCTGGCCGGCTGCATGCGCATCGGCGCGCGGCTGTCGCTGCGTGCGGTGCGCCATTGGGACATGCCCGCCAAGGTGATCGGGGCACTGGTCGAACGCGTCGACGCCCCGCAGGCGCCGGCCTCGTCGCTGGGCAAGGTGCTGGCCTGCGCCGACCCGCTGGCGATGGTGCAGTTGCTGGTCGAACGCGGCCTGCTGGATGCCGAGCTGGATTACAGCGGCACGTGGCCGAGCTGCTTCCCGGAACCGGTCATGCGGCGCGGGCAGCTGGACCTGCGCCGACAGTTCATGCCGGCGCAGGACTGAGCGCTGTCAGTGCGGCGTGGCGTCCACGTCCGCGCGCAGCTGCCAGGCGATGTCGTCCGCGCCGGTGGCCAGCAACGAGCTCAGCGCCTTGGCGTAGTCGGCGCGGGCGGGGGCCGGCATCGATGGCGACACGTGGTAGGTCTTGTCCGAACCCAGGCCGCGCGCGTGGATGGCGCAGTGGGTGCCCAGCTCGAGCGTGACACTGGCCGGCGTGGCCTCGCTGTCCACGCGCATCTCCGCAAAAACCTGCTCGCACTGCACCACCAGATCGGTGAAATAGCTTCCTTCCAGCGCCTGGCGCAGACGCGCCTGCAGTACCTCGGATACCGGAGGCGTGGGCTTGAGCGTCAACGAATCCTCCAGGCCGCGGACCTCGACGTCCTGCGTATCCTGCTCGACCTGCAGCCACGGCGCCGACGCCGGCGACACCAGGCTGCCGAGCGCCACCGGCACGCGCGTGTCCTGCGAACCGCCACACGCGGCCAGCAACAAGGCTGCACCGGCTACCCATGCAAACTTCTTCATATGGACTCCCCCAAGAGCAAATTGCCTGAACGAATCTACAGGCGCCACGGCGCTTGATCAACGCAGGCAGGCGGCAAACGCGAGCCAGTGCACGTTTGGACGTCTGATTGCCGAGCGGATGGGTCGGGGCATCGCCCTAACCGCGAATGGCGTTTCCGGGGCCCGTCGTGCGCGAAGGTGGTGGGCTGAACCACCCTACGCTCAGCCGCGCGTGCGCACGGGGTGATCCAGGCCGCCGGCCACGCGCAGGAACTGGCGCCGCGCGGGGCCGAAGTGCATCAGGCGCGGCACCAGTACGTCGCGCAATTCGCGCAGGGTCGAAGGGCGTCCCTGCATCAGCCGGGTCAGCGCGCCCACGCGCCGCACCACCTGGCGATGCACCGGGTGGCGCAGCTGCGCATAGCTGGCCAGGCGCGAGAGCCGTCCGTGGAGCGCATCCGCCGCACAGTCGGCGAAGACGTAGGCGTCCTCGATGCCCAGGTTCATGCCGCGTGCGCCCAACGGCGAGTGGATGTGCGCCGCATCGCCGCCGAGCAGCACGCGGCCCACGCCGGCGCGCTCAGCCACCCGGTGCGCGATATGGAAGTGCGACTGCCACAGCACGTCCCCGCACACGGTGCCGGCCGGCAGCGCAGCCAACGGCTCGACACTGTTGCCGATCAGGCGCCAGATGTCGTCGCGCACGCGCAGCGCGAACAGAAAGCCGTCCGGCAGCAGAAACAGATGCACCCGGTCGGGATCGAGCGGCACGGCCAGGTGCAGGTCCCACAGTTGCCAGGGCTCCGGCAGTTCGTCGCCCGGAAAAGCCAGCCCCAATGCCTGGCGCACCGTGCTGTGCGCGCCATCGGCACCGTACAGCAGCGGTGCCTGCGCGGACTCGACGCTGCCGTCGGCGTGCACCAGCTGGACAGTGACGCTGTCGTCGCCCTGCGTCAGCGCGTCGAGCTTCACCCCGCGCTCGACGACGACGCCCTGCGCCTCCAGCGCGTCGGCCAACAGCGCTTCGGTGCGCGACTGTGGCAGCGCGAGCAGTGACCGGTCGGTATCGAGCAAGGGCGAGATCGGCACGGCCACGTCCTCGTGCCCGCGCTGGTGCAGCGACAGCCCGCGCACGGTCCAGCCTTCGGCCAGCATGCGCGCGGTTACGCCGGTGTCCTCCAGCAACTCCTGCGTGCGCGGGTTGACGGCGAGCGCCTTGGAGTTGCGGCTGGGTGCGGTCGCTTTGTCGACGATGCGCACCGCAATGCCGCGCCGGGCGAGCAACAGGGCAGCCGCCAGTCCGGTGGGACCGGCGCCGGCGATCATCACGGGCATGGCGTCCGACGGCATGCCCGAAGACTAGCAGCATCGGTGCCGACGTCATGGCGATGTCCGTCCGGCGCTCAGGTCGGCGGGGCGTCCGGGTGGCGTCTGCGCCAGGCCGCGAGCGCGGCACGGTAGCGCTCCAGCGCCTCGTCGTAGCGATCGAGCACGCAGTTCACGCAGCCCTCGCCGCAGCAGTCGGCCGGATCGGGCTCGCTCGGGGGCGCGGGCGGTGGATCATCAGGAGGGAAAGGAAGCGCCATGGAATCAATGGTAAGGCCGCGCTCACGCCATGGACACCCGCGGCCCACGCCCCGCCTACCCGCGTTCCTCAAGGATGGTGCCGGGCCGTCCCCGCGCCCGCCATCCCCACCCCGCGAGGAGCGCCATGAAGACCCGCCACGTGTTCAGCACGCCCGATGTCGAGACTGC
Source organism: Frateuria sp. GZRR35 (assembly GCF_051900415.1). Taxonomy (NCBI): domain Bacteria; kingdom Pseudomonadati; phylum Pseudomonadota; class Gammaproteobacteria; order Lysobacterales; family Rhodanobacteraceae; genus Frateuria; species Frateuria sp. GZRR35. The sequence continues at coordinate 10,645 of NZ_JBHZGL010000016.1, forward strand.
AAAGACCGTCATGCAGGCCGCACGCGCCGCCGGCGTGCCCGAGGAAGACATCTCGCTGATTGCCCGCTCGGACATCGAGCTGGAAGCGGCCCCCGAGCAGCACAAGGAAGCCGGCAGCGATTTCTATCCGGCCGCACTGCGCGGCGTGGTCGGCGGGGGCGCGGTCGGGTTGCTGGCCGGACTGGTGGCGGTGGCGATCCCGCCGGTGGGGATCACGGTGGCGGGCGTGGCCGGGCTGACCGTCGCCGGCGCGCTGACCGGTGGCTGGACCGGCGCGCTGGTGGGTGCCTCCGTGCCCGATCCGGTGCGACGCAAGTTCGAGGATGAAATCGCGTCAGGCCGCATCCTGGTCGTGCTGGACGGTGACAAGGATCTGCTGGCGCGTGCCGCGCCGGCGCTTGCACGCGCGGGCGGCACGCCGCTGCCGTTCGATGAGCCGACGGCGCTGACGTAGCGCGAATCCGCTCCCTCGCCCCTCAGGGGAGAGTTGGGGCTCGCGACACGGTGTGTGTTGTCGATGCCCCTTCGCCGCGCGCGTCCTGTTAACTCGGAGCGCCGCAGTCGCACGCCGTCTTTTCCCGCGAGCCCCGACCCCTCACCCCAGCCCTCTCCCCGCAGGGGAGAGGGAGCTCAAGCAGAGCAGTCGCGCGCTGTCTTTTCCCGCGAGCCCCGGCCCCTAACCCCAGCCCTCTTCCCGAGGGGAGAGGGAGCTCAAGCAGAGCAGTCGCGCGCTGTCTTTTTCCCGCGAGCCCTGCCTTGCCCCCGGAGGGGCGAGGTTGCTCGACGCGTGCATTGCACGCTCCTTTCATGATCCGCGCACATCGCATTCAACCGGGCGCGAGGAACATGCCTTCTGTTCCGCTTCCCCGCTGCCGCCCCGGAGTACCCATGGACCTCGACCGCGTGATGACCCGCAACCCGAAGTTCTGCCTGACCACCTCGCCGCTGGACGAGGTCGCCCGCGCGATGCGCGACGAGGACGTCGGCGAGATTCCGGTGGTCGACCTGGATCGTCAGCCCGTGGGCGTGATCACCGACCGCGATATCGTCGTGCGCACGCTGGCCGCCGGGCGCAACCCGCTGGAAGTGCGCGTACAGGACTGCATGACCGCACCGCCGATCGTCATCAAGGAGGACGCGAGCCTGGAGGACTGCGCCAGGCTGATGGAACGCCAGCAGATCCGACGGGTGCCGGTAGTCGATGCCAAGGGTGCGCTTTGCGGCATCGTCTCGCTGGCGGATCTGGAGCGCACGGACGCCCGCTCACTGCAGCAGGAAGTCACCCGCGCCGTATCCCAACCACACTGACCGTTCATCGGAGGAGTCCTTCCATGAAGATCCGCCTGCTGTGCTGGAGCCTGCTGCTGGCCTCCTCGTTCGCGTTGGCCGCCTGCAACAACGGCACCAACGACAACGCCGAACCGGGCGCCGCGACCCCGTCGACCGCGCCGGCCACCACGCCATCCCAGCCGACCACGCCCATGACGCCACCGCCTGCATCCACCGCGATGACGCCACCGGCCACCATGCCGCCGGCTTCGTCGACCTCGGGCATGCCGGCGCCGACCTCGACCACGCCCAATTCCTCCGGCGGCGCTTACTGAGCGCACGCCGGGCGACTGGCAGGGAGGCATGCAGGGCCAGGGACGGCCTGAAGCGGGATCGGACAAAGCACGCGGGCCTGGCACCAACCGGGCCCGTTCGTCGTGGGCTGCGGCTGGCCCGCGGGCGCCAGCTCCCCCAGAAGTCACGGCTCCCTGTCGCCAGGCCAGGCGCACAATCGCAGACCCAACCCGAAGGAGCCTGACATGCGCACGCTCGTCCTCGCCGCCGTGATCGCCCTCGCCTTGCCCGCCGCCCACGCGGCACCTGCCCCGCAGGATGCCGCGCAGCACACGCAACCGCCCTATCTCGCCTCCGCGATCAACGACCCGGACCGCCAGGCCGATCGCGCCGACGACGCCCGCCGCAAGATCGCCCAGGTGATGGCCTTCGCCGAGGTCAAGCCGGGCGACAAGGTGCTGGAGCTGATTCCCGGCAGCGGTTACTTCACCCGCGTGTTCAGTGGCGTGGTCGGGCCCAAGGGGCACGTCTATGCGTTGTGGCCGAACGAGTACGCCGCCGAGGCGCAGTCGGACGTGACCCACCTGCGCAAGCTCGCCCAGCAGCCGCACTACGCGAACGTCAGCGTGCTCACGCAGCCGGCGGCGAAGCTCGATGCGCCCAAGTCGGTCGACGTGGTGTTCACCTCGCAGAACTACCACGACTACCCGGACAAGTTCATGGGCAACGTCGACCCGGTCGTGCTCGACAAGCAGGTGTTCAAGGTGCTCAAGCCCGGCGGGGTGTTCGTCGTGATCGACCACGTGGCGCCCGCCGGATCGGGCATGCGCGATACCGACACCCTGCATCGCATCGACCCGGCCATCGTCCGCAAGCAGGCCGAATCGGCAGGCTTCGTGTTCGATGGTGAGAGCGACGCACTGCGCAACCCGGCCGATCCGCACGACATCAAGGTGTTCGACAAGTCGATCCGCGGGCATACGGACCAGTTCATGTACCGGTTCCGCAAGCCGAAAGGTTGAGGTCGCCACATGCCGCGGTGCGCTCTTCGTAGGAACCCACTTTGTGGGCGATGCTTTGGCGGTTGCGGTCTGCTGGAGAGCATCGCCCGCAAGCGGGCTCCTACAGAGGCAAAAAGCCCGGCCGGGGCGTCGGTGATGGCGTGACCGTCCGCATCGGCTGCGCAGGCTGGTCGATCCCGAAGGCGCACGCCGCTGCCTTCCCGGCTGAAGGCAGCACGCTGGAACGCTACGCGCAGGTCTTCGACTGCGTGGAGATCAACTCCAGCTTCTACCGCCCGCACCGCCCGGCGACCTGGCGCCGCTGGGCGGACAGCGTGCCGGCGGATTTCCGGTTCGCCGCCAAGATGCCCAAGGCGATCAGCCACGAATGCCGGTTGCGCTCGTGCGACGGGCTGGTGTCGCGGTTCCTCGACCAGGTCGGCGAGCTGGGCAACAAGCTGGGCTGGCTGCTGCTGCAACTGCCGCCGAGCCTGGCGTTCGAGGCATCGGTCGCCCTGCCCTTCTTCGAGCGTTTGCGGGAGGGCTACGACGGTGCGCTGGCATGCGAGCCCAGGCATGCCTCGTGGTTCACGGCGGCTGTCGACCAGGCGTTGCGCGGTCTGTCGATATCGCGCGTCGCGGCCGACCCGGCGCGCGTGCCGCGCGCGGCGTTGCCTGGCGGCGACCGCCATCGCATCTATTTGCGGCTGCACGGATCGCCGCGCACGTACTACGACGCCTACGCGTCCCAGGCGCTCGAACGCGTGGCGCGACGGTTGCGCCGGGCGCCGCACGCCTGGTGCATCTTCGACAACACGACGCTGGGCCACGCGACGGCCAACGCCCTCGACCTGAAGCGCATGCTCGGCTCCTTGTAGGAGCGCACCTGTACGCGACCGCCATGCCCGGTCGTGCCCCACGGTCGCGCACAGGTGCGCTCCTGCAACGCGGCGTTCACTCCGACGTGCCCCCGGGCCGCCCAGAATCAGCCCAAGGCAGCCGCGACAGGTGATTCGTGCCCGAAGGCCCTTCGATCGTCATCCTGCGGGAAGAGGTGGCGCCCTTCACCGGGCGCACGATCCGGCGTGCCGAAGGCAACGCCAAGATCGACATGGGACGGCTGGTCGGCCAGCCGGTCGCCGCCTTCCGCAGCTTCGGCAAGCAGACGCTGATCGAGCTGCCGGACGTGACCATCCGGATCCACCTGCTGATGTTCGGCAGCTACCGCATCGACGAGCGCAAGGAAGCTGCGCCGCGACTGAGCCTGCAGTTCGACGAGGGTGAGATCAACTTCTACAGCTGCTCGGTACGGCTGCTGGAGGGCGATCTCGACGAGCTCTACGACTGGCGCACCGACGTGATGTCCGACGTCTGGGACCCGGCGCTCGCACGCAAGCGCCTGCGCGCGATGCCCGATACCCTCGCCTGCGACGCGCTGCTGGACCAGGACGTCTTCGCCGGCGTAGGCAACATCATCAAGAACGAGGTGCTGTTCCGCATCCGCACGCATCCGCTCTCGACCATCGGCGCCCTGCCGGCGCGCAAGCTGCGCGAGCTCGTCGAGCAGGCGCGCCAGTACAGCTTCGAGTTTCTTCAGTGGAAGCGGGCCTTCGTACTGCGCAAGCACTGGCTGGCGCACAACAAGAGCATCTGCCCGCGCGACCACGTGAAGTTCCACCGCGCCTATCTGGGCAGAACCAACCGCCGCAGTTTCTTCTGCGAACTGTGCCAGCGGCGCTACGTGGAGAGCTGAGGATGTCCTCGTCATCGTCCAACTCGCGGCTGGTCGTCTACGCCGCCCTCGCCGGCAACCTGGCCATCGCCATCGCCAAGTTCGTGGCGGCTGCGCTGTCGGGCAGTTCGGCGATGCTCAGCGAAGGCGTGCATTCGCTGGTCGATACCTCCAACGAGCTGCTGCTGCTCTACGGCATGCGCCAGGCCGCTCGACCGCCCGACGCCGTCCATCCGTTCGGCCACGGCCGGGAGCTGTATTTCTGGAGCTTCATCGTGGCGCTGCTGGTGTTTGCGCTGGGCGCGGGCGTGTCGCTGTTCGAGGGCGTGAACCACCTGCGCCATCCCGAGCCGATGAGCGATCCGCTGATCAACTACATCGTGCTGGGCGTGTCGATGGTGTTCGAGGGCACCTCCTGGTACCTGGCGCTGCGCGAGTTTCGCGCCGCCAAGGGCTCCATGGGCTACTTCGAGGCCTTCCGCAAGAGCAAGGACCCGACCACCTTCACCGTGCTGCTGGAAGATTCGGCGGCGCTGCTCGGCCTGCTGATTGCGCTCGCCGGCGTGGTGTGCGCGCGCGTGTTCGATATGCCCGAGCTCGATGGGGCAGCCTCGATCGGCATCGCGATCGTGCTGGCCATTGCCGCAAGCCTGCTGGCGCGCGAGAGCAAGGGGCTGTTGATCGGAGAACCGGCGCATCCGCAGTTGCGCGAATCGCTGCTGGAGATCGCTGCCAACGATCCGGGCGTGGGACGCGTCAACGGCGTGCTGACGGTGCAGATGGGGCCGCACACCGTGGTGGCGGCCTTGAGCGCCGAATTCGAGGACGAGCTGACCACGCCGCAGATCGAGCAGTGCATCCATCGCATCGAGAAGGCCGTCAAGAGCTGCCACGCGGAAGTCACGTCGCTGTTCGTCAAGCCGCAGACCGCCGAAACCTGGCGCGCGCGCCAGCATGCCATCGCGCGGGAAAACGCGCCGCGGGAGTGAGGCGGCCATGGCCCAGTTCTCGCTGTTCGCTGCCGGCCCGCAGGTGCTCTTCGACGACCCCAGCGGCCGGGTCGTGTACATCCCCGACGTGGTGGCCGCCGATACCGCGCAGGCATGGTTCGCGCAGCTGTTCGAAGGCATCGCCTGGCGCGGCGGCCGCCGCATGATGTACGAGCGCGAGGTCGACGTGCCGCGCCTGCGCGCGCACTTCGAGCTAGCCGATCCCGCGCTGCCCGCGCCGCTGCACGAGGCGCTCGCGGCGGTGCACGCTGTAGTCGATGCGCCGTTCACCAGCGTGGGCCTGAATCTTTATCGCGACGAGCACGACAGCGTGGCCCCGCACAACGACAAGCTGGAAGACCTCGTGCGCGGCCATCCGATCGTGCTGCTGTCGCTGGGGGCCACGCGCGAGATGGTCATCCGCGCCAAACACCCGCCACGGCGCGTGCTGCACCTGGACCTGGCGGCCGGCAGCCTGCTGCTGATGGACTACGCCAGCCAGTTCCATTACGACCACGGCATCCCCAAGCAGCGTGCGCCGATGGAGCCGCGGATCAGCCTGGCCTTCCGCGTGCGGCCGCCCCCGTAGGGTGGGCATCAGCCCACCGGTTTTGCGCGATGTAACGGTGGGCTGAAGCCCACCCTACACAGCCGTCCAGGCTGCTACACCGGCACGGTTTTGGTACAGACTTGCGACACGCACGGAGCTTCCGACCATGCCCTCCTGTTGCCTTGCCGCCTGCGTCGCCTGCCTGCTGCTCCCGATCGGCATGGCCGCCATGCCCAGGCAGGAGCAGCCGGCGATGACGCCCGAGCGCTGGTATGCCCTGCAGATGCAGGCGGCCGACAAGGCCGACCGCATCATGCGCCAGGCCGATCGCCAGAAGACCTTGCTGGGGCGCTACGAGACCATGCTGTCGGCCATGTTCGAAGGCGACCGCAATCCCGCCTTCCCGGTGATCTTCAGCCAGTATCTGGCCTGGTACCAGACCTACATCGGCGATTACCCGAACGCGGCGGCAAGCTTCTCGGCGCAAGGCGTCCAGCAGCCAGACGACCACGCGCCACCGCTTGCATCGGGCATGCACGCGCAGCCAGCCGTCGACGCGATCGCCAGGCTCGCCCGCGGCCGGCAGGCGGTTTTCTTCAACGAGGCCCACCACCTGCCGCTGACCCGCACGCTGACCATCGAGTTGCTGGCGCGGTTGCGCGAGGAAGGGTTCGACACCTTCGCCGCAGAGACCCTCTACGCACGCGACGACAAGTTGCAGGCGCGCGGCTACCCGATCGAGGGCAGCGGCTTCTACACCAACGAGCCGTTATGCGCGGAGATGGTGCGTACCGCGCTCAGGCTGGGCTACCGCGTGGTGCCGTACGAATCGGAACGTGGCGACGGCGGCGACGCACGCGAGCGTTCGCAGGCGCGCAACCTCTACGAGCGCGTGTTCAAGGCCCACCCTGAAGCGCGGCTGGTGGTCGACGCCGGCTACGGCCACATCCAGGAAAGCGGCAAGTACCTCGGCGGGCAGTCGATGGCCGAGCACCTGCGCAAACTGGTCGACATCGACCCGCTCACGGTCGAGCAGACCATGCTGGTGCCACATGCCGATGCCACGCACGACCATCCCTACTACACGGACCTGGTGACACGCCTCAAGCCGACCCGGCCGCTGGTGTTCATCGGCGGGGACGGCAAGCCGTGGGCCTTGCGCGAGGGCTACGACGTGAGCGTGCTGTTCCCGCCCGAGGCCCTGCGCCGCGGCCGGCCGACCTGGCTGGCACTGGATGACCTGCGCACGCCGTACCGCGTGGATGGCGAAGGCCTCTGCCGGGCGGACTATCCCTGCCTGGTCGAGGCGCGCTACGCCGACGAGCCGGATGCAGCGATTCCCGCGGACCGGCTGGTGTTCGATCCGCCGCCCTCCTCCGGGCCGGCAGGCCGCGGACTGCGGCCAACGGGGGGAGCGTCGGTGAGCGAGCTGTATCTGCGGGAGGGCAGCTATCGGTTGGTGGCGACGGATGCCCAAGGGCGTGTGCTCGGGCGCCGGTCGATCCGTGTGCGAGGGCGTTAGCGTGTGGGCTGGGGCAAGGCTGCCCCATCCGCCCTTCGGGCACCTTCCCCCGTGGGACGGGGGAAGGATCGAGTGTGCGGCTTCAGTGGGTCATCCTTACTCCGCGAAGGGAAGGAAAGATCGAGCGCGCGGTTCCGGGGTCGAGCCTTCCCCCGTTCACGGGGGAAGGTGCCGACAGGCGGATGGGGGCGGTCCCTCCAGCGCTATTTGCGCTGGTCGGCCGTCTTCTCGCGCACCGCGCGGAATTCCGAATCCTTGGACCACTCCGGCCAGGCATCCGAATCGGCGAGCTGGTAGCCCAGCTGGTAAAGCAGCCGCAGATCGTGCGCCATGCCGGTGAAGGTCCAACTGGCCTGCCATTCGTCCGAGGGCTGGTGGTAGTGCTCGCGGTTGTAGCGCTTGCCCGCGGCCTCGCCGGCCGCCTTGCCGCCCTTGACCAGGTCGTTGCCCGACTCGAACGAAATCGCCGGTACGCCCTGCTTGGCAAAGGAGAAGTGGTCGGAGCGGAAGAAGCTGCCCGCTTCCGGATGGGGATCGGGCGCATAGCTCATGCCGTAGGTCTTGGCCAGGGCGATCAGGCGGTCGAGCAGACCGAGCTTCGCGTTGCCGGAGATGGAGAAGTTGCGCGCGGGGCCGCCCGGGTCGAGCGCGTCGGTGTTGATGTCCGCCACGGTCTTCCCGACCGGGTACAGCGGATGCGTGGCGTAGTACTCCGAGCCCAGCAGGCCCTTTTCCTCCGCGGTCACCGCCAGGAAGATTACCGACCGCTCCGGCCGGGACGCGTGCGCGAAGGCCCGCCCCAGCTCGATCAGCGCGGCGGTGCCGGTGGCATTGTCGACCGCGCCGTTATAGATGCGATCGCCCTTGGCATCGGGTGCGCCCACGCCCAGGTGATCCCAGTGCGCGCTGTAGATCACGGTCTCGTCCGGACGCTTGGCGCCCTCGACGCGGCCGACGATGTTCTGCGAGGTGATCACCTTGGCATCGACGTCGTAGTGCGCCGAGAAGGTGACGCCGTCGAGCGTCACCGGCCTGAAGTCGCGCGTCTGCGCCTGTTTCTTCAGCGTTGCGAAGTCCAGCCCCGCGGCCTTGAACATCCGCACCGCCAGGTCGTGCTGGATCCAGCCCTCGAGCGTCGGGTGCTCCGCGGCCGGCTGGTCGCGCACGATGTCGAATTGCACGTTGGTATTGGAGTTCTTCACCGTGGCCCAGCCGTAGGAGGCCGGCGCGGTTTCGTGCACCACCAGCATGCCCAGCGCACCCTGGCGGGCGGCTTCCTCGTACTTGTAGGTCCAGCGGCCGTAGTAGGTCATGGCCTTGCCGCCGAAATCGCCCTTGCCGCTCTCGAAGTCGGGGTCGTTGACCAGCACCACGCCGATCTTGCCCTTGAGGTCGACGCCCTTGAAGTCATCCCAGTTCCGCTCGGGTGCATCGACGCCGTAGCCGACGAACACCAGTGGCGCGTGGTTGATGTCGACCTTGCGGCTGCCATCCATCGATGCGCGCACGGCGATCTGCTCGCCCTGGGTCAGCGCGACGTTCCTGCCGTCCTCGGTGAGCGAGAAGCTGGGCGTGCCGACGATTTCGAACCGGCCCAGCGGCACCGGCTGCGTCCAGGTGCGTTTGCCGTCCACGATCGCACCGCCGGGCTCGAGGCCCGCCGCCTTGAACTGCGCGACCACGTAGTCGACCGTTTTCGTCTCGCCCGGCGTGGCCGGGCCGCGGCCCTCGAAGGCATCGGACGAGAGCGTCCTGACCTCCTGCGACAGGCGGTGCGGGTCGAAGGTGGGCAGGTCGGTGGCCCACGCGGGGCTGGCGAGCGCGGGCACGAGCAGGGCCGCGGCAATGGCGTAAGCGAGCGATCGGTTCAAGGCGAGCACCTTTGCGAGGAGACACCCCTTGCATGGTAGGCAGGCTGGCGGCGGATTCCTACCGCGGCCTTGTACTAGCCGCCCAGCACCGTCCGCACCTTGCGCTCCAGCTCGTCGTCGCGGAATGGCTTCTGCACCACCCGCTCCTCGCCGACGCCGGCCAGTGCGGTCTGGTCCGCGTAGCCGGTGACGAACAACACCGGCAGGTCCGGCCGGCGCGCGCGCGCCTGCTGGGCGACCTCCACACCGTTCATGCCGGGCATGGCGAAGTCCGCAACCAGCAGGTCCACCTGCGGCGAGCGATCGAGCAGATCCAGCGCCGCGCCGCCGGAACCGGCTTCCAGCACCTCGAAGCCGAGCTGTCGCAGCCGTGCGGCGGTGACGTCGCGGACGGCGCAGTCGTCGTCCACCAGCAGCGCGAACCGGCGCTGCGCCAACGGTTCGGCATGGGTGTGGTGGTCGGACGCGAGCTCCGTGACAGCCGCACCCGCCTGCGCGCGTGGCAGGTAGACGCGGACCGTGGTGCCCGCGCCGGGACGGCTCTCGATACGCACACCGCCGCCGGACTGCTCCGCAAACCCGAGCACCTGGGCCAGCCCGAGGCCGGACCCCTTGCCCACGCTCTTGGTGGTGAAGAAGGGCTCGAACGCGCGCGCCCGCACCTCCTCGCTCATGCCGGTGCCGGTGTCGGTGACCGAGATGGCCACGTAATCGCCCGCGGCCGGCTCGCCCGGCTGCCGCGGTTCGCCGGCAAGCGTGGCGTTGGCCGTTTCGATCGCCAGGCTGCCGCCCACCGGCATGGCGTCGCGCGCATTGATCGCCAGGTTCAGGATCACCAGCTCGATCTGGGTGGGATCGACCAGCGCGCTCCACAATCCCGGTTGCAGGTGGGCCGCCACCGCGACGCTGCCGCCCATCGTGCTGCGGAGCAATTCGCTCATGCCCTGGACGGTGCCGTTGAGGTCGACCACCTTGGGCTCCAGCCGCTGCCGGCGGGAGAACGCGAGCAGCTGCGAGGTGAGCGTCGCACCACGCAGGGCGGCCTGGCGCATCAGTTCCAGTCGGCGACGCACCTTCGGCTCGTCGACGGTCATTTCGATCAGGTCGAGGTTGCCCAGCACAATGGTCAGCAGGTTGTTGAAGTCGTGCGCGACGCCCGAGGTGAGCTGGCCGACCGCCTCCAACCGCTGCATCTGGCGGAGCGTCGCCTCAACCCGCTCGCGGCCTTCGATCTGGTTGCGCAACTGGCGGTTGGCCGCCTCCAGTTCCTGCGCGGCGAGTTTTTCCTGGGTGATGTCGCGGCCCACCGCGTAGATACGGTCGTACTCGGCGACCGCGGTCCACGCGATCCAGCGCCAGCTGCCACTCTGGCAGCGCATGCGGTTCTCGAACGGCGGCGCCTGGTGCCCCCGGCGCAGGCAGGCCAGCACGGCATTGGCGGCCGCGCGGTCTTCCGGGTGGATGAAATCCAGGAACGGCCGCGTGAGCAGGGTTTCGGTGTCGTAGCCGAGGATGCGCGTCCAGGACGGGTTGATCACCTTGAAGTAGCCATCGAATCCGGCCACCGCGAACAGATCGCGGCTGAGTTCGAACACGCGCTCGCGCTCGCGCCCGATCTTGAAGGCCTCCTCCTGCAACGCGCGATTGCGGTCCTCCAGCGCGGTCCGCTGCTGGTGCGCGCCGGTGACGTCCTGGTTGACCCCGATCATCCGGCGCCGGCCGTCGGAGTCGGTCACGGGCGTGCCCTTGGAAAGAATCCAGCGGGTCTGGCCGTGGGCGCGGATGCGGAACTCGATATCCACCGGCTGGCCGCTTTCAGTGCTGCGACGCACGGCCTCGTCGACAGCGATGCGGTCTTCCGGGAAGACGGTGGCGAGCCAGGCCTCTTCGGGCGTGATCCCGGCGTCGGGGTCGAGCCCGAACAGCACGTACATTTCCGGCGACCAACTGGCATCCCCCGATGGCAGCTCCCACTCCCACACGCCGATCTTGCCCACCCGCTGGGCCAGCTTCAGCCGCGCCTCGCTGGCGCACAGCGCGTCCTCGGCCTGGCGGCGGGAGGTGACGTCCATCAGAACGCCCATCGCGGTCGCCGGCTGGCCGTCCACGACGTGGATTTCCGCACGCAGCAGCAGCGCGCGCTGCTCACCGTGGAGACAGTTGTAGCGAAACTCCATTTCGACGAAGCGCTCGCCGCGCGCCAGCGCGTCGACCATGCCGGTCTGTACGCGCTCGCGCTCGCCCGGCGGGTAGCCGGCGCGGATCTGTTCGACCGTCGGCGTGGCGTCCTCGGGAAAACCGAGCAGGCGGTTGAGCTCGGGCGAACCGACCATGGTTTCGTTGCGCAGGTCCACTTCCCACACAGCCATGCGCCCGGCCTCGATCGCCAGGCGCAGCCGCGCCTCGCTGGTTTCCAGCGCTGCCCGCAGTTGCCGCCATTCGCTGACATCCTGCAATGTGCCGGTGTAGCGCACCGCGCGCACCTCGCCGTCGACCGGCGCGAACAACGCTTCGCCGTGGGCCACGACCCAACGGACCTGGCCGTCCGGGTGCACCACGCGGTACTCGTAGGGCACGCTCTCGCGGATCGTCGGATCAAGCGCACGCAGCAGCATGCCGTGGGTGCGCGGCAGGTCGTCGGGATGGGTGCACGCCTGCAGTTGCTCCAGGCTCAACGGCGCGTCGCCCGGCGGCAGGCCGCAGATCTCGCGGGCGCGGGGCGAGTAGACGAAGGTGTTGTCGAGCAGGTTCCAGTCCCAGACGCCCAGCCTGGCGGCGCGCGTCGCCAGCTCCAGCCGGCGTGCCTCGCTGCCAAACGGCAACTCGGCGCGCGCCTGGGCAGAGATCGGACCCGCGCGGTGCTGCATGACAATCCCTCGTACCTAGGGCCAGCCAAGGCACTGTAGCGCAGGCTGGGCACGGACGACGTGAGGCTTGGCGTGGGATTGTGGCCGTTGCGTCCGCCATGCCCCTCACGCCCGACCGGAAGCGGACGGAACGTGAACCCGCCGCGGTGCTAGTTCAGCCAGCCTCTTCCGTGATGCCGAGCTGGCCCGCCGCGTCGCCGATGGCCCGATGCAGGTCGCGCCGGGTGAAAGGCTTGCTGAGTCGCACCAGGTCCGGAAGCGGCGCACCGGGCAGGTCGGCATAACCGGACGCCAGCACGATCGGCATGCCCGGGACGCGCTCGCGCAAGAGCCCGGCCAGCCGGATGCCGGTCATGCCCGGCATCGCCTGGTCGGTGACGACCACGTCCACGTCACCACCGGCATCGACGTATGCCAAGGCCTCCTCGGCCGAGCGCACGGCATGGACGACGTGGCCCAGATCCTCGGCCATCGCCATCGTGCTCAGCAGGACCAGTTCGTCATCGTCCACGATCAGGAGCGTCAGCGGCTCGCCTTCGTGCAGCGGTGCATCGGCGTCATCGCTCGCCTCGGCAGTCCTCGGCGCATCGGCCTTCGCCGGAGCCACCGGCAGCCAGATCTCGACCGTGGTGCCCCTGCCCGGCTGGCTCTGCAGCAGCAGGCGTCCGCCCGATTGCTCGGCCAGGCCAAAGGCCATCGACAGGCCCAGGCCGGTGCCCTTGCCCACGCCCTTGGTGGTGAAGAACGGCTCCGTGGCGCGTTTGACCGTGTCCTCGTCCATACCGTGGCCCTCGTCGGCGACCCACAGGCAGACATACTCGCCGTGCGGAAGCGCGGTCGAGTGGCCTTCGCCCACGTGCTCGCTGCGCGCGCCGATTTCCAGCCGGCCGCCCTGCGGCATCGCATCGCGGCCGTTGACGGCCAGGTTGAGCAATGCGAGCTCCAATTGGTTCGGATCGATCAGCACCCGCGGGAGCTGCAGCGGGAAGCTGGTGCCGATGCGGATTTCCGGGCCCAGCGAACGGCGGATCAGTTCCGCCATGCCGTGCACCAGCAGCGGCACATCGACCGGCCGCGGATGCAGCTCCTGCCGGCGCGCGAAGGCGAGCATGCGCTGGGTCAGCGCCGCGCCACGCTGTGCGCCGGCCATCGCGTTGTCCAGCAGCAGTTGCGGTCGCGCGGCCGGCGGCAGCCACTTGCGCAACAGTTCAAGGTTGCCCATTACCGCCATCAGCAGGTTGTTGAAGTCGTGCGCCACGCCGCCGGTGAGATGGCCGATGGATTCGGATTTCTGCGCCTGGAACAGTGCTTCACGCGCGACCGCCAGCTCCTCTTCGGCGCGCTTTTTCTCGGTGACGTCGCGGGTGATCTTGGCAAAGCCCACGACCCGGCCCTCGGCGTCGGTCAGGCGATCGATCACCACGTGCGCCCAGAACAGGGTGCCGTCCTTGCGCTTGCGCCAGCCCTCGCCCTCGTACACGCCCTGCGCGCGCGCGATGGCCAGGTTGCGCGATGGCTTGCCGGCGCTGGCGTCCTCGTCCGCGTAAAAATGGCTGAAATGCTTGCCCAATACCTCGTCGGCGCGATAGCCCTTGATGCGCTGGGCGCCGGCGTTCCAGCTGGCGACGTGGCCATCCGGATCGAGCAGGTAGATCGCGTAGTCGCGCACGCCCTGCACGAGCAGGCTGAACTGCTGCTCGTTGCTGCCGAGCATGTCATCGGACTGGTGCGGCCAGGGAATGTCGCGGGCGAGATAGGCGTACCCCTCCAGCTGGCCGGTCTTGTCACGCACGGCCTCCAGGATGGTTCGCGTCCACACCCGCTGGTCGTGCTTGCCCAGGCGCCAGCCTGTCTCCTCGTCGCGCCCCTCGTCCCTCGCTGCCTGGAGTGCCTGTTCGGGCAGCCCGGCGGAGCGGCTCTCGGGGGTGTGGAGTGTCGCGAACGGCTGGCCGACGATCTCGTCGGCGGTGTAACCAAAAATACGTTCGGCGCCCACGTTCCAAGTGGCGATGCGGCCCTGCGGGTCGAGGAAAACCATGGCAAGCGCATCGAGCGCCTGCACCATCCGGCTGCAATTTTCCCCACCTGTCGACATGCCTACCTCTCGAACGAAACGACCTGCAACTCGCGCAGGCAGACCGCGGATTATGCGGCCTGCCCTCATCGACACCGTGAATGCCTAGCCCGCGATCTGCGCCCGCTCCAGCGCCGCCACGTGGCGCTCCAGACGCGGCCCCAGATAGCAATGTGAACCGCAGGGAAGCAGACCCGCCTGTGCGAACTGGCGAAGGTACCAAGCGGGCGGACGCGAGAAAAAGCCTTCGCGGTCGCCGACCACGTCGTCCCGACTCGTGAACACCTCCAGGAACGCCACGCCCTCGAGCATCTCGCCTATGCCGGCGAGGCCCGCGCGGATTTCCGCCGGCCGCAGGTAATGCAGCACGTCGGTGCACACGATCAGGTCGAAGCGCTCCTCGAAGCGCAGGTGCTCCAGCTGGCCGAAGCTTGCCAGCCCGACGTTGCGGCTGCGCCCGTAGCGGGCCACCACGTAGGAGCTCGCGTCCAGCCCGCGATACGCCACGCCCGGCCGCAGGCCGCGCAGCGGCGCGCGCCAGGGCGCCTCGCCGCAACCGACGTCCAGCACGTTGCGCAGCGGGCGACCCAGGTAGTACTCGGCCTGCGCGACGGCCAGCGCTACCTTGCGCTTCAGCTCGGCGGCGGAGGCGACGGCGTGGCGCGGGTCGCGGTACCACTTGTCGAAATAGGCGCGGTCGTAGGTCTTGGGCATGGGCTGGCGGTTGCGAAAAAAGCCCATGGTACGGCCTGGCAATCACCCGACGCATACATGGGGCACTCCAGCATTTTTCCAACCGCCCCGCCTGGAGCCCGACATGTCCATGATCCGCCTGCGCCTGATCGGCAACCGCGACGCCGCCGACTCGATCATCACCATGCTGCATGGCATCGACGGCATCGAGCACGTCGAGGAGATCGAGGACTTCATGCTCGGCGTGCGCGACGATTCCAGCTCCGCCAACCTCGTGGACGACAGCGAAGGCCGCGTCTTCATGGTCGAGGTCGATGCGCCGGACGACATGCGCGCCGACGCGGTGCGGGTGGTCGCCGAGGCCGAGGCGCGGCGTCTGGACGCCGGCCTGGAGATCGTCGACGGCGAGGATTTCTGAGTCGCCCAATGCAGGAGACCGCGTGCGCGCAAGGCTCCGTGCAGGACGCGCGGCAGCGTCCGACCTGATGTAGGAGCCCGCTTGCGGGCGATGCCTTTCGCGCCGCAAAACCAACGTAGAGCGTCGCCCGCGAGCGGGCTCCAACAGGGTTCGCTCAGCCGCCGCGCACCAGCAGGTGCCGCGCGACCTGCCCGTGCATGCGGCCCAGCCCGCGTGCCAGGTGCAGGGTGGCGAACAGCAGCAGCACGCCCAGCACGCACAGTGCGATGGCATCGCCCCAACCCGGTACGTGCTCGCCAAAGCCCCAGTCGATGATCACCCGGTGGTCGACGAACAGCCGCGACAGGTCGCCGCCGTTCACCATCCAGGCCACCGGCGCACCGATGAAGCCCACCGACACCGACACCAGCGTCACCGCGATCGTGAAGTAGACGATGCCGAGCGGGAGCATCAGCAGCATGTAAAGCAGCGTGGTCCAGGTACGCGCATCGGTGAACATCGCGCCGATGCGTTTGAGCAACGTCAGGTCACGCGTCGGATACGGCGGGCGGCGCGGCATGCGGGCGCCCAGCATGGCCTCCACGATGCGCCCCTCGACCAGCGAGAGCAGCCGCACCGAGCCGAAGAACAGCACGATGAAAGGCAGCCCGACGATCAGCACCGACAGCCCCGCCGACAGCGACACGCCGGTGACCGCCCAGGTGAAATAGAAGATGCCCGTGGCCAGCGCCAGCACCATGTAGAACAGCGCGCCGTAAGTGCGCGGATCGGCTGCCACGCCGAAGAAGCGACCGGCCAGCGAGCGGCGCTTTGGCGGCGGCGGCGGGCGCAGCGCGCGCTGGATCCGGATCTCCTGGTCGCGATAGAGCTCGGCCACCTCCTCCGGTGCGCCGTAGCTGCCCACGACGTGGCCCAGCATGTCCGCCTCGCTGCGCGTGGGCTGTTCGGCGAGCTCGGCGCGCAGGTGTTCCTCCGCGTCGTAGAGCGCATCCTGCACCAGTGCCGGGTCGGCGCCCCGCAGCGCGGCACGCAGCTGGTCGAGGTATTCGTTGATCGTGCGCGGTGCGTTCATCACACCTCTCCTTGAAGGACCTTGTCGACGGAATCACGCGTGGCGTTCCAGGCCGCGACCCATTCGCGCAGCACTTCCCGCCCCGGTGGGGTAACGCGGTAATAGCGGCGCGGTGGCCCGCTCACCGAAGGCTCGACCTCGCTGGCCAGCAGCCCGGCCGCTTCCAGGTTGCGCAGCACCGGGTAGAGCGCGCTCTGCTTGCCGGCCAGCACGCCCTCGCCCAGTTCCTCCAGCCGCTTGGCGATCTGGTAGCCGTACAGCGGCTGCTTCGATTGCTCAAGCACCGCCAGCAGCACCAGCGAGACGGTGCCGGCGGAGAGTTCCTTCTGGAATTTCTTCAGATGGCTGACCCGATCGTCCACGCGCTTGCCTGCACTGCCACTTGGGTTGGTGTGCATCTTATTGCGAAGTTAGTACTAGTCCATGGGCCTGAAGTCATGGCGGCGCGCGCCCCGGCCGTCACCTACGGGCGAGCTGCCGCAGGGCCGCGGTAGCTATGCCCGGTCGCCGGTGAGCCGGTCGATCGGTACGGACACCCGCACCTCGAGTCCTTCGGGGTGCCAGGTGCGGGTCAGCTCGCCGGCCAGTTGGTCGCGCAGGGTAAGGTCCACCAGCCGGCTGCCGAAGCCTGTCCGCTCCGGCTCCTGCACGGCCGGCCCACCCTGCTCGCGCCAGTGCAGCGCGAAGCGGTCGGCCAAGCGCTCGCCGCGGATCTGCACCTTTCCGTCCGGCACGGCGAACGCGCCGTACTTGGCCGCATTGGTGGCCAGCTCGTGGATCGCCAGCGATAACGGCGTGAGCGCACGCGGTCCGAGCACAATGTCGTCCCCGACCAGTTCGATGCGGTCGCATCCCGCCAGCGCATAGGGCCTGAGCAGACGGCGGGTGAGGCCCAGCACGGTGGCCTCCTTTTCGACCGGTCCTGCGTCCGGCCCGTGGGGGCTCGCATAGTCGTGGGCTTCGCCCAGGGCCAGCAGGCGGGCGAGCAGTTCGTCGGCGAAGGCGCGGCTTTCGGGAAACTGCCGGACCGTCAGCGCGACCAGCCCCGAGACCACCGCGAAAATGTTCTTGATGCGGTGGCTGAGTTCCCTGCCGGCCAGTTCCAGTTGCTCCGCAGTGGCCTTCTGCTCGTGGATGTCGGTGCAGGTGCCCATCCAGCGCAGGATCTGGCCGGTTTCGTTGCGCACCGGATGCGCGCGGCCGAGCACCCAGC
The DNA here is from genome assembly GCF_051900415.1 of Frateuria sp. GZRR35. Classification (NCBI taxonomy): domain Bacteria; kingdom Pseudomonadati; phylum Pseudomonadota; class Gammaproteobacteria; order Lysobacterales; family Rhodanobacteraceae; genus Frateuria; species Frateuria sp. GZRR35. The sequence goes on from NZ_JBHZGL010000016.1 coordinate 28,210, forward strand.
GGTAGACGCCGGTGTGGTGGCGCAGGCGGTATTCGATTTCGTAGGGCTCGCCGGTGGCAAGGCTGTGCCGCCAACGGGCGAAGGTACGCTCGCGGTCGTCCGGGTGGAACAGCTCGGCCCAGTCGTCGCCGTCGGTGGTTCCCGGCACGGCGCCGGTATATTCGTACCAGCGCTGGTTGAAGAAGTCGTGGTAGCCGTCTGGGCTGGCCGTCCAGATGATCTGATCGACCGAATCGACGATCGCGCGCAGCGACGCCCGGCTTTCCTCCAGCGCCTGCTCGGTGTGCTTGTACCCGGTGACGTCCAGGAACAGCACCACGAACCGCTCGCCCTCCAGCGGATGGGCGCGGGCCTCGTAGACGCGGTGACCCAGCGCGGACACCTGGACCTCGAATGCCGATGGCGCGCCACTGTCGACCACGGCGCCGTAGCGCTGGACCACGCTGGCCGGGAAGCCCGGTATCGCCTGGCTGACACGCCGTCCCAACACCGTCCCGGGCCGTCGGCCGGTCTGCCGCGTGAACGCCTCGTTGACCTCCAGGAACACGAAGTCGACGACCTGGCCCTGGTCGTCGCGGATGACTTCGCCGATGAAAAAGCCCTCCCGGATGCGGGCGAACAGCTCACGGTACTGCCCGTCGTCGAGCCCCGCGCTGACCGGTCCCCCGGCGCGATCGAGCCGGCCGGGGGCGGGCGGTTCGCGGATACGGCGCACGTTGTCGGTCGTGTCGTAGACGAACTGGAACGCGCCCGCCCGTTGTCCGTCGGCGTCCCGAAGCGGGAAATACTTCATTTCGTAGCTTCGGCGCTCCCGCGCCGGGTCGCCGAATTCGCCGATCTCGACGAAGGACTCCCCCGCCAGCGCCCGACTCCATATGGCGCGGACTTCCGCCTGCTGCGCAGGCATGTGCGCCAGCAGCTCCAGCATCGAATCGCCACGTCGGGGACGTAGGCCATAGACGCGCTCGAACTCCTTGGCGCTAGCCTCGTTGATGGCGAGAAAGCGGTAGTCGAGGCCGACGACCTGGACCATGGCCTGCTCGGCGTCGATCACTTGTTGAAGGATATCCAGGCCAGCAACCCCGGCGGCCGATCCGTCGGAGGCATGACCCGACGGATCGGTCGTCGCACTCGGCTGAGCCTGTGGCCGGATCATCGTGCCATCGCGCCGGCGCATGGCGCGGGTGATGTTGTCCAGAACGAGCGCATGGTGTTTGGCTTCCTCCAGGCTTGCCAGGGCGGTCCATGCGCAGCCTGCAGGCGCAGGATTCGCTGGACGCGCTTCACGCAACATGGTGGATCGGGAGTCAAGGGCGTGTAGGTCCGCGGTGAACCGGCGACTTCGCTGCCGCAGGTATCGGCGTGGTAAGAAGCACCCTCACGTGCGACAGCGGAGTGTCCATGTCCCGTATATTGCTTGGCTTCGGGCTGATCCTGGCATGGGCCGGATGTTCCGACCTGGAAAGCACCGCCGACGTGCGGGCGCTGAAGGCTGCGGTGGCGCCCCTGCATCTGGACGATCCCGCCCGCGACGTCAGGGGAAATGTGGCGCGCCTGGATTTTCGTCCCATCGGGCTGCGGGATCACGGCACCTGCGCTGGCTACACCGGCAAGGACGCGCGGCTGGTCAAGCTGCAGGCCCGCCTCGGCACGCGGTGCCTGCGGGGCGCGACGCTCCGCCCCGGGTTCCCCGCGCATGACCGGCTGGTCTACGCGGCACGCGCCTACGCGCGCGCCTATAACGCGATCCTCGCGGACACGACCGGCGGGCATTTCTCCGTGCGCTTTACGGCCGACGGCCTGACCTGGACCGTGCCTGACCGCTTCGAGATCCTGCTCCCACCCGCAGGGCGGGGACACAACCGCGATTGGGAAATGTACGCATATTGGGATGGACAGTCGCTCGGTCCTTGTCGGGAAGCGCGGAAGAGCCCACCACCATGCGGCAGCTTCGTGAGAATCATCCCGGGCTCTCGGCATGACGATCCCGGCAGGGCACCAAGCCGGCTGTCGAGCAGCCACCGTGATGGCTCGGACCTCGGGTTCACGTTGACCCCGACCCGCCTGCGCTCGGAACACTTCCCGGGGCTCAAGTACCTCGGCTCCACGGCCAAGGAGCACTACTTCGCGATGGAGTCGCCTTACATCGGCTATGTCCGGTGCTGGGAAGACAGCGACAGGTACATCGTCCCCGCGGTGGACCCCGGCTTGCCCGACAGCCACGCGCTGACCTGCTGGACCTCGTTCGAGCTGGCCAACCGCACAGAGGTGAACGTGCAGGTCTGGAACGCCAGCCTGCGCGACGTGGCCCCGCTGCTGGCCCGGTTGTACGCGCAGGCGCGAGCCATGACTGCCTGACCGCCCACGGCCGGATGCGTCGCGCTCAGGCTTCCAGCGCGGCGTTGACCATGCCCGGCAAGGTCTCCAGCGAGAACGGCTTCTGCAGCACGCGATAGACCACCGTCTGCAGCGTGGGCGGCAGCGGCGAGGGGGCGTAGCCGGTCATCAGGATGACCTTCAGGCCCGGGCGCAGGGTGCGGGCGGCTTCGGCCACCTGATAGCCGTCGATATCCGGCAGCTTGATGTCGCTCAGCAGCACGTCGATGCGCAGGTCCGATTGCAGGGCCTGCACGCCGGAGGTGCCGTCGCTGGCTTCCACGACGCTGAAGCCGGCGTCCTGCAGGCCTTCCATGACCAGTTCACGCAGGAACGCCTCGTCTTCGACCAGCAGGATGTGGGGGGCGGTGTCTGCAGCGGGCATTACGCTTCCTCGGGGAGAGTTTCGCGGGGGACGCGGGGAAGGATGATGTGGATGGTCGTGCCATGGCCGACGCGACTCTCGATCTGCGCCACGCCGTTGGATTGCTCGATATAGCCCAGGATGGTGCTCAGGCCCAGGCCGGTGCCCTTGCCCACCGGCTTGGTGGTGAAGAACGGGTCGAACGCCTTTCGGCGCACGTCCTCGCTCATGCCCACGCCGGTGTCGATCACGCGCAGGCGAACGTAGTCGCCCGGCTCCAGTCCGTTCACCGGGTGCGCCGCATCCACCGTCAGGTCGTCGGTGCAGATGCAGATCGGGCCGCCGTCGGGCATTGCATCGCGTGCGTTGATCACCAGGTTGAGGATCGCGTTCTCCATCTGGTTGGAGTCGCACAGCACCGGCCATTGCGAATCGAGCCGATAGTCGATGCGCCAGCTGGAGCCGACCGAATGATCCAGCAACGGCTGGATGCTGCGGACCAGTTCGTCCAGCCGCAGCGAGTGAGGCGACAGCGGCTGGCGGCGCGCGAAACTCAGCAGGCGCTGGGTCAGGCTGGCGGCACGGTCGATGCCGTCCTGGGCCATGTCCAGGTAGCGCTGGATCTGGCGATGACGGGCCTGGCGCTGCTCGAACAGCTCGCGGTCGCCCGCCGGCATGGCGTGCACCTGCGCGCCGGCAGCGACGCCTTCGCGTTCGAGCTGGACCTCCCGCTCGACCAGCGGATCGCTGTGCTGCAACTGCTTGTTCAGGCGCGCCAGGCTGCCGCGTATGATCATCAGCAGGTTGTTGAAGTCGTGCGCGACGCCGCCGGAGAGCTGACCGATCGCCTCCATCTTCTGGCTCTGGCGCAGCGCCTCCTCGGTACGCGCGCGGTGCTCCATCTCGTTGCTGAGACGCTCGTTGGCGGTGGCCAGCTCGCGCGCGCGTCGTTCCAGGGCCGCGTTGGCGCGCATGAGCACGCGATGGGCAACGGCCAGCGCGAACAGCATCAACACGGCCATGAGGGTCAGCAAGGCCACGCCGCTGTAGCGCGCCAGTTGAACGATAAGCGGCGTTTCGGCGGCGCGCAGGTACACGCTGCCCACCATGGTGCTGCCCTGTTGCGCCGGCACCGCCACGACCAGGCCATCGCGCGGCAGCCGTCCACCGTTGGCGAGGCTGTCGGCCAGCGGCTTGCTGCCTGCACGCTGGAAGCCGGCGACCTGGCGGTGCGCCTCGTTGTAGACGGCGGCCGCGTCCAGGCGCGGATCGAGCATCAGCGCATTGACGTATTCCTGCGCGGTGGCGTGGTCGTTGAATGCGATCGCCGCAGTGACGCTGGCGGCCAGGATCTTGGCCTGCACGGTGAGCTGGCGGCGATGTTCTCCGTGCGAGGAGTGGTACTGATAACCCGCCGCGAGCGCGCCGGCCAACAGCAGCAGGCCGGCGGCGACCAGCGACATCACGGGCCGGAACACGAAGGGCTGGCCGTGGCCCTGCCGTTTCACGACGCCTCCCTCACCGCCAGGGCGAGGTTGAGCAGCTTGGAGTTGATGGTGATGTGGTTGCGCGCGGCGGCGCCGGTGTCGATCACGAAGCGCACGCGGCCGTGATCGATGACGAACTGCACGATGCCGCCATCGGCGTGTGGTTCCGTAGAGTCGACCACGGTGAGCACTGGCTTGCCGCTGACCGCGTCGAGCGCCTGCTGGACGGTCTGCGACGAGAGGCGGCTGATGAACACGATCTGGCACTGGCTATCGGGCGTGAGTGTTTCGAGCCGATGCACCTCGAACGGGTGCGTGCCCAGGCTGCGCCCGGCGATCGCTTGCTGAAGGTAGGCATCGAACGGGGCATCGCCGGCCACGCAGATGCGGAAGGGCTGTTCGGGCGATTCGAACGTCGCCGGCGGCCAGTTCACGAACGGTGCCAGCTTGTAGAGGTACGTCGCCTTGACCGCGTACTCCAGCGAAACGGCCGGCGGCGGGTGCGGCCCGGGCTGCGGCGAGGCCTCACAGGCCGTGCATGCCAGCAGCAGCGCAAGCAGGCGGGCCGGCGTACGCGCGCGGAGCCGGGCAAGCAGTCCGGGCACGCGGGTCCTGGCGGGGGTGCGGTGGTTGCGGATCGACATCTCCTAAGGGCGTCCGGCCGCGCGTCAGAAATTCAGCCGCGCGTCGAGCGACACGCCGCGCCCGATGCGATTGCCGTTGGGATATTCCTGGTGCCAGGCATGCAACAGGTTCGAGCCGGACAGCGAAAGCTCCAGTTTGTCGTTCACCAGCCAGCCCAGGCGCAGGTCCAGCTCCACGTAGCCGGGCACCTTCGGATCGGGCAAGGCATCCACGCCGCGCAGGTCGGCGAACAGCGTCCAGCTGTCGGACAGGTTCATCATCGAACGGATGAAACCCTGGTACTGCGGGTCGTCGCCGGCCTGCGACACGCCAAGCAGCGCGGCGCTGGGCGACTTGAAGCCCAGGTGCTGGCGCTGCGCATCGAAGCCGGCGCCCAGTTGCCACCAGTCGCTGATCGCGTAGCTGCCCCAGGCTTCCACGCCATAGGTGTGCCCCTTCATGCCGTTGCCCCAGGTCAGGGGCAGGCCCGTGGGCGAAAGCTCGACTGTCCTCAGGTCGTCGTAGACGTTGTAGTACAGCGACACCGACACGGTCGCGCGGGTGGCCACCTGGCCGCGCCAGCCGGCCTCGTAGGCGGTGAGCTTTTCGCGCCTGAACGCCGGATTGCCGGTCAGGAAGACGACCGTGCCGAGCTTCTCGATCACGTCCTCGTCGAACGGGGTCGGCGTGCGTACCGCACGCGAAGCGGCGGCCCACAGCAGGTTGTTCGCACCGGGCATCCAGGACAGCCGCAGATTGGGCATCAGCGACACGCCCGAATACGGATCGTTCTCGGCCTTCAGGCCCAGCGTGAGCTGGGTTTTGTCGTTGAGCGCCACCTGGTCCTGCACGAAGGCGTTGGCCAGGTTCTGGGTATTCCGCGCCGGATCCCACAGCAGCGAATCGGCCGTCCCGATGCGGGGCGTGATGTCGTAGCGGTAGATGCGGTCACCCAGGCCCCACAGCAGCTGCTGGCGATCGCCCACGGCCAGGCTGTGCTGCAATTCCACGTCCAGCGTGTCCAGCGCGAAGCCGCTGCCGCCATCGCTGCTGTCGCGGCGATGCACGTGGTCGTAGTAGGCCTGCAACTGGACGCCCGAGGTGTCGCTGATGGTGTGCCGCCAGCGCGCCAGCACGTCCGCCTCGGTGCTGCGCGCATCGGAATCGCCGGGCTGGTCGGTACGGCCGTCGTGCAGGTCGCCCTGCAACATGACCGTGTCGCTGGGGCTGCTTTCGATGTCCACGCGGACGCCGACCTGCGGGCTGTTCCAGCCGTTGCGTGCAGGCCGCCCGCTGGCATCGTCCAGCTCATGGCGGCGCACGTCGCGCGCGTAGACCCGGTAGTGCGCATGCTTGCCGAGGGCACCGCCGTACTGCACGGCCGCGCTGGTTTCCAGGTTGCCCACGCGCACGGCCAGCAAGCCGCCGTCGGACTCGGCGCTGTTGCGCGTGATGATGTTGATGACGCCGTTGACCGCGTTGGCGCCCCACAGTGCGCCGCCCGGGCCGCTGATCACCTCGATCCGCTCGATGTTCTCCGGAAGCACGAACTGGTCGTCCCAGTACATGCCCGAGAAGATCGGCGAGTACACGCTGCGGCCGTCGATCATCACCAGCAACTTGTTGGGGAAATTCTGCGCGACGCTGTTGCCGCTGAAGCCGCGCGCGGTGACGAGGTAGTTGGCCGGGCTGGTCTGGAACACTTCCAGGTTGGGCGCCATCCGCAGGATGTCGGGCAGGCTCCGGGCGCCCGAACGCATGATGTCGTCGTGGCTGATCACGTAGACGGCCGCGGGCGCCTTGCTCAGCGGCTCCGGGTTCTTGGTCACCGAGGAGACGACCACCTTGCCCAGATCTTCCAGCGTGAGACTGCCCAGATCGGTCGGCTGGGCCACCAGGCACATCGCGCGGGTCGACAGCGCAAGCAGGGTCATCGTGAGGGCGCCACGCGCCAGCGCACGCCTTCCCGCGCTCGTTCGCACGCTTCCTTGCGAAGGGGAATCCGGGCAGCGCATCAGGGCCATCCTTACAGGGCAGTTGTCCAACGTCGTCTTGTTCTTGGTCCGCCGATCGGCCGCAACGGCATCGTCACCGCCGCCGGGCCGCGTCGAGCTCGGTTTTGATGCCGGACAGTGTACCGATAACAGCGCGGACGCACCGTGTCGACCGGCAAGAATGCCGGCAGTTATGCGGATCACTGCACATCGCCACCGGCCAGCGCGCGCACGAACCAGCGGATGGAAGGCGCGCCGATGTAGTGCGCCCAGGTGTCGACGTCACGGACCATCGCTTCGCCATCGCCCCCGAACGACTGCAGATAGGCGGCCGCCGTGCCGAACTGCCGGCTGCGTGCCTGCAGGTCGCGCGCGTTGCGCAGGGTCGCGCGGATCTTCTTGGGATTACGGATCATGCCCTCGGCCGCCAGCAGGTCGTCCAGGCGGTCGTCCGGCCAGGCGGCGACCGTCGCCAGCGCGAAGTCCGCGAAGGCATGACGGATGGCGGGCCAGCGCGCGCGGACCACGGCCGGCCGGAAGCGGGCCTGGAACACGGCGGCGGTGAGCAGCTCGAAAATCTCGTCGTCGCTGCGCGCCGGTTGGCCGCCCAACGGATTCCAGCCTTCGACGACCGGGAGCGTCATGGCGGATCGGTCCTGCGCGCGGCCCGCGCGCAGGACCTTGCGATGGCGTCAGGCGGCCAGCGAGGCGTTGTCGATCACGAAGCGGTACTTCACGTCGCTGCGCTGCATGCGGTCGTAGGCCTCGTTGATCTGCTGGGCGGGGATCATCTCGATGTCCGCGACGATGCCGTGCTCGGCGCAGAAATCGAGCATCTCCTGCGTCTCGGCGATGCCGCCGATGAGCGAACCGGCGATCGAGCGGCGGCCGAAGATCAGGTTGCCGACGCTGGGGCTCGGATGGGCATGCTCGGGCACGCCGACCAGGCACAGCGTGCCGTCGCGCTTGAGCAGGCGCGTGTAGGCGTCCAGGTCGTGGCTGGCCGCCACGGTGTTGAGGATGAAATCGAAGCTGCCGGCATGTTTGGCCATGTCGTCGGGGTTCTTCGAGATCACCACCTCGTCCGCGCCCAGGTCATGCGCATCCTGCCGCTTGGACTCCGAAGTGGTGAAGGCGACCGTGTGCGCGCCCATCGCATGGGCGATCTTGATGCCCATGTGGCCCAGCCCGCCGATGCCGACGATGCCGACCTTCTTGCCCGGGCCCGCACCCCAGTGGCGCAGCGGCGAGTAGGTGGTGATGCCGGCGCACAGCAGCGGCGCCACCGCGGCGAGCTGGTCTTCGGGATGCCGGATCTTCAGCACGAAGCGGTCGCTGACCACGATCTGCTGCGAGTAGCCGCCCAGCGTGTGGCCGGGCGCGTCCGGCGTCTTGCCGTTGTAGGTGCCGGTGAAGCCGTTCTCGCAGAACTGCTCCAGCCCTTCCCCGCAGGACGCGCAGTGCTGGCAGCTGTCGACCAGGCAGCCGACGCCGACGGTGTCGCCGACCTTGAAGCCGGCGACCTCGCTGCCGACCGCGCTGACGTGGCCGACGATCTCGTGGCCGGGCACGCAGGGGTACAGCGTGCCGGCCCACTCGGAGCGGACCGTGTGCAGGTCCGAGTGGCACACGCCGCAATAGGCGATGTCGATCTGCACGTCGTGCGGGCCAGGCTGGCGGCGCTCGATATCGATCGCTTCGAGCGGCTTGTCGCTGGCGTGGGCACCGTAGGCTTTGGTCTTCATGGAGGGTTCCTGTGCGGGTGGGGAGGTGTGGCAACCGGTGGACGGTAGCAAAGGCGCCTCAGCGCTTTCCAACGCCGGCGAGGTACTGCGCGTCGCTGACGTGCTCCATCCAGTCGACGACCTTGCCGTCGAGTGCTTCCTGGATCGCGATGTGGGTCATCGAGGTGGTCGGCGTGGCGCCATGCCAGTGACGGTGGCCCGGCGGACAATAGATGGTGTCGCCGGCGCGGATTTCTTCGATCGGGCTGTCCTGGCACTGCGTCCAGCCGCAGCCGGCGGTGACGATGAGGATCTGGCCCAGCGGGTGAGAGTGCCAGGCCGTGCGCGCGCCCGGTTCGAAGGTGACGCTGGCGCAAGCGGTGCGTCCCGGTTCGGGCGCGGTAAAGAGCGGATCGATGCGGACCTGGCCGGTGAACCACTCGGCCGCCCCCTGCATCGATGGCTGGGACCCGTTGCGCTTGATCTGCATGGTTTGGGGGTACTCCGTGAGGGCCGCCCGCTAGTGTGGGGATGGCGGACGCCCATGATTAGCCGACGCAATGTGCATGCACCTATGATCCAGGCTCATGAATCGCGTTACGCGCGCGCGATGGGCCGGCGGAACTACAACCGTCTACTCGCCTTCGGATCGGTGGCGCGTGAGCGCAGCTTCGACCGCGGCGGCGCGGCCGGGCGTATCTCAATCGGCGCTGAGCCACGCCGTCAGCGGGCCGGAAGCACGACCGGGTTGCTCGCATTGGTTTGAGGAAGGAGGAAGCGTGGCTGGGGTGCGCGTTTGTTATTGAAAAGTGGACGAAATTGTCTACGCCAAATGCCACGAATGCCTAGCGGATGCTTAACGGGAGCTGTGTTGCAGTTTGCCTCGAGTACGCCGACTCCCCGAGGTGAAAGCCATGCACGACGCACTCGACATCCGCACCGCTCCCCGGCGCCGTGCCGACACGTCCACCGCGGCAAGGGCCCGTCGTCCAGGCACTCGCCGGCGCTTCCCGAGGGAAGCGTTCGATGACTGGGACAGCTCCCGCCACCGCGCGCTTGCGCCGGCCTGATCCGGCGTAACCGCTCCCGGGGGAAACACATCACCACGCCAGCCTGCGGCCCCACCGCAGGAACGGGTGTCTGCGCCTGCGGCGAGGACATCGCGTGCCACAGCCATCGTTCGTCAGGGAGATTCCATGAAGAAGTTGATTGCGATCTGCGCCGTGCTCGGCGCGCTGGCCGCCGGTACCGCCGCGGCGAAAACCGTGACCCTGCTCAACGCGTCCTACGACCCGACGCGCGAGCTCTATCGCGACGCCAACGCCGCCTTCGCCGCGCAATGGAAGGCGCAGCATGGCGACAGCGTGACCATCCGCATGTCCCACGGCGGCTCCGGCAAGCAGGCGCGCGCGGTCGTGGACGGCCTGCCGGCCGACGTGGTGACGCTGGCGCTGGCGCACGACATCGACGTGCTGGCCGATCGTGGCCTGATGCCCGCCAACTGGCAGCAGCGGCTGCCCGACAACAGCGCGCCCTACACCTCGACCATCGTGTTCCTGGTGCGCAAGGGCAACCCGAAGAAGATCCGCGATTGGTCCGACCTGGTGCGCCCGGGCGTGCAGGTGATCACGCCCAACCCCAAGACCTCCGGCGGCGCGCGCTGGAACTTCCTGGCCGCCTGGGGCTACGCGCTCAAGCAGCCCGGCGGCAACGAGGCCAGGGCGAAGGCCTTCGCACACGAGTTGTACAAGCACGTGCCGGTGCTGGACACCGGTGCGCGCGGCGCCACCAACACCTTCGTCCAGCGCGGCATCGGCGACGTGCTGCTGGCATGGGAGAACGAGGCGATCCTCGCCCGGCAGGAAATCGGCGGCGCGGACGTCGAGATCGTGGTGCCATCGATGAGCATCCTGGCCGAGCCCACGGTGGCGGTCGTCGACCGCAACGTCAACAAGCACGGCACCCGCGCCGTGGCCGAGGCCTACCTGAAGTTCCTCTACTCGCCGCAGGGCCAGGAGATCGCGGCGAAGAACCACTATCGCCCTCGCTCGCCGCAGGTGATGGCGAAGTACGCCGACCAGTTCCCGAAGATCCACCTGTTCACGCTGAAGGACATGTTCGGCAACTGGGACCAGGCGAACAGCAAATTCTTCGCCGACGGCGCGATCTTCGACCAGATCGGCCCGGGGACCTGACATGAGGCGGCGCATCCTTCCCGGCTTCAACCTGAGCCTCGGCTACTCGCTCACTTATCTCGGCCTGATCGTGTTGCTGCCGCTGGCGGCGCTGGCCTGGAAGGCCTCGGGACTGGGCATCGGCGGCCTGATCGATCTGCTGCGGGTGCCGCGCACGCTGGCGGCGCTGAAACTGAGTTTCGGTGGCGCCACGCTGGCGGCGGCGATCAACGTGGTGGTCGGCCTGCTGGTGGCGTGGGTGCTGGTGCGCTACCGCTTTCCCGGGCGGCGCCTGTTCGACGCCGCGGTCGACCTGCCCTTCGCATTGCCGACGGCCGTGGCCGGCATCGCGCTGACCGCGCTGTACGCGCCCAATGGCTGGATCGGGCAGTGGCTCGCCGCGCTCGGCCTCAAGGTGGCCTATACGCCGTGGGGTGTGCTGGTGGCGATGGTGTTCGTCGGCTTCCCGTTCGTGGTGCGCACGCTGCAGCCGGTGCTGGAGACGCTGGAGCACGACGTGGAGGAAGCGGCCGAGACGCTGGGCGCGCGGCGCTGGCAGATCTTCCTCAAGGTGATCCTGCCGATGCTGGTGCCGACGTTGCTGACCGGCTTCGCGCTGGCGCTGGCGCGCGCGGTGGGCGAGTACGGATCGGTGATCTTCATTGCGGGCAACATCCCGATGAAGTCGGAGATCGCGCCGCTGCTGATCGTGCAGAGCCTGGAGCAGTTCGACTACGCCGGTGCGGCGGCGCTGGGCGTGGCCATGCTGGCGTTCTCCTTCGTGCTGCTGCTGCTGATCACGCTGCTGCAGCGCTGGAGCCATCGCTGAGCGGCGGTGGCGCCATGAGCCGGCGGCCTTCGCGTTCGTTCGGTTGGCCGCGCCTGCTCGGGCGGACCCTGCTCACGCTCGCCGCGGTGGCGTTCCTGATCGTATTCCTGCTGCTGCCGCTGACGGCGGTGTTCGTCGAGGCCTTCCGCCAGGGCGCGGGCGCCTTCTTCGACGCGATCGGCCAGGACGAGGCGCGCTCGGCAATCTGGCTGACCGTGCTGGTGGCGGCGATCGCCGTGCCGGTGAACTTGGTGTTCGGCATTGCCGCGGCCTGGGTGATGGCGCGCTTCGAGTTCCGCGGCAAGTCGCTGCTCGGCGCCTTCATCGACCTGCCCTTCTCGGTCTCGCCGGTGATCTCCGGCCTGGTCTACGTGCTGCTGTTCGGCGCGCAGGGCTGGTTCGGGCCGTGGCTGGAGGCGCATGGCGTGAGCATCATCTTCGCCGTGCCAGGCCTGGTGCTGGCGACGATGTTCATCACCCTGCCGTTCGTGGCGCGCGAGCTGATCCCGCTGATGCAGGCGCAGGGCAACGAGGAAGAGGAAGCGGCCCGCGTGCTCGGTGCCAACGGCTGGCAGATGTTCTTCCGCGTGACGCTGCCGAACATCCGCTGGGCGCTGCTCTACGGCGTGCTGCTGTGCAATGCGCGCGCGATGGGCGAGTTCGGCGCGGTGTCGGTGGTGTCCGGGCACATCCGCGGGCTGACCACGACCATCCCGCTGGAAGTTGAGATGCGCTACAACGAGTACGACTACGTGGGTGCCTTCGCGGTGGCTTCGCTGCTGGCCTTGCTGGCGCTGGTGACGCTGGCGATCAAGACCGCGCTCGAATGGCGCTATGGCGACGAGATCGCCTCGCACGCGCCGGGTGGGCGGTGATGGGCCTTCGCATGCACGCAGATGGCGGTCGCGCACAAGGTGCGCTCCTGCATCGTCACTCCCTTGTAGGAGCGGCCGTGGGCGCGACCGCGGACAGCACGGTCGCGCCCAAGGGCGCTCCTACAGGTGCGTGGACGACGCCCGAATCCTTCTTCGATATCGGCTTTCCCGGAGACGACGCATGACCCTCGAACTGACCCGCCTCAACCGCCGCTTCTCCGATTACCCGGCACTCAACGACGTCAGCCTGTCGATCGCGCCGGGTGAGTTCCTGGCGCTGCTCGGTCCTTCCGGCTCGGGCAAGACCACGCTGCTGCGCATCCTCGCCGGGTTGGACTATCCGGAAAGCGGACAGGTGAATTTCAACGGTAAGGACTATCTGGCCGCCGCGCCGCGCGAGCGCAACGTCGGGCTGGTGTTCCAGCACTACGCGCTGTTCCGCCACCTGACCGTGGCCGAGAACGTGGCCTTCGGCCTGCGCGTGCGGTCGCGGCGCACGCGTCCGAAGCGCCACGAGATCGAAGCGCGCGTCGAACAATTGCTCAAGCGCGTGCAGCTTGACGGTTTCGGCAAGCGCTTCCCGTCGCAGTTGTCCGGTGGCCAGCGCCAGCGCGTGGCGCTGGCCCGCGCGCTGGCGGTGGAGCCGGACCTGCTGCTGCTCGACGAACCCTTCGGCGCGCTCGACGCGCAGGTGCGCGTGACGCTGCGCCGCTGGCTGCGCCGGCTGCACGAGGAGCTGGGCCTGACCACCGTGTTCGTCACCCACGACCAGGAAGAAGCACTGGAACTGGCCGACCGCATCGCGGTGATGAACCGCGGGCGCATCGAGCAGGTCGGCACGCCGCGGGAGATCTACCAGCAACCGGCCACGCCGTTCGTGTGCGAGTTCATCGGCAAGGCGAACCGGTTGACCCTGCGCCGCGAGGGAGCGCGCTTCCTCGCCGGCGGCTGGATCTTCGCCGACGAGCCGTGGGCCGGCGAGCACACCCGGGCGATGGCCTACGTGCGCCCGGAACACCTGACCCTGTCGACCACGCCAGTACCCGGCGCGTGGCGCGCGCGCCTGCGCCACGTCTATCTCGCCGGCAGCGTGGCACACCTGGACCTGGACGTGGCCGCGCTGGACCAACCACTGGAAGCCGACATCGCCAGCGAAGACCTGGCGCGGATGGGATTGCAGGCCGGGGCGCAGCTGTATGTTTCGCCCAGCCACGCAGTGATCTTCCCGCTGGACCATGACGGCAAGCCGGTCGCCGAAGACCGCTGGCTCTGGCGGGCCGGCGTCGTGAGCCCGCCGGTCCGCCTGCCGATCAAGCGCTCAGAAGCTGAGCTGGGCGCGCATCGCGTAGATGGTGGGATCCAGCGGTAGGTTGCCGCGGTCGCTGAAGGCGCGGATCAGGTTGGCCTGCAGCTTGAAGTGGGTGCTGATGTACCAGTTCAGGCCCAGCGTCCAGTCGTGTTCGCGCCCGCCCATCACCGCTCCGTCGTCCAGGTCGAGCGTGGCGTAGCGCAGTGCCAGCTCGAGCGCGCCCCAGGGATGCTGCGGCGTGAGGCCCGCGACCGAGCCGGTCTTGTAGCCGCGCGATTCGCCGGTCAGCGCCCAGGTGCCGAACACGTAATAGCCGCGGGCGTGGAAGTCGCGCAGGCCGGGACGGATCGCCTGCATCGCCAGGTATTCGCCCTGGAGCAGCATCGGGCCGTGGATCCAGGCCGCTTCCAGGCCCTGGCGATCGAGCCGGTCGACACCCAGCAGCGTGCCGGTGTCGACCAGGCGCACCGGCGTCAGGTTCACCTCCGGGCGCGCGCGGATGCGGCCGGTGCGGTCGTCACGCAACTCGCGCGAGGCGGTCAGGCCCAGGTGCACCACCTCGCCCTGTTCCTGCACCGGGTTGTACACGACGCGACCGGCGAAGGTTTCGCCGGCGGCATCGTCGTTCAGATCGTGGCGCGTGAAGAACCCCACCTGCAGCAACCAGTGCGGGATGCCCTGGTAGAACCAGTCGACGCCGACACGTCGGCCTTCGTGCACCGCCTGCTCGGGCAGGCTGCGCTCCATGAAGGTCACGTTGCTGGTGGAGGTGTTGCCGTCCTCCCAGCCCACCGGCGTCTTGAACTGGCCGAGGCGGAAGCGGCCCGCCCTGGTTTCCAGGCCGATGTAGTTGTCGACCCAGCTGTTGGACTGGAAGTCGTAGCCGGCGTTGATCGTGAAGACGCCCTTTTTCTCGACGTAGAGATTGAACTCCTGTCGTCGCCAGGTGTGCGCGTCGTCGAACCGGTCGCTGCCGTCGGGCATGCGGTCGTCGGTGAACTGGTTGAGGTCGTACTGCAGCAGACCCTTCAGGCCGGCGTTGACGCCGTTGCCCAGCTCCACGCTGGTGGGCCAGGAGTCCGAATCACCCGCGAGCGCCGGTTGGACCAGCCCGCAGGCCAGCGCGGCGGCGGCCAGGATACGTAGACGCATGATTGCTCCCATCGAAAGAGAAGCCCTTGGCTTTCGGAGGCAGGAATAACAGGACGCTGGTTAGCTTGCGATCCACCCCGCGTTCGCCGGCGGTGACGCAAGTGATTGACGAAAGCGAAACGGGCGCCGGCGAAAGCGCGCATTGTCCCACGCCTCCGGCTGATCGCTTCGCCGTTGGCGCCCGCATGCGTGGCGGGAACGCTATAAGCTTCCGGACCTCATCTACGCAGGGGAACCCAAGCATGCGCCGTACGCTTCTCGCCCTCACGCTCGCCAGCCTTCTCGCCCTGCCCGCGCTGGCCGACGAAGCCAAGCCCACGCCGACCACGAAGGAACTGCTGGCCCAGTCCCGGCCGCAGGAATGGCGCACGCCCGACCCGGCCAACCTGCTCGACATGAAGCTGCCCGGCGGCCACGTGCTGATCGAGCTGGCGCCGGACTTCACCCCGCTGCACGCAGCCAACATCCGCACGATGGCGCACGAGCATTACTTCGACGGCCTGGCGATCGTGCGCGTGCAGGACAACTTCGTCACCCAATGGGACGATCCGGCCGCCGACGACGAGGACAAGGCGCACATCAAGCCATTGGGCAGCGCGAAGAAGACCCTGCCGCCGGAGTTCACCCGCGCGATCGATGCCAAGCTCGAATGGACGCCGCTGCCCGATGGCGATGTCTATGCGCCGCAGGTGGGCTTCTCCGAAGGCTTCCCGGTGGCGCGCGATCCGGCGTCCGGCCGCGAGTGGATCGCGCATTGCTACGGCACGGTCGGCGTGGCGCGCGACATAGGGCCGGAAACCGGCAACGGCAGCGCGCTCTACGCGATCATCGGCCAGGCACCGCGCGGGCTGGACCGCAACCTGGCGGTCGCCGGCCGCGTCATCGACGGCATCGAGCTGCTCTCGGCCTTGCCCCGCGGGCCGGCGCCGATGGGGTTCTATACGGACAAGTCGCAGCGCGTGAAGATCGAATCCCTGCGCCTGGCAGCGGACATGCCCAAGGCCGAGCGGCCGAAGATCGAGGTGCTGCGTACGGACAGCCCCACCTTCGCCAGGCTGGTCGAGGCCAAGCGCAATCGGCGCGATGCGTTCTATACGAACCCGGCGGGCGCGATCGACCTGTGCAGCATCGGCATTCCGTCGCGCGAAGGTAAGTAGCTCAGAGAGTGGGCGGTACTCGGGTGCGCGCGCACGACGCTCCGCCCGACCCCTCACCCGCCTGTCCGCCCCCTCTCCCGGAGGGAGGGGGATTTGAATGTGGTTTGAGGGCAACGCAGCGACCGGCCATCTCCCTCCGGGAAAGGGGTTGGGTGAGGGTTCGGCGCCGCCGACACCCCTGCCCTCCCTCAAAAGCGGCCAGCGAAAAGCCGGAACATTCCCGCGCCCGTCCACCTACAATGCGCGCCTCCCCCTCGCGCGACACTCCCCATGCAAGCCACTGCCAAGGCCCGCCTGCAGATCCACTTCTGCGTGGTGCTGTGGGGTTTCACCGCGATTCTGGGCAAGCTGATCACGCTGCCGGCGGCGTCGCTGGTGTGGTGGCGCATGTTGCTGGTGACCCTCGCGCTGGTGGCCACGCCGCGGGTCTGGCGTGGACTGAAGGCGATGCCCGCGCGGCTGCGCTGGGCCTATGCCGGCATCGGCGTGCTGGTGTCGCTGCATTGGCTCACCTTCTATGCGGCGATCAAGCTCTCCAACGCTTCGGTGGGTGCGACCTGCATCGCGCTGGGGCCGGTGTTCCTGGCTTTCGTGGAACCGTGGATCGCGCGCCGGCGCTTCGATCCGCGCGAGCTGCTGCTCGGGGTCGCGGTGGTGCCGGGCGTGGCCATGGTGGTCGGCGGCGTGCCGGTCGCGATGCGCCTGGGGCTCGTGGTGGGCACCGCTTCGGCGCTGCTGGTGGCGCTGTTCAGCGCGTGCAACAAGCGGTTGGTCGAACACGGCGACCCGCTTACCGTGACCTGCCTGGAACTGGGTACCGGCACGCTGTTCCTCGGCCTGCTCGCGCCGCTGCTGCCGCATGCCGGCAACGCCTTCGTGCTGCCCGGCCTGCATGACGCCGTCCTGCTGGTACTGCTGGCCTTCGGCTGCACGCTGCTGCCGTTCGCACTGGCGCTGGTGGCGCTGCGCCACCTGAGCGCGTTCGGCACGCAGATGGTGACCAACCTGGAACCGGTGTACGCCATCGTGCTGGCCGTGGTGCTGCTGGGCGAACAGCGCGAGCTGGCCTGGCCGTTCTACCTGGGCGTGGCGGTGATCCTGGCCGCGGTGTTCGTGCATCCCTGGCTGAGCCGCCGCAAGGAGCCGGCGCAGCCGGAGCTGCTGGGCGTGAGCGAGTCCCACAACACCGCCGAGTGAATCGGCCTGCAGGAGCGCACCCTGTGCGCGACCGGGCGACCGAATTGGAGGCCTACGTCGCGCACAGGGTGCGCTCCTGCAGGTAGATGGACGAGCCGGCCTCTATACTTCGGCCATGAATTACCGCCACGCCTATCACGCCGGCAATTTCGCCGACGTCCTGAAGCACGTCGTGCTGTCCGCGCTGATCGATGCGCTCAAGGCCAAGCCCACGCCGTTCGCCGTGATCGACACCCATGCGGGCAGCGGCTGCTACGCGCTCGAGGGCAAGGAGGCGGAGAAGACCGGCGAGTGGCGCGAAGGCGTGGGTCGGCTGCTGTTCCCGGACGTCGGCCCGCACGCGAGCAGCGGTGGCCCGCTGCCGCCGCTGCTGCGGCACTGGCTGGATGGCCTGCTGTCCATGCCCGGCAACGAGCATGGCCTGAAGCTCTACCCCGGTTCGCCGTTGCAGGCGGCGATGGCCATGCGCCAGAGCGACAGCGCCCAACTGTGCGAGCTCCAGCCGGAGGAGGCGTCGCGCCTGCGCGAGCTGTTCCATGGCGACAAGCGCATGCACGTGCACCAGCGCGACGGCTACGAGGCGCTCAAGGCGTTGCTGCCGCCGCAGGAGAAACGCGGCCTGGTGCTGATCGACCCGCCGTACGAGGCGCAGGAGGCCGAGTACCGGCTGATCGAGCAGGCGCTCAAGGGGGCACTCGCGCGCTGGCCCACCGGTGTCTATGCCGTGTGGTACCCGATCAAGCTGCGCAGCCAGGTGCAGCCGTTCCTGCGCTGGCTCGGCCACTGCGGCGCCCGCCGCGTGCTGCGCGCGGAGCTGCTGGTGCACCCGGACGACTCGCCGCTGCGCCTGAACGGCTCGGGCATGGTCATCCTCAACGCGCCCTGGAAGCTGGACGAGACCCTGCGCGAGCCGCTGCGCGCGCTGTCCCGGCTGCTGGCGCAGGAGCGCCCAGCCGAATGGCGGCTGGACTGGCTGCTCGAGGAAGGCGCCGCGCCGCCGCCCTCGCCGCTACCGCGTTCACACGGCCGCCGCTAAGCTCGCTCCGGACCGCGGCGACATCCCGCCGCGCCCTTTCTTCGCCAAGGTCAGGAGCCCGCCATGCGCATCCGCCTCGCTTCGATCACGTTCCGCTCGCTCGTGCCCGCCACGCTGCTGATGCTCGCCGCCTGCGCCCCCGCGCCGATCTACAAGCCCGTCGCCGACGCGGTGAGCGCCGCGCCGTACCAGGTCGCGCAATCACCCGAACAGTTCGCCAGCAAACAGGTGATCTGGGGCGGCCGCATCGTTGGCGTGACCAACCTCGCCGACCATAGCGAGGTGGAAATCCTCGCCTACCCGCTGGACAAGTCGCAGCGGCCGCAGGCCAACGACAGCGGCAATGGCCGGTTCATCGCGGTCATGCCGGGCTACGTCGAATCGCTCGACTATCCCTCCGGCGGGCTGATCACGGTCAACGGTGAGCTCAACGGCAGCCGCGCGGGCAAGGTCGGCCAGGCGGATTACGTCTTCCCGCTGGTGCAGGTGAACCAGTCGCACGTGTGGACCGCCGACGAGATGAACAAGGGCAAGAACAACGTGCACTTCGGCGTGGGCGTGGGCGTCGGGATCCGCTGAGCTGCCCGCCCGGGACGAACGGTGGGGATGGCCGTTCGCCCCAGCCGCGGGCGCATGCCCTTAAACTGACCGGCCACCCGCAGGAACCTACGCATGTCCGGCCACGCCAATTCGCTCAAGGCGATCTTCCTCGCGCTCGGCGCGAACTTTGCAATTTTCATCGCGAAACTGGTCGCCGCCTTCCTGACCGGCTCGGGGGCGATGCTGGCCGAAGCGGTGCACTCGCTGGCCGACTGCGGCAACCAGGGCCTGTTGCTGCTGGGCATGCGCCAGGCGAAGAAACCGCCGTCGGACGAATACCCGCTGGGTTGGGGCCGCGCGCTGTACTTCTGGTCGTTCCTGGTGGCGATCCTGCTGTTCAGCGTCGGCGGCATGTTTTCGGTCTACGAGGGCGTGCACAAACTCAGCCATCCGGAACCGCTCAAGTGGCCCTGGCTGGCGCTCGGCGTGCTGGTGTTCGGCATCGTTGCCGAGGGCATCTCCATGCGCGGCTGCATGCAGGAGGTCAACAAGGCGCGCGGCGAGCAGGGGCTGTGGACCTGGTTCCGCGAGACCCGCTCCAGCGAGCTGCTGGTGATTTTCGGCGAGGACCTCGCGGCACTGATTGGCCTGTGCCTGGCTGCGCTGGCCGTGGGCGCCACCATGCTCACCGGCAACCTGCTGTTCGACGCCATGGGTACGATCGCGATCGGCGTGCTGCTGGTGGTGGTGGCCGTGGCGCTGGCGGTCGAGGTCAAGGCCCTGCTGATCGGCCAGGGCGTGGAACCGCGCCGGCGCGCCGAGCTGATGGCCTTCCTGGAAAACCGCCCGGAAGTGGCCAAGGTGCTCAACCTGATCACGCTGCAGATGGGCGCGGACGTGATGGTGTCGGTCAAGGCGAAGATGGAGGCGTGCGCCAGCGATCGCGCGATGATCGAAGCGATCAACACCGTGGAGCGGGCGATGAAAGCGCAGTTTCCCGACATCCGCTGGAGCTTCTTCGAGCCGGATCTGGTCGACTAAACCTGACCCTGCTTCCCTCCGGCCTGGGAGGATCGAGGTGGGGGCTCGGGAATGACTCCTTGCGTTCGCTTCCTCTCCTCTCCGGGGGAGGATTGAGGTGAGGGCTTGAGTATGGCTCTTTGCATGCGCTTCCTCTCCTCTCCCGGGAGAGGATTGAGGTGAGGGCTTGGGTATGGCTCTTTGCATTCGCCTCCTCCCCTCCGGGGAGAGGATTGAGGTGAGGGCTTGGGTATGGCTCTTTGCATTCGCTTCCTCTCCCCTCCGGGGAGAGGATTGAGGTAAGGGGCCGGGGCTCGCAAGGAATCCATCAGAGCCACGCTTCGATCGATTCCCAACGCAAGAGTGTCCCCTCACCCCAACCCTCTCCCCGGGGGGGGGGAGAGGGAGCAAAGCCGCGCTTCGACCCGCTCATGCCGCGAGGTCGCCCCCTCACCCCAGCCCTCTCCCCGGCAGCGGGAGGGACAGGCCGGCGCTCCGTCCAAAGGCGTTCGCCGGCGTAGAATGAACCGACCCATCCGCGATCCAGCCCCATGATCCTCACCCCCCGCCTGATCGTCCTGCTGTTGCTCCTGCTGTTCGCGCTCTGCGTGCTGCTGGTGCACCTGCGCGGGCGGGCGCGGCTGCGCTTCGATCGCCAGTTGGTCGACCATTCGGCGATCTTCGCGCCGTACAACCTGCTGATGTACGCCTTTTCGGCGGTACCGGCGCGGCCGATCCTGGACCGCCGCGGCTTCCCGCAGCTGGACCTCTTGCAGGCCAACTGGCAGACCATCCGGGAGGAGGCGCTGCGCCTGTTCGACGAGGGCCACATCCGCGCCGCCGGGAAGCATAACGACGCCAGCTTCAACAGCTTCTTCAAGCAGGGCTGGAAGCGTTTCTACCTCAAGTGGTACGGCGAGCCGCTCGCCTCGGCCGAGGCGCTGTGCCCGAAGACGGTCGAACTGCTCAACGCCATCCCCAGCATCAAGGCGGCGATGTTCGCCACGCTGGCACCGCACAGCAAGCTCAACCCGCACCGCGATCCGTTCGCCGGTTCCCTGCGCTACCACCTGGGCCTGATCACGCCCAACTCGCGCGACTGCCGGATCTTCGTCGATGGCGAGGAGCACGCCTGGGGCGACGGCAAGGACGTGGTGTTCGACGAGACCTACGTGCACTGGGTCGAAAACAAGACCGACCAGACGCGCGTGATCCTGTTCGCCGACGTCGAGCGCCCACTGCGCACGCGCTGGATGGGCGCGATCAACCATCGCGTGGGTGCGTTCATGGGCAAGATCACCGCCTCGCCGAACGCGGACAACGGCGTGGAAAAGGTCGGCTTCGTCAACCGCATGTTCGCGCTCAACCAGCGCAGCCGCGAGCGCAGCAAGGCGTTCAAGCGCCGGCACCCGAAGCTGTTTCGCGCGCTCAAGTATGCCGGCATCGTGCTGCTGATGTGGCTGGTGTTCCTGGCGCCCTGGCCGCTGGTGCGCTAAGCCGGTCACGTTCTGCGCCGCTCGCGCGTCCTGGCCACATCCCACAGGAGAAACTCCATGGATGCCCAGACCGCACTTTTCCAGCAACACCGCCCCCGCCTGTTCGGCCTGGCCTACCGCATGCTCGGCACGCCGACCGATGCCGAGGACGTGCTGCACGACGCCTGGCTGCGCTGGCACGCGCAGGACACGGCCGTGCTGGACGACCCCGAGGCTTGGCTGGTCACCGTGACCACGCGCCTGGCGCTGGACCGCCTGCGGCGTGCCAAGTCCGAACGCGAACACTACACCGGCCCCTGGCTGCCCGAACCGCTGGTACCGGACGAGGATCACCCCGAAGCGACCCTCGAGCGCGGCGAGTCGATCACGCTCTCGTTTCTGCTGCTGCTCGAACGGCTGAGCCCGGACGAGCGCGCCGCCTTCCTGCTGCACGAAGTGTTCGACTACAGCCACGCCGAGGCCGCATCGATCCTCGACATCGCCGAGGACGCCTGCCGCCAGCGCGTGCACCGCGCCAAGGCACGCCTGCGCGAAGGCCGGCCGCGTTTCAACGTCGATGCGGCGGCGCAGCGACGGATGCTCGAGCGCTTCGTGGCGGCGATGGCCCAGCCCAGCCTGGACGCGCTGCGCGCCCTGTTCGCCGAGGATGCCATCCAGATCAGCGACGGCGGCGGTGTGGTGCGCGCCACCTTGCGGCCGCTGTACGGCGCCGAGCGGCTGGCCCGACTGTACCTGCAGATCGCCGGCAACCTCGAGCCTTACGAACCGCGCTACGAACTGACGACCCTCAACGGCGCGCCGGCCCTGCTGATGTTCACGGGCGACACGCTGAGCTCGGTCGTCTGGGTCGAGTGCGAGGGCGACCGCATCACCGCCATGCACGGGCTTCGCCACCCCGGCAAGCTGGCGCGCCTGCTGGCGGTCACGAAATCGGCGGCCACCGCGTCCTTGCATTGAACGGCCCATTCCGGGCCGCCCTTCAAGCCAAGGAGTCATCCATGTCCCGTTTCGCCATCCAACGCCACTACAAGTCGATGATGCCGCTGGTCCAGCTCGGCAAGCAGGTCCACGACGCCGGCCGCCTGGAGCCGCGCCTGATCGACCTGGTGCTCATGCGCGTCTCGCAGATCAACGGCTGCGCCTACTGTCTGGACATGCACAGCAAGGACGCCCGCGCCGCGGGCGAAACCGAGCAGCGCCTGTACGTCCTGCCGGCGTGGCGCGAAACCACCCTGTTCAGCGAGCGCGAACGCATCGCCCTGGCCTGGGCCGAGGAGCTGACCGAACTGAACTCGCACGACGCAGTGTCCGACTCGCTCTACGAGCAGGCCCGACAGCTCTTTGACGAGGAGGCGCTGGTCGACCTCACGCTACTGGTCGTGACGATCAACAGCTGGAACCGCATCAATATCGCCGGCCGCACCGTCGGTGGGAACTACAAGCCCGGGATGCACTGAGCCGGTTGCGCGCGAAAGCGCCCCCATCCGCCTTCGGCACCATCCCCCGCGATGCGGGGGATGGCTCAGATGCAGGCCGCCTCGCGTCTCCCAGCCCGAGCTGTACCTCAATCCGAGCCTTCCCCCGCATCGCGGGGGAAGGTGCCGACAGGCGGATGGGGGCAACCGGAGCGAGCGATCCCAGGCTCTTGCGGAAACCCAAACGAAAAACGGCCGCGGATGAGCCGCGGCCGTCAATCACTGCGTAGCGAAACTCAGCCCGTCACGCGCTTCGCAATCGCTTCGCCGAAGCTCTGCGTGTTGCCCTTGCCGCCCAAGTCCGGCGTGACGTGGTCATGGTCGTTGGCCATGGCCTCGCGGATGGCGTTGCGCAGGCGGGTGCCCTTGTCGACCATCCCCAGGTGATCGAGCATGTCGGCCGCGGCCAGCAGCAGCGCGCAGGGGTTGGCGATGCCCTTGCCGGCGATGTCCGGCGCGGAACCGTGTACGGCCTCGAAGATCGCCGCGTGCTCGCCGATGTTGTCGCCCGGGGCCAGCCCCAGGCCGCCGACCAGGCCGGCGCACAGGTCCGACAGGATGTCGCCGAACAGGTTGGTGGTCACGATCACGTCGAACTGCTCGGGACGCATCACCAGCTGCATGCAGGTGTTGTCCACGATCATCTCGTTGAACTCGATCTGCGGGTATTCCTTGGCGATCTCGCGCGCCACGTTGAGGAACATGCCCGAGGCCGTCTTGATGATGTTGGCCTTGTGCACCGCCGTGACCTTCTTGCGGCCCTTCTTGACCGCCATCTCGAACGCGTAGCGCACGATGCGGGCGCAGCCCTTGCGCGTCACGCGGATCATCGAGGTGGCGATCTCGCCGTCCTCGGACACGCTCTGGCCTTCGGCCAGGTAGGCGCCCTCGGTGTTCTCGCGCACCGTGATGATGTCGATGTTCTCGTAGCGCGCCTTGGTGCCGGGGAAGCTGGTCGCCGGACGCACGTTGGCGTACAGGTCGAAATGGCGGCGCAAGGTGACGTTGATCGAGGTGAAGCCGCCGCCGATCGGCGTGGTGAGCGGGCCCTTGAGCGCGACCTTGTGCTCAGCGATCTTGTCCAGGGTCGGCTTGGGCAGGAGGTCGCCATGCTTCTCCAGCGCCACCATGCCGGCGTCGACGAAGTCGTAGCTCAGGCCGCAGTCCAGCGCGTCGAGCACGCGCAGGGTGGCGGTCATGATTTCCGGACCGATGCCGTCGCCCGGGATCACGGCGATGGTTTTGCTCATGGGAGACTCCTTGGGGACTGATCGCGGCCGTGCGGCGGGAAATGCGCGCGGCAAAGAGCCCCATTATCGCCGATGCGACCCCGTGCCGGCAGCAGGCAGGGCGCGCCAGGGCGTTGCAAATCCTCGCATGGAGCGTTGCGGTTCATCGCACCGTGGGTGCGTAGGATGGGCTTCAGCCCATCGAAACCGGCCGGAAAGGTAAGCCGAAGCCCCACCGTGCTGAAACTAAGGGCGATCGACACTGGCGGCGCCTTGCAGCCGATCGGGAAATCCACGGCAACCGGGGGAGGTGGGCTGAAGCCCACCCTACTCAGGCCTGCGCGTGGTCTGTGCAACCCTCGCCGGGTGCTTCGCCCTCTTCCAGTCGATCGAGGAAATCCACGGCGCGACGCAGGTGCGGGATCACGATCGAACCGCCCACCACCAGGCCCACGCTGAAGGTCTCGAAGAACTCCTCGCGGGTGACGCCGGCCTCCTTGCACTGCGCCACGTGGTAGCTGATGCAGTCGTCGCAGCGCAGCACCATCGAGGCGACCAGGCCGAGCAGCTCCTTGGTCTTCACGTCGAGCGCGCCTGGCTTGTAGGTCTGCGTGTCCAGCGCGAAGAAGCGCCGTACGACCTGGTTGTCCTCGGACAGGATGCGCTCGTTCATGCGCTGGCGGAACGCGGTGAATTCCGCCACGCGGTCCTTGCTCTTCTCGGCGTCGCTCATGCGGCCTCGCCCAGCAGTTGCTTGAGCTTGCCACTTCGGTCGGCGGCGACCAGGTCGTCGTAGCCGCCGACGTGCTGGTCGTTGATGAAGATCTGCGGCACCGTGCGGCGACCGCCGCTGCGCTGGAGCATCAGCTCGCGCTGGGCCGGGTCGGCATCCACGCGTACTTCGTTCCACTCCAGCCCCTTGGACTTGAGCAGGTTTTTGGCGGCCACGCAGTAGGGACACACGGCGGTGGAATAGACCTCGATCTTGGGCATGACGAACGCTCCGGGGGAACTTTGGAACCGGGCCTTTACATGAGGTCCGGGCCGTCCGTTTGCAAGCAACGGGCGATGAACCGACGCCGGTACCGGCGGTCTGTACTGATGTATTGTCGCCCACCTATGGCCATGGCACCACGACTCGCCCCCCGCCTGCTCACCGCGCTGGTCACCGCCTGCCTCGCCTTCGGCGCGGGCGCGCAGGAGGACATCCGGCTGCCGGACCTGGGCAGCTCGGCCGACGCGCTGATTTCTCCGCAGGACGCCCAGGACTACGGCGCCGCGATGCTGCGCGAGATGCGCTCGCTGGACATGGTGGTCGAAGACCCGCTGCTGGACGACTACCTCAACGACCTCGGCTACCGTCTGGTGGCCAGCAGCGACCGTCCGAAAGACCGCTTCACGTTTTTCGTGGTCAAGGACGAGGAGATCAACGCCTTCGCCGCACCCGGCGGGTACATCGCCGTCAATTCCGGCCTGATCGCCATCACCCGCAGCGAAAGCGAGCTGGCCGGCGTGATCGCCCACGAGATCGGCCACATTACGCAGAACCATCTGCAACGCGCGTTCGAGGATTCGAAGAAGGACGCGCCGCTGATGGCGCTGGTGCTGCTCGGCGCGGTCGCCGCGGGCGCCAGCTCGCACAGCGGCGACTCGCCCATGGCGGTGCTGGCTGCGGGCCAGGGCCTGATCGCGCAACGCTCGATCAACTTTACCCGCAAGGACGAGATCGAGGCCGACCGCGTCGGCATCCAGACGCTGGCTAACGCCGGCTTCGACCCGCGCGCCATGGCCAGCTTCTTCGAGCGCATGCAGGACACCCTGCGCGCCGGTTCCGGCGGTACCGACGTGCCCGCGCTGCTGCAGACCCACCCGGTGACGCTCGCGCGCATCAGCGACGCCAAGTCGCGTGCGGGCACGCTGCTGGCCGCGCAGAAGCTGCGCCCGAGCGGTACCACGCTGGTACGCGGCGACTGGGAGAAGACCACCGCGCCGATCGCCTACGTGAAGGACCCGACCGCGCTGCTTGCCGCCGCCCCGGCCAAAGGTGGGCTGGATACCTACGCGATGATGCGTGAGCGCACCCGCGTGCTGGCCGGCGACGCTTCCAAGCTGGTCCACTTCTACGACGCGAGCTTCGGCACGACTGGCTTCGATACCCCCGCCACCCGCTATGGTTACGCGCTCGCGTTGACCCGCAGCGGCGCCGGCGCGCCGGCGATCGCGCAGCTCAAGCCCCTGCTCGCGGCCCACCCGGACAACCTGATCCTCAACCTGGCGATGGCCGACGCGCAGTTGCAGGATGGCCAGCGTGCCGACGCCCTGGCGCGCTACGCCCGCCTCAACACCCGCTCGCCGCACAATCGCGCGGTCGCGCTGGCCTACGCCAAGGCGCTGACCGCCGGGGGCGATACCGACCAGGCGACGCTCGCCGCCTCCCTGCTGCGCCCGCTGCTGGACAACGCCGACGAACCGGACATCTACCGCAGCTACGCACGCGCCAGCGACAAGGCCGGCGACAGCGTACGCGCCGGCGAGGCCTATTCGGACGCCAGTTACCTCTCCGGCCGCCCGTTCGATGCCATGGAGCAACTGAAGCGGCTGCTCAAGCGCGACGACCTGGACTACTACGCCCGCGCGCGCATCCAGGCACGCATCGCCGACCTGACGCCGCTGGTGCTGGAACTGCGCAAGCGCAAGGTGCAGACGGTGGACAATCCGGACGGGCGGAGCCAGTAGCCCGGCGCCTCACGAGAGCCACGTCTCCGGGCCTTGCACAAGAAGCGCGGTCCCGAGCTTCCCCCGCGAACGCGGGGGCAGGTGCCGACAGGCGGATTGGGGGCGCTCTTGGCGGGGAGCTTGGGGGCCTGTCGCAAGACCTTCCCCATCCGCCCTGCGGGCACTTTCCCCCGTGGGACGGGGGAAGGAACCTCCTCCCCGCCCGGTGTCATCCCCACGTAACATTCCCCCATTGCAATAAGCCCGTCACAGGCCAGGCGCAAACCGCGTGCACAAGCGCATCCTCATCGTCGAAGACGAAGCCTCCATCCGCGACATGGTCACCTTCGCCCTGCACAAGGCCGGCATGGAGGCCATGCAGGCGGCCGATGCCCGCGCGGCCCAGATCGCCATCGCCGAGCAGGTGCCGGACCTGATCCTGCTGGACTGGATGCTGCCGGGTACCAGCGGACTGGAGCTGGCGCGGCGGCTGCGAAAGGAAGAGCTCAGCCGCGAAATCCCGATCATCATGCTCACCGCGCGCGGCGAGGAAATGGACCGGGTCAACGGCCTGGAAGCCGGCGTCGACGACTACGTCGTCAAGCCGTTCTCCACCCGCGAGTTGATCGCCCGCATCAAGGCGGTGCTGCGCCGCAGCCAAGGCGACGACGGTACCGGCATGGTGGAACTGGGCGGCCTGCGCATCGACGGTCCGGCGCACCGCGTCTTCGCGGGCGAGGAGCCGGTGCCGATCGGCCCCACCGAATACCGCCTGCTCTACTTCTTCATGACCCATCCCGAGCGCGTCTACACCCGCGCGCAGTTGCTCGACCATGTCTGGGGCGGCAGCGTGTACGTGGAAGAACGCACAGTCGACGTGCACATCCGCCGACTGCGCAAGACGCTCGAACCCTGGCAGCTGGACGGCATGGTGCAGACGGTGCGCGGCTCCGGCTACCGCTTCTCGGCCAGCGCCTGAGTCACCTGCCCCCGGACCCGACGCATGACCCGCGCACGCCGCCTCGCCATCACCCTGCACGACCTGCGCGACGCGGCTGACAGCCTGCCCGACGCGATCGTGTTGCTGGACGAAGCCTGGCGCGTGCGCTGGTTCAACCGCGCCGCCGAGACGCTGCTGGGCCTGCGCCGCGGCAAGGATCGCGGCGTGCTGCTCTCCGACCGACTGCAGGGCACCGACCTGGCCGCCTGGCTGCGCGCCGGGTCGCGGATGCCGCTGCACGACGTGGCGGCGCCCGGCCGCGCCGAAGGCCACCTGGACGTCTCCGTGCAGCCCTTCGGCCGCCGCCAGCGGATGTTGCTGGGACGCGACATCAGCCCGCTGACGCGGCTGGAGCAGATCCGCCGCGACTTCGTAGCCAACGTTTCGCACGAACTGCGCACGCCACTCACCGTGATCCACGGTTACCTGGAACTGCTCGACCCGGAGGACGTGCCCGAGCTGGCCCCGGTGCTCGGCGAGATGCGTGCGCAGTCCAAGCGCATGGGCCAGATCGTGGAAGACCTGCTGACCCTCTCGCGCCTGGAAACGCAGGACCACGTGGTCGACGAGCGCGTGCCGATGGCCGCGTTGCTTGCCACCCTGCGCAAGGAAGCCGAGGCGCTGAGCCAGGGCCGACACCAGGTCACGCTGGAGGCGGAAACGGACTGCGACCTGCTCGGCTCCCCGAAGGACCTGCACAGCGCGTTGTCCAACCTGGTCAGCAACGCCGTGCGCTACACCCCGAACGGCGGCCGCATCATGATCGGCTGGCGCCGTACGGTCGACGGCGCGACCTATTCGGTCACCGACACGGGCTACGGCATTCCGGCCAGCCACCTGGCGCGACTGACCGAGCGCTTCTACCGCGTCTCCTCCAGCCGCTCGCGCGAGACCGGCGGCACCGGGCTGGGGCTGTCCATCGTCAAGCACGTACTCAACCTGCATCAGGGGCGCCTGAGCGTGGAAAGCGCGCCGGGCAAGGGCTCCACGTTCGCCTGTCATTTCGGGCCTGAACGCCTGCTGCCCGCCGAACCGGGCACCCTGTAGGAGCGCACCTGTGCGCGACCGCGAACCTCCCGGTCGCGCACAGGTGCGCTCCTACAGGGGCCTGCGCGGCTGAAGGCCACCCGACCGTATGACGGTGACCGGGTGTACTTGGCCTCCGCATCGTCCAGAATGGGTCCCCATGGCCCGCAAACTGCCGCAAACCGCCACTGCGATCGCCGACCTGTCCGCGCCGGAGCTGTTCCTGAGCCGCGAGCTGGCCGCGCTGGAGTTCAACTTCCGCGTGCTCGCCATGGCGCGCGATGCGCACGTACCGCTACTGGAACGGCTGCGCTACCTGAGCATCGTGGCGAACAACCTCGACGAATTCTTCGAGGTACGCGTGGCGATGCTCAAGCACCACCACGCCTATGGCTCGGCCGCACCGGGGCCTGACGGGCTGTCCTCCGGCGAGCTGCTGACGCGCATCCGCGCGCGCGTGCTGGACCTGGTCACCGAACAGTACGCGACCTGGCAGGAACAGCTCCGCCCACAGCTGGACGCCGAGGGCATACGCTTCCTCACCCGCCACCAGTGGAACGCCGTGCAGCGGCGCTGGCTGCAAGGCTATTTCGAACACGAGGTGCTGCCGGTGCTCTCGCCGCTGGGCCTGGACCCGGCGCATCCGTTCCCGCGCATCCTCAACAAGACGCTGAACATCGCCGTGGTGCTGCAGGGCCGCGACGCGTTCGGGCACGAGGGCCACATGGCGCTGGTGCGTGCGCCGCGCTCGCTGCCGCGCATCGTCAAATTGCCGGCCGAAGTCGGTGGCGACGGCGACACCTTCGTGTTCCTGGCCGAGCTGCTGCAGGCTTTCGTCGACCTGATGTTTCCCGGCTTCAAGGTAGTCGGCTCCTATCAGTTCCGCGTCACCCGCAACAGCGAGCTGATCGTCGAGGAAGCGGAAGTGGAAAACCTCGCCCGCGCACTCAGCGAGGAATTGCTCGGGCGCGGATACGCGCGGCCGGTGCGGCTGGAAATCGCCAACGACTGCCCGAAGGCGATCACCGCCATGCTCGTGGCCAATTTCGAGCTGGAGGCATCGGACGTCTACCGCTGCGACGGCCCGGTCAACATCATCCGCGCCGGCGGCATCTACGACCACGTGGACCGGCCCGAGCTCAAGTTCCCGCGCTTCGTGCCCTGCCTGCCGGCGGCGATCGAGCCGGGCGCCAACCTGTTCGAGCTGATCGGCCAGCGCGACGTGCTGCTGCACCATCCCTACGAAAGCTTCGCCGCGGTGGTCGACCTACTGCGCCAGGCCGCCGCCGATCCCGCCGTGCTGGCGATCAAGCAGACGCTCTACCGCGCCGGCGAGGACACCCCGCTGGTCGACCTGCTGGTGGAGGCCGCGCGCAACGGCAAGGACGTTACCGTGGTGATCGAGCTGCGCGCGCGCTTCGACGAGGAAGCCAACATCCGCTTGGCCACGCGGCTGCAGGAGGCGGGCGTGCAGGTGGTCTACGGCGTGGTCGGCTACAAGACCCACGCCAAGATGATGCTGATCGTGCGCCGCGAAACGGACATGCTGCGCCGCTACGTACACCTCTCGACCGGCAACTACCACCAGGCCAACAGCCGGATGTACACCGACATCGGCCTGATGACCTCCAACCCGGAGATCGGCGAGGACCTGCACAAGGTGTTCCAGCAGCTCTCCGGCCTGGGCTCGGTGATCAGCCTCAAGCGCCTGCTGCATTCGCCCTTCACGCTGTACAAGAGCGTGGTCGCCAAGATCGAGCGCGAGACCGCCAACGCGCAGGCGGGCAAGCCGGCGCGCATCGTCGCAAAGCTCAACGCGCTCAACGAATCGCACGTGATCGAGGCGCTCTACCGTGCCTCGCAGGCGGGCGTGGAGATCGACCTGATCGTGCGCGGGGCCTGCACGTTGCGCCCGGGCCTGCCGGGTATTTCCGAGCGCATCCGCGTGCGCTCGATCGTGGGCCGTTTCCTGGAGCACAGCCGCGTGTACTGGTTCGCCAACGACGGCCAGCCGGAAATCTACTGCGCCAGCGCCGACTGGATGGAGCGCAACCTGATGCGCCGCATCGAGGTGGCCTTCCCGATCCTCGACCCGGCGCTGGCCGCACGCGTGTTCGACGAGACGCTGGCCAACGGCCTGGCCGACAACACCCAGGCCTGGCTGCTCGGCAGCGACGGCCGCTACACCCGCGCCGTACCGGGCGACCAGCCACCGCACAGCGCGCAGCAGACGCTGCTCGACAAGATTTGCGCATGACCCCGCGAGCGCCGACCTCCCGTAGGAGCGCACCTGTGCGCGACCGCAATGCATGGCACGTCCATGGGTTCAGCACCGGCCGCCATGGCGGTCCCGCACAGGTGCGCTCCTGCAGCATGGCGTCCGCGTGCGTCTGGCCCCGCGTGGCAGAATGCCCGCTTCACCTGCCTGGAACCCCCGCGTGACCACCGAGCCCGTACCCATCAAGGATGGCGAGCTGATAGCGGCCGTCGACCTGGGCTCGAACAGTTTCCACATGGTGGTCGCGCGCATGGAGCACGGCGAGCCGCGCGTTATCGATCGCCTGCGCGACAGCGTGCGCCTGGCCGCCGGCCTGCGTTCGGACGGCACGCTGGACGCGGCTCATCGCGCCCGTGCGCTGGCCAGCCTGGCGCGCTTCGGCCAGCGCATCGAGAGTCTTCCTTCCGCCAACGTGCGCGCAGTGGCCACCAATACCGTGCGGCGCCTTTCCTCGCCGCACAACTTCCTGGGCGCGGCAGAGGACGCGCTGGGCCATCCCGTGGAGATCGTCTCCGGCCGCGAGGAAGGTCGGCTCATCTTCCTTGGCGTGGCGCATGACCTGCCCGCCTCGCGCGAGCCGCGGCTGGTCATCGACGTGGGTGGTGGCAGTACCGAATTCATCATCGGCCGCGGGCTCGCGCCGCTGCATACCGAGAGCGTGCAGGCCGGATGCATCGCCTCGACGTTGCGTTTCTTTCCCGGCGGCCGGCTTACGCCCAAGCGCTGGCAGCGCGCGCGCAGCGAAGTGGGTGTGCTGCTGCAGCAGTTTGCCGAGGATTTTCGCGAAGCCGGCTGGCAGGAGGCCTACGGCTCCTCGGGTAGCGCCAAGGCCGTCGACGCCGTGGTACAGGCGATGGGCCTGACCGACGACGGCGTCACCCTCGACGCCCTGGCCGAGTTGCGCGAAGCGGTGCTGGAACAGGGCCAGATGGACCTGTTGCGGCTGCCCGGCCTGACCGAGGAACGCGCGCCGGTGTTCGCCGGCGCGGTGGTGATCCTCGAAGCTGCGTTCGAGGCGCTGGGCATCGACCACATGCGCGTGTGCGAAAGCTCCATGCGCGAAGGCCTGCTGTGGGACCTGCTTGGGCGCGCCGGCGGCCGCGACCCACGTACCGACAGCATCGACGCGCTCGCTACCCGCTACGGCGTCGATCGCGCGCAGGCGCGGCGCGTCGAGCAGACGGCCCTGAGCCTGTTCGACCAGGTCGCGCGTCCCTGGAAGCTGGATACCGAGGCGCGCGAGTGGCTCTCCTGGGCCGCCCGCGTGCACGAGATCGGACTGGCCATCGCGCACAGCCAGCATCACCACCACGGTGCCTACATCCTGCGCCACGCCGACCTGGCCGGTTTCTCGCGGCAGGAGCAGCAACTGCTTTCGGCGGTGATCGAGGCGCACCGGCGCAAGCCGGCCAAGGCACTGATCTCGGTACTGCCGCAGCGCTACCGCGCGCTAGCCCGGCACATCACCGCGCTGCTGCGGCTGGCTGTGCTGTTCCGCCGTGGGCGTCGCGCCGAGTCGCTGCCGCCACTGAAGCTCAGCGCCACCAGCCATCGCCTGCGCCTGGCCATTCCGGCTACATGGCTTGACCAGCACCCACTGACCGAGGCGGACCTGGAGCAGGAACAGGGGCCGATGGCGGAACTGGGTTTGACGCTCGAAATCCAGCGCACCTGAGCCTTACCACCCCATCTCCAATCCCCGCGCACGGGGGAAGGATCGAGGGCGTGGCGCTCCGGACAGCGCGCGCTTCAGCCTGAACAACGCCACCGCGTATCATGCGCAGGCAATCCATACAGGTTCCGCACGCATGCCCCGACTCCTGCTGGCCCTCCTGCTGTTCCTGCCCCTGGGCGTCGCCGCCCAGGCCGCGCCGCCGCCGGCAAGCACCAGCGCCACGCCGCCCGCGCCAGGCCCGAAGGTGCTGGTGCACACCAGCGTCGGCGACATCACGCTGGAACTGTTCCCGGACAAGGCGCCCAAGAGCGTGGCCAATTTCCTGCAATACGTGCGCGAGGGCTTCTACGACGGCACCGTGTTCCATCGCGCCATCAACGGCTACCTGGTGCAGGGCGGCCTGTACACGCGCGACCTGCAGCCCAAGCGCACCCATCCGGCGATCGCCAGCGAAGCGGACAACGGCCTGTCCAACCTGCGCGGCACCGTGGCGGTGGCGCGCGGGGCCGATCCGAACTCGGGCACGGCGCAGTTCTTCATCAACCTGGTCGACAACCGCCGCCTCGACTACGCCGGCAACCAGAGCGGCCTGACCTGGGGTTACGCCGTGTTCGGGCGGGTGGTCGGGGGCATGGACGTGGTCGACAAGATCGCGGGCCTGCCGACCCGCGGCCAAGGCCCGTTCGCCGCCGACGTGCCCTACCCGCTGCCGGTCATCCAGAGCGTCCGCGTGATCGGCGGCGAAGAGACCCCCGCCTCCGCCACCAGCGCCAAGGCACCCGCCAAGGCCAGCAGCGTGGCCAAGCCGGCCGGCAAGAAGGGCGGCTGATGGCCAGCCTGTTCATCGCCGACCTGCACCTGGACGACAGCCGCCCGCACATCACCGAGCTGTTCGAGCGCTACCTGGCCGGCGACGAAGTGCGCCAGGCCGACGCGCTGTACATCCTGGGTGACCTGGTCGAGGCCTGGGTCGGCGACGACGACGACGCCGAGCTCCCGACCCGTATCGCCCGCGCCACGCAAGCGGTGCGCGCTTCGGGCCGGCCGGTGTACTTCATGCCCGGCAACCGCGACTTCCTGCTCGGCCAGGACTACGCCGACCGCGCCGGCCTGATCCTGCTCGAAGATGGCGTGGTACACGATCTTCATGGCCGCCCCACCCTGCTCATGCACGGCGACACGTTGTGCACTGACGACGTGGCCTACCAGGCGGTGCGCCGCCAGGTGCGCACGCCCGAATGGAAGGCCAACATCCTGGCGATGCCGCTGGAAGCGCGCCGCGCTTTCGCCGCCAAGGCCCGCGCCGACAGCCGCGCGCACACCGGCGCCACCATGGAATCGATCATGGACGTCAACGCCGATACCGTCGCACAAGCCATGCGCGGCGCCGGCGTCACCCGCCTGATCCACGGCCACACGCACCGACCGGCCGTCCATGAATTCACGCTCGATGGCCAGCCGGCACAGCGCATCGTGCTGGGCGACTGGTACGAACAGGGCTCGGTACTGCGCGTCACCCCCGACGCCGTCTATTTGACCGGCCTCCCCTTGTAGGAGCCCGCTTGCGGGCGATGCCCGTTGGCCGGCCTACGAAAGAGCATCGCCCGCAAGCGGGCTCCTACGGAAAAGCGGCGCGACGGGCGGGCGACTGTCACGGTGGCGCCTCGGCTACCATTGCCGTTTTCCGCCTTACTAAGGACCCCCTCCCATGCAGCTCGATCAGGTCAAGGCCGTCATCACCGGCGGCGCCTCCGGACTCGGCCACGCGGTGGCGCAGCATCTCGTCGCGCACGGCGCGAAGGTCGCATTGTTCGACGTCAACGAGGAGAAGGGCCAGCAGGCCGCGCAGGCGCTGGGCGATGCCGCGCGCTTCTACCGCACCGACGTCACCTCCGAGGAAGGCGTGACCGCCAACGTTGCCGCCGCGCGCGAGGCGATGGGCGGGCTCAACGTGGTGATGAACTGCGCCGGCATCCTGGGTGCAGGCCGCGTGCTGGGCAAGGAAGGTCCGATGGCGCTGTCGCAGTTCCAGGCCACCGTGATGGTCAATCTGGTCGGCAGCTTCAACGTGGCCAAGGCCGGTGCGGCGCTGATGCAGTCCAACGAAGCCGGCGAGGACGGCGAGCGCGGCGTGATCATCAACACCGCCTCGGTGGCCGCCTACGAAGGCCAGATCGGCCAGGCCGCGTATTCGGCCTCCAAGGGCGGCGTGGTCGGCATGACGCTGCCGATGGCACGCGAACTGGCCCGCTTCGGCATCCGTGTGGCGACTATCGCGCCGGGCATCTTCTGGACCCCAATGGTCGACGGCATGCCCCCGCAGGTGCAGGAATCGCTCGGCGCGTCGATCCCGTTCCCCTCGCGCCTGGGCAAGCCCGGGGAATTCGCACAGACCGTCGCGTTCATCCTCGGCAACCGCTACATCAACGGCGAAACCATCCGCCTCGACGGCGCGGTGCGGCTGCAGCCCAAGTAACCGGGATTCGGGAGACGGGATTCGGGATTCGCAAGGGCCCCGCATCCCGAACTCTTCGCCTTCCCAAATCCCGAATCCCGAATCACCAATCCCGGCGCCCCCAATGAAAGCTTCCGACGTCAAGAAAGGCAACGTGGTCGAGCACGACGGCACCGTCTACCAGGTGCGCGACATCGAGCGCAGCTCGCCCACCGCGCGCGGTGGCAACGTGACCTTCCGCTTCACCATGTATTCGATCCCCGGCGGGCGCAAGTTCGACCTGAGCCTGCGCGCGGACGACGACCTGAAGGAAATGGACCTGGTCCGCCGCGCGGCCAACTTCTCCTACATGGATGGCGAGGCGTTCGTGTTCATGGATGCCGAGGACTACACCCAGTACCTGCTCGGCCCCGAACTGGTCGGCGACAGCGCCGGCTACATCGTGGAGGACACCGAGGGCTACTACGTGCAGCTGATCGATGACGCGCCGGTCGGCCTGCAGGTGCCGACCAGCGTGATGCTGACGGTGGTCGACACCGCACCCGAGCTCAAGGGCGCCAGCGCGACCAAGCGCACCAAGCCCGCGCGCCTCAATACCGGCGTCGAGATCCAGGTGCCCGAGTACATCACCAACGAGGAAAAGGTCTGGGTGAACACGCTGACGGGCGAGTTCGCCGGGCGCGCCTGACGGCTGGCGATCCCGCCACGGGATCGCCCTTCCCCATCGTCCCCCGGGCGGAACAAGACCCGCCCCGGTAAAGCGGCCTCCTATACGGCGGTTCAACTAGCCTCGTGCAGAATCGCCTGTCCCCACCCCAGCGATTCGGCCCATGACCGCCAGCGTCTATTCGCTACGCGCCAACGTGCTGGAAAGCCTGACGCGGACCAAGCGTCCGGACGTCCCGCTGCGGGTGGTCGTGCGTAACACGCTCGCCGTGGTGCTGCCGCTGGCGATCGGCATGGCGACCGGGTACACCGCGGTCGGCCTGGGCATTGCCGCCGGTGCGCTCGACACGATGTTCTCCGACCAGCCCGGACCGTATCGCCAGCGCGTGCGGCAACTCCTGCTGGCCTCGCTTGCTGCGGGCCTGGCCGCCTTCGCCGGCTTCCTGATCGGCGGGCACCTGCCCTCGATGCTGCTGGCCACCGCCCTGGTCGGCTTCAGCGGCGGCATGCTGGTGGTGTTCGGTACCGATCTGGCCCGCGTGGGCATGACCAGCATGATCCTGCTGGTGGTCACCGCTGCCTATCCCACCTCGCCCGCACACGCGGCGGCGGGCGCCGGGCTGATCTTCGCCGGCGGCCTCCTGATGATGCTGTTTTCCGTCGCCGCCTGGCCACTGCAGCGCTACCGGCCCGAGCGGCAGGCGCTGGCCGTGGTTTACCGCGGTCTGGCCGCGGTCGCCCGGCAGCGCGCGCAGGACGACGAGGACGAGCCCGCGCTCAGCGGCGCGATGACCACGCTGCAGCAGACGCTGCTGGGCCGCTTCCACGCCCGCGGCCGCGCGATGGAAGCCTTCGGCGTGATGCTGGAACTGGCCGAACGCATCCGCCTGGAACTCACCGCGCTGGCCGACGGTTCGCCCGCCCACGCCGTGCCGCTGCGCTTCCGCGCACGCGTGGCGCGCGTACTCGACCATATCGCCGAGGCGCTGGAAGAAGGCGTCGCCCCCGACGCCGCCGAACGCGCGCTGCACGCACTGCGCACGATCGAACGTCATGCCGCCGAAACCAGCCCCCAGCGCGCGCTGCACGTGCATGCGCTGTCCGGTCAGCTGGCCGCTGCCGTGCGCAACGCCAACTGGGCCGGCAGCCGCGGCGAACAGCGCGCCGAATCCGCGGACCTGCGCCTGCCGGCTTCGCTGCGGCAAAGCTCCGCGCGCGCCATGTTGCTGGCCAACCTCACGCCGCGTTCGGTCGCGTTCCGCCATGCGGTGCGCTCCGCCGTGGCGCTGAGCCTGGCGCTGGCACTCTCGCGCGCACTTGAGCTCCCGCACGGCTACTGGCTGCCGATGACCGTCGCCATCGTCCTGCGCCCGGACTTCGCCGCCACCTTCAACTTCGGCCTGCTGCGCGTGGTCGGCACCGTGCTCGGCCTGTTGCTGACCACCGGGCTGCTGCATGTGATCCCGGACGAGCCGTGGGCGCATCTGGCGCTGATGGGCGTGCTGTGCATGGCGTTTCGCTACCTGGCCACCGCGCACTACGGCATTGCCGTGGCCGCGCTGACCGGCACCGTCGTGGTCCTGCTCTCCTTTGAAGGCGTCGCCCCGGGCGTCGCGGTGGCCGACCGCGTGATCAACACGGCGCTGGCCAGCGGCATGGCGCTCCTTGCCTACGTGCTGTGGCCGACCTGGGAGCACGGTCGCGCCCGTGCAGCGCTGGCCGACATGCTCGACGCCTACGCCGACTACCTGCGCGCCCTCGGCCGACCGCAGCGCCGCGGCACCCACCGCGAGACGCGCACCGCCGCCCGCACTGCACGCACCAATGCATTGGCTTCGCTCGAACGCATGCGGGCCGAACCCGCCACGCCGGCGGCGCTGGTCGACCTGGCGCAGGCGCTGTTCGCCAACGGCAATCGCCTGGCGCGCACCGCGATGACGCTGGAAGCGTTGCTGCAACACCGCCCGGGCCTGCCCGAGCAAGCCGAGGTGAGCGCCTTCGTCGACCACACCGCCACCGCGCTCCACGGCATCGCCGGCGCACTGCGGGAGCAGCGCGCGGTACTGGAGTTGCCCGACCTTCGCCTGCTCCAGCGCAGTCTCGGCGCGTTGCTGGCGATGTCCGAAGACCAGGCCAGCGCCGACCAGGTCGCCCGCCTTACCGACCGCCTGGTGGACAACGTCAACACGCTGGCCCACGTAGTCGGCCGCTGCCCGCAGGAGCCGGCCGCGCAGTCGGCCGGACGGCACGTACATCCGTGAGGCTTGCCCCATTTAATCGGGTACTTCCAGGCACTCGTATTGCGTAAATCCGCGGCCGATTCATCCACTCATTTTTTTGAAATGGGCGGGGCTGCGGGCCATTTTTCGGCTGTATTATTTCCTTGTATCACAAGGGGATTAAGACCGATGACGCGTTACGACCCGGCAGCTTTTCTCGCACCGCTTGATGGCGACTCGCCCACCGGCAGCGACCTCGAATACGATCCCGATTTCATGGCCCTCGAACGCGCCGCCGCGCCGCGCGCCGAACGCGCCATGGGCGACAGCGTCAAGGCGGCCGAGGAGCCGGACTGGGACGAAGTGGATTCGCTCGCCACCGGCCTGCTCCAGCGTTCGCGCGACCTGCGCGTGGCCACGCACCTGGCGACCGCCTGGATGCGCACCGGTGGCATGTCCGGCTGGGCCGCCGGTCTGGCACTGCTCCGTGGCCTGCTCGAAGACCATTGGGACGGCGTGCACCCGCAACTGGACGCCGAAGACGACGATGACCCGACCGCGCGCGTCAACGCCATCGCCGCCATTGCCAATCCGCTGGGGCTGCTCGCCTATTTCCGCAATACACCGTTCGTGCAATCGCCGCGATTGGGCCGGTTTTCGCTGCGTGACCTGCGCATTGCCAATGGCACGATGAAAATCGACGCCGGCGACGAGGCGCTGCCGAGCATGACGGAGATCGAAGCGTGCTGCCTCGATTGCTCCGAAGAGGAGCTTGCCGCCACGCTGGATGCGGCCACGCGCATCCTGGACGAAGCCAAGGCGATCGACCGGATTTTCAACGACCGTATCGGCACCGCCGGCCCGGACCTCAAGCCGCTGCTGACCGACAGCTACGAGTTGAAGAAATTCGTCGAGTCGCAGGCGGCACGACGCATGCCCGACATCGCAAGCGATACCGAAACCGCATCCGAAACCGGCGAGCCTGCTGCGCCTGGCCAGCGCGCCAGCGTCCCGGGCCGCATCGAAACGCCACAGGATGTGCTGCGCCGGATCGACGACATCTGCGACTACTACACGCGCTGCGAGCCCTCCAGCCCGGTTCCGCTGCTGCTGCGTCGCGCCCAGCGCCTGGTCGGCAAGAACTTCCTCGACCTGCTCAAGGACCTCGCGCCCGGCGGCGTCAGCGAGATGGAAGTGATCTCCGGCCCCAACGAGGACTGATCCGCTACGGCGCCGCCTCGCGGCGCCCTCCCGTGCGAGAAGGCGCCATACCCGCCGCGCAGGGCAAGCATCCGCCACAACGTCACCCGTCGAGGGAGAACATCCCATCTACGGTTCTCGCAGGCATTCCCGCGAGCCCCGGCCCCTCGCCCCAACCCTCTCCCCGGCGGGGAGCGCGAGCCAAGTGCGGCGCTCCGGCCCCCAAACGCGCAAGCCCTCTTGCCTCAACTCCCGAGCGCCCGCGGTAAAGCGGCGGCGGCTCCTCTAAGAGCAGGCGACTGACCAAGCAAGCGCACTGGCACCTAGCTTTTTAGTCACCCCGTGTTTAGCAGGCCATTTCTTTGGTTACTTTCTTTGGGCCAGCAAAGAAAGTGACCCGAGCGCCGGCAGGCGATCGAAAGCCGCGGCAGGCGAGCCAAGTCGCGGGGAGGCTGCGCAAGAACGACAAGCAAGGCAGCGCTCTCGCAGGCAGCCCCGCGAGCCCCGGCCCCTCACCCCAGCCCTCTCCCCAGAGGGGAGAGGGAGCCAAGTACGGCGCTCCAGCGTCCAAACGCGCAAGTCCTTTGCCTCAGCTCCCGAGCGCCCGCGGTAAAGCGGCGGCAGCTCCTCTAAGAGCAAGCGACTGACCAAGCAAAGCGAGGCGGCACCTAGCTCTTATCCCTCACCGGGCTTAGCCAGGCCGTTTCTTTG
>NZ_JBHZGL010000017.1:0-61191 GCF_051900415.1 Frateuria sp. GZRR35
GTGTCGGAGCGCACCTGTGCGCGACCGCCATGCACCACGGTCGCGCACAGGTGCGCTCCTACAGGGTGCGGCAGTTCAGCGGCGGTGGCCGCTGATGCGGATCCAGTCTTCGCGCGCGTCCACGCGCAGGTCGTCAAACCATTCGGCGTAGCGCGCCAGCAATTCGTCCTGCTGGCCTGCCAGGATGCCGGAGATGGCGAAGGGTGCGCCGCGCTTGCAGGCGGCGGCGAAGGTGGGGGCGAGCTCGCCCAGCGGCCCGGCCAGGATGTTTGCAACGAACACGTCGGCGGGCGCCCTGGGTTCCTCACCCGGCAGGAACACGCGGAGTCGATCGGCCACGCCGTTGCGTTCGGCATTGTCGTTGGACGCCGTCAGTGCCTGCGGGTCGTTGTCGACGCCGATCGCACCGGCGGCGCCGAGCTTGAGCGCGGCGATGGCCAGGATGCCCGAGCCGCAGCCGTAGTCGGTCACCTGCCTGCCGGCCAGGTCCAACCCGTCGAGCCACTCCAGGCACAGTGCGGTGGTCGGGTGGGTGCCGCTGCCGAAGGCCAGGCCCGGGTCCAGCCGCACGACCACGATGTCCTCGTCGGCGGGCGGCTCGATGTTCCACGGATAGATCCACAGCCTTCGCCCGAACGGCATCGGCTTGAACTGGTCCATCCAGGCGCGTTCCCAGTCCTCGTCGCCGACTTCGCGGAAGGCGAGCTGGTCGGGCTCCAGCCAGGGCAGCAGTTCGCCCAAGGCCTCGACCAGGCCGCGACGGTCGGTACCGGCGTCGAACAGCGCGTCCAGAGTGAGCGTGGGCCACAGCGGCAGCTCACCCACGCCCGGCTCGAAGATCGCCTGTTCGTCGGGCGTCTCGGCGTCGGCGTCGCGCAGGGTGATGGAGAGGGCGCCCAGGTCGTCGAGGGCTTCCTCCACGCGCGGCTGCTGCTCGGCGCGGAGGGTGAGGGCGAGTTCCAGAAAAGGCATGGGTGCGCTTGCGTGCGTGTTGCTGTTGGTCACTGCAGGAGCGCACCTGTGCGCGACCGGGTGCATGGCGGTCGCGCACAGGGTGCGCTCCTGCAGGGGTGTCTGCCGGGTCGGACTACTCGCCGCTGGCCTTCGGTTCCTTCTGCTCGGCCATGCGCTTTTCCAGGTAATGGATGTTCTGGCCGCCGTGCTGGAAGCCGGCGTCGGCCATGATGCGCTGCTGCAGCGGGATGTTGCACTTGACGCCTTCGATGACGGTCTCGGCCAGCGCCAGGCGCATGCGGCAGATCGCGGTCTCGCGGTCGGGGCCGTAGACGATCAGCTTGCCGATCATCGAATCGTAGTTGGGCGGGATTCGGTAGCCGTCGTACAGGTGCGTGTCCACGCGCACGCCCGGGCCGCCCGGGGCCTCGAAGCGCTTGACCGTGCCG
The DNA here is from genome assembly GCF_051900415.1 of Frateuria sp. GZRR35. Classification (NCBI taxonomy): domain Bacteria; kingdom Pseudomonadati; phylum Pseudomonadota; class Gammaproteobacteria; order Lysobacterales; family Rhodanobacteraceae; genus Frateuria; species Frateuria sp. GZRR35. The sequence continues at coordinate 1,404 of NZ_JBHZGL010000017.1, forward strand.
GGGCTGGGCATGAACGTGTCCGGATCCTCGGCGTTGATGCGGCACTCGATGGCGTGGCCGCGGATCTGGATGTCTTCCTGCTTGATCGAGAGCTTTTCGCCACCGGCGATCAGCAACTGCTCGCGCACCAGGTCGATGCCGGTGATGAACTCGGTCACCGGGTGCTCGACCTGGATGCGGGTGTTCATCTCGATGAAGTAGAAGCGGCCGTTCTCGAACAGGAACTCGAACGTGCCGGCGCCGCGGTAGCCGATGCGCAGGCAGGCTTCCACGCAGACCTGGCCGATCTGCGCGCGCAGTTCGGGCGTAATGCCCGGCGCCGGCGCTTCCTCGACGACCTTCTGGTGGCGGCGCTGCATAGAGCAGTCGCGCTCGCCCAGGTGGATCGCGTTGCCCTGGCCATCGGCCAGCACCTGGATTTCCACGTGGCGCGGGTTCTCCAGGAATTTCTCCATGTACACCATGTCGTTGCCGAAGGCCGCCTTGGCCTCCTGCTTCGTCATGGTGATGGCGTTGCCCAGATGCGCCTCGGTGCGCACCACGCGCATGCCGCGGCCGCCGCCGCCGCCGGCCGCCTTGATGATCACCGGGTAGCCGATCTCGCGCGCGATGCGCATGTTCTCTTCGACGTTGTCGCCCAGCGGACCACCGGAGCCGGGCACGCACGGCACGCCGGCGGCCTTCATCGCCTTGATCGCCTCGACCTTGTCGCCCATCAGGCGGATGACGTCGGCGGTCGGGCCGATGAAGATGAAGCCGGACTGCTCCACCTGCTCGGCGAAGTCGGCGCGCTCGGAGAGGAAGCCGTAGCCGGGGTGGATCGCCTGCGCGTCGGTAATCTCCGCCGCCGCGATGATGCGTGGAATGTTGAGGTAGCTGTCGACCGACGGCGCCGGGCCGATGCAGATCGCCTCGTCCGCTAGGCCCACGTGCTTGAGGTTGCGGTCGGCGGTGGAATGCACCGCGACGGTCTTGATGCCAAGGCTGTGGCACGCGCGCAGCACGCGCAGCGCAATCTCACCGCGGTTGGCAATGACGACTTTTTCTAGCATCGGATTCGTCCCGCCGGATCAGGCAATCACGAACATCGGCTGGTCGAACTCGACCGGCTGACCGTTCTCGATGAGGATCGCCTGCACGGTCCCGGCGACGTCCGCCTCGATCTGGTTGAACATCTTCATCGCCTCGATGATGCCCAGCGTCTCGCCGGCCTTGACCTGCTGGCCGACCTTGACGAAGGCGGCCGCGCCCGGCGTGGCCGAGGCATAGAAGGTGCCGACCATCGGCGCCTTGACCACGTGACCTTCGGGCAGGGCGTTGGCGGCGGGTGCGGCGTCGGCGGCCGCGGGCGCGGCGGCCGGGGCGGGTGCCGCCGCGACGGGGGCAGCCTGCAGCGCCATTGGCGCGGCGGCGACGGTCATGCCGCCGGTGGGCACGCGCGAGAGGCGCACCACTTCCTCGCCTTCCTTGATTTCCAGTTCCGCGAGGTTGGATTCCTCGAGCAGGTCGATCAGCTTCTTGATCTTGCGCAGATCCATGGGAGTGCCTTCTTGTTCGGGGCCGCGCGGGCGGCCGGTCGGGTCTTGATGGGAAATCAGGCCGGCGCGAGCCGCTGCAAGGCGGCCTCGAGCGCGAGCGAATAGCTGTTGGCGCCGAAGCCGCAGACCACCCCCACCGCCAGGTCGGACAGGTAGGAGTGCCGGCGGAACGGCTCGCGCGCGTGCACGTTGGACAGGTGAACCTCGATGAACGGGATCGCCACAGCCGCCAGAGCGTCGCGCAGGGCAACGCTGGTGTGGGTGAAGGCGGCCGGGTTGATCAGGATCCAGGCGATGCCTTCGTCGCGCGCCTGCTGCACGCGCTCGATGAGGGCGTGCTCGGCGTTGGACTGGAAACTGGCCAGTTCATGCCCGGCCGCCTGCGCCTGGTGGGCCAGTCGCGCGTCGATGTCCGCGAGCGTGTCGCGCCCGTAGACTTCCGGCTCGCGCGAGCCCAGCAGGTTGAGGTTGGGCCCGTGCAGGACCAGCAGTTTCGCCACGCGACACCTTGGCAGCCAGCCGGAGCATTCCGGCGAGGGGCGAAGTGTGCGCGCCCTTTGCGATGTTGTCCACTTCGCCGCAGTTCGGCGATGTTCGACGGAGAACTGCCGCACAAACCGTGCGTGGGCGTATGTGGGCCAGACCCAGTAGGAGCGCACCTGTGCGCGACCCGGACCATCACGGCGCGCCGGGCCTGCCGGTCGCGCACCGGTGCGCTCCTACTGGGACCCCTCGCCCAGCCAGCGCTCGAGCGTGGCCGCATCCAGCATCCCGGCGTGGCTCGCCAGCACCGTGCCGTCGGCGTCGAGCAGCACGCTGTAGGGCAGCACGCTGGCGCCATCACCCAGCTGCCGCGCGCTGTCGGGGTCGTCCAGCCGGCCGAGCAGGATCGGGTAGTTGACCGGATAAGCCTCCAGATAGGCGCGCACGTTCTCCGGCGTATCCATGGCGATGCCGACCACGGCCGGACGATCGCCGCCGAAGCGGGCCTGTGCGGAGGCCAGGGCCGGCATCTCCTTCAGGCACGGGCCGCACCAGCTGGCCCAGAAATTGACCACCACGCGTCGACCGGCGTAGTCGGCGAGGGTGTGCGGGCGCCCTTCCAGGTCGGGCAGCTGCAGCGATGGCACCGGCTGGCCCACCAGGTCCGGCCCGCGCCGCTCGCGCGAGGCGTGCTGCAGCCAGCCGCCGGCTGCGGCGGCGAGCACCGCCAGCGCCAGAATGAGCCAGCTCGCCCGGGTCATCATCTCAGCGCGCCGCCTCGGTCAGGGCCTGCTCGACCAGGCTGGAGGTAAGCACCGTCGGCAGCTTGCGCCCCTCGCCACCGCCGCGCGGGAACACCACGTACAGCGGCACGCCCGGCGAGTGGTACTGCTCCAGGAAAGCGGCGATGGTCGGATTGACGTCGGTCCAGTCGCCTTTCATGTAGACCGCGCCGGTGCGCTGGAGCAGCGCACGGAACGCGGCCGTGTCCAGCACCGTGTGCTCGTTGGCCTTGCAGGTGACGCACCAGTCGGCCGTCATGTCGACGAACACCGGGGTGCCGGCGGCGCGCAGTTCGGCCAGCTTTTCCGGGCTGTAGGCGACCGTGCCCGTATCGGCCCGCGCCGCGCGTACCGGGGGCGGCAGCTGTGCCAGCCCGTACAGCGGCGCCGCGGTGGCCAGCAGCGCCAGCAGCACCGGTGCGCGCACCAGGCCGGCGCGGCCGCGGCTGCGTTCGAACCACCACAGGGTCAGCGCCAGGAACACCCCGGCGACCAGCAACAGGCCGACCGCGTCGGCGCCGCGCTGGTTGGCCAGCACCCAGGCCAGCCAGGCCGCGGTGAGGTACATCGGGAAGGCGAGCAACTGCTTGAGCGTCTCCATCCAGCGGCCCGGCCGCGGCAGTCGCCGCGCCAGCGCCGGCACGAAGCCGACCGCCAGGAACGGCAACGCAAGGCCGAGCCCGAGCGCCAGGAACACCAGCAGCGCGGACGCCGCCGGCGCGGCGAACGCGTAGGCCAGCGCACTGCCCATGAATGGCGCGGTGCAGGGGCTGGCCACCACCACCGCCAACACGCCGGTGAAGAAGTCGCCGGCCATGCCGCCGCGGGAGGCGAGCCCCGCGCCGGTATTGCCCAGCGAGGCGCCGAACTGCACCAGCCCGGACATCGACAGGCCCACCGCCAGCATCACCAGCGCCAGCACGCCGACCAGCAGCGGCTGCTGCAGTTGTGTGCCCCAGCCGAGTGCGTGGCCGGCCGAGCGCAGGGCCAGGATGGACAGTCCCAGCGCCACGAAGCTCAGCAGCACGCCGGCGGTGTAGGCGATCGCATGCGCCCGTGCGCGGGCCGGGCTCTCGCCGCTTTCCAGCAGGCCGACCGCCTTGATCGACAGCACCGGCAGCACGCACGGCATCAGGTTGAGCACCAGGCCGCCGCCGAGGGCGAGCAAGAGCGCGAGCCACAGGCTGGTCTGCAGCGGACCTTGCGTCGCCGAGGCCGGCGGCGCCTCGGGGGCGGTCGCGGTCGGCGTGCCAGTCGCCGGCACCGCGCTACCCAGCTCGACGTCCAGCGCGCGCGTCATCATCGGGTAGCACAGGCCGCCGTCCTGGCAGCCCTGGAAACTCGCCTCGAGCGTCAGGCGCGAGCGGCCGTGGAGATCCCCGGCGACCGTGACCGGCAGGTCCAGCTCGCTGAAGTACACGGTCACGCTGCCGAAGTGCGGATCGTCCTTGCGCGTGCCGGCTGGCCACTGTGGCGTCAGTGTCAGGCCCTGGCCGTCGCGCAGCTGCAGCCGGGTCTGGTCGCGATAGAGGTAGTAGCCCGGCGGCATCGTCCAGCGCAGCAGCAGGTGGTGCGGATCCTGCGCCAGGGCTTCGAGCCTGAAGGCCTGCTCCGCGGGCAGCGGTGCGTCGTTGCCTGCGGCGCCGTGGGTGGCGCCGAGCTTCTCCAGCGCGGCGCCCAGTGAGCCGCCACCGGTCGCACCAGCGGCTGCCGGCAGCGGCAGGTCCAGCTGCTCGGTATGCGGCGGATAGCAGATCTTCGGATCGACCTCGTGGCAGCCCTGGAACTGCACGCCCAGACGCAGCCGCGTGGTGCCCGGCGCCACCGTATAGGGCACGCTGGCCTCGATCGCGTGGTGGTAGATCTCCACGTCGCCCAGGTACTCGTCGTGGTGCTTCTCGCCGTCGGGGAAGGTCGGTTCGCCGAGGGTCACGCCATCGGCCGGCTTGAACTTCATGCGGCCACGGTAGAGGTAGTAGTCGGGCGCGATCTCCCAGTGCAGCTTGAGTAGGCCCGGGGTGGAGGCGTCGGCCGAGAGCTCGTAGGCCTCGGTGACCGGCAGCAGGCCGTCGTCTTCCTGTGCGAACGACGGACGCGCCAGTGCGGCCAGGCACAGGAGCAGCATCAACAACGGCAGGCGGGCGGCCAGGCGGCCGATGATCGGGCGCATCGCGTCTCCAGCGGCACGGGGCGGGAGATCCATTATGGACCCATCACGCCCAGGGCCCCCGGCGGTTGCGGCCTTATGTCTCCTCGACCGCCAGCGCCGGCACCGCGCGCCGCGGACGCACCAGCCCGGTGGTGAGCGCCGTGCCAAGCAGGATCACCGCGCAACCGGCGAGCATGCGCATCGTCACCGGCTCGCCCAGCAGCAGAGCGCCCCACAGCACGCCAAAGGCGGGGATCAGGTAGGGAATGACCATGATCCGCTGCGCGCCCACGCGCGCCAGCACCCAGAAGAACAAGACGTAGGCCAGCGCCGTGCACAACACGGCCAGTCCTGCCGCCGCCAGCCACGCGTGCATCGGCGGCGGCCGGGTCGGCCAGGCCAGCACGGTGGTCGGCAGCAGCACCAGCGCGGCGACCATGTGGCTGCCGATCGTCACCACCAGCGGGTTGACGCTCGCCAGGCGCAGGTGCGAGTAGTGCACCGCATAGCCGTAGAGCACCGTGGCCGCCACGCAGGCGAGCAACGCCATGCCGGCGCCCGGAGCCACTGCGAGGCTGCCCTGGGCCAGCCAGAGGATGCCCGCGAAACCGGCCGCGAGCCCCGCGCCACGCCAGGCGTCCAGCCGCTGGCCCAGCCACAGCCAGCCGATCAGCGCGGCGAACATCGGCGTCATGCCGTCGATGATCGAGGCGAAGCCCGCCGGCAGGCTGCGCGTGGCGAAAGTGAACAGCAGAAAGGGTAGCGCCGAGTTAGTCAGCCCGACCACGGCGATCGGCCACCAGTGCTCGCGCCATTCGGCCAGGCGCCGGCGCGAAGCCAGCAGCGGCAGGAAGCACAGCGCCGCGCCGATCGCGCGCAGGCCCGCCAGCGGCAGCGCGTCGAAGGCACCGGCGCCCATGCGCATGAACAGGAACGAGCCACCCCACAGGGCGCCCAGCGACAGCAGGACGGCGTAGTCGATCTTCTTCATCTTGGGGGGGGCGGGGAATGGGGGAGGACAAGTCTGCCGGAGTCCCGCTGACAAGGGTTGTCAGCAGTCTTGCGGCCGCTCGCCGGTGGCCTCTCGGACCCAGGCCAGGTAAGGCGCGTGGGCGTGTTCGATGGGTACGGCAATGAGTTCGGGCAGCTCGTATGGATGCAGCGCAAGCAGGCGCGTGCGCAGGGCCTCGAAGCGGGTGGCGGTGGTCTTGATGAGCAGCAGATGCTCGCTGTCGGTAGTGACCGCGCCCTGCCAGCGGTAGGTCGAGGCGATGCTGGGCAGGCGGTTGACGCAGGCGGCGAGGCGCTCGGCCACCAGCGTTTCGGCGATGCGCGTGGCGCTGTCGGCGTCGGGGCAGGTGCAGTAGCAGAGCAGGACGGAGGCGGGCATGGCGAGCCATGGTAGCCGCCTGCGCGCAAGGATGGCGTTGGCGAAAACCTGTAGGAGCGCACCTGTCCCCCCACCTGCTGAGCCATTCGCGTTCCAGCCCCTTGCAGGGGCCGGTTGCGTCCGTAGAATTGGCACTCACCATCACCGAGTGCTAACAGCGACCCGGTGATCCTTCACCTCTTTCAACCCGAACTAGTGGAGTTCCATCCATGAGCAAACTGCGTCCGCTGCACGATCGCGTCATCGTCAAGCGCCTGGAAGAGGAGCGCGTCTCCGCCGGCGGCATCGTCATCCCCGACAGCGCCACCGAGAAGCCGACCCGCGGCAAGGTCATCGCCGCCGGCACCGGCCGCATCCTGGAAGACGGCAACGTCCGTCCGATGAGCCTGAAGGAAGGCGACACCGTGCTGTTCGGCAAGTACGCCGGCCAGGAAATCAAGATCGACGGCGAAGAGCTGGTCTTCCTGAAGGAAGACGACATCGTGGCTGTGATTGAAGGCTGATCGTTCGGCGGTTTTGGCTGAGCGCGAGAAAAGAGCGCGCACGCCAGTCGCCTTCGGCTCCTTCTTGTACCCCTTTCGCGGAATTTTCCGTACCTAATTTCAAAATTTTTCAAGGAAAAATTTTATGGCAGCCAAAGAAGTCCGCTTCGGCGAAGACGCCCGCTCGCGCATCTTGAAGGGCGTGAACACCCTGGCCAACGCGGTCAAGGTCACCCTGGGTCCCAAGGGCCGCAACGTCGTGCTCGAGAAGAGCTTCGGCGCCCCGACGATCACCAAGGACGGCGTGTCCGTCGCCAAGGAGATCGAGCTGGCCGACAAGTACGAGAACCTCGGCGCGCAGATCGTCAAGGAAGCCGCCTCCAAGACCTCCGACGTCGCCGGTGACGGCACCACCACCGCCACCGTGCTGGCGCAGGCGTTCATCCAGGAAGGCTTGAAGGCGGTCGCCGCCGGCATGAACCCGATGGACCTCAAGCGCGGCATCGACAAGGCCGTCGTCGCGGCCGTGGGCGAGCTGAAGAAGCTCTCCAACCCCACCGCCGACGACAAGGCGATCGCCCAGGTCGGCACCATCTCGGCCAACTCCGATTCGAACATCGGCGACATCATCGCCACCGCGATGAAGAAGGTCGGCAAGGAAGGCGTGATCACCGTCGAGGAAGGCTCGGGCCTGGAGAACGAGCTCGACGTGGTCGAGGGCATGCAGTTCGACCGTGGCTACCTGTCGCCGTACTTCATCAACAACCAGCAGTCGCAGCAGGTGGAACTGGACGACCCGTTCATCCTGATCCACGACAAGAAGATCTCCAACGTCCGCGAACTGCTGCCGATCCTCGAAGGCGTCGCCAAGGCCGGCAAGCCGCTGCTGATCGTCGCCGAGGAAGTCGAGGGCGAGGCGCTGGCCACGCTGGTGGTCAACACCATCCGCGGCATCGTCAAGGTCGCCGCCGTCAAGGCCCCGGGCTTCGGTGACCGTCGCAAGGCGATCCTCGAGGACATCGCGATCCTGACCAACGGCCAGGTGATCTCCGAGGAAGTGGGCCTGCAGCTGGAGAAGGCCACCATCAACGACCTGGGCCGCGCCAAGCGCGTGGTGATCACCAAGGAAAACACCACCATCATCGACGGCGCCGGCGAAGCCGAGCGCATCCAGTCGCGCATCAGCCAGATCAAGGCGCAGATCGAGGAGACCTCCTCCGACTACGACCGCGAGAAGCTGCAGGAGCGCGTGGCCAAGCTGGCCGGCGGCGTGGCCGTCATCAAGGTCGGTGCCGCCACCGAGGTCGAGATGAAGGAAAAGAAGGCCCGCGTCGAAGACGCCCTGCACGCCACCCGTGCGGCGGTCGAGGAAGGCGTGGTGCCTGGCGGCGGCGTCGCGCTGATCCGTGCGCTCAAGGCTGTCGAGGGCCTGACCGGTGACAACACCGACCAGAACCTCGGCATCGCGATCACCCGCCGCGCGCTGGAAGCGCCGCTGCGCGCGATCGTCGCCAACGCCGGCGAAGAGCCCTCCGTGATCCTCAACAAGGTCAAGGACGGCTCGGGCAACTTCGGCTACAACGCGGCCACCGGCGAGTTCGGCGACATGGTGCAGATGGGCATCCTGGACCCGACCAAGGTGACCCGCACCGCGCTGCAGCACGCGTCGTCGGTTGCCGGCCTGGCGATCACCACCGAGGCGATCGTGGCGGAGCTGCCGAAGAAGGAAGAGCACAACCACGGCGGCGCCCCGGGCGGCATGGGTGGCATGGGCGGCATGGACTTCTAAGTCCCCAGCTCACCGCTGTATCGAAGAAAGCCCCGCCCCGCGCGGGGTTTTCTTTTGCCCGGCTGTTTTTTTGTAGGAGCCCGCTTGCGGGCGATGCTCCTGGCTCGGATAGACATCAGGACAGGAGCATCGCCCGCATGCGGGCTCCTACAAGGCAACGGCGGTGCGCTAACCGGGCTGGGGGCCGTGCGCGAGCAGGTGCGCCAGCGCCTCCAGCGCCTCGCGCAGCTGGGCACTGGAGGCGGTCGAGGACAAAGCCAGGCGTACGCCGGCCCATCCGCGCACGCCGGCGAGGCGGAACTCGGCATCCGGCGCCACCGCCACGCCGTGCCGGCGGGCGTGGAAGGCGAACCGTTCGGCATCCCACGGTTTCGCCAGCGGCAGCCAGCCGTGCGTGCCGAATACCGGCGCACGGTAGCCGTGGCCACCCAGCAACGCCGCTGCGATCGCCTGGTGCTGCATTGCATCCTGCCGGCGCGCCTGAACCAGTTCGTCCATCAGGCCGGTATCCAGCCAATGCGCGGCGATCTCGGCCAGGACGGGCGAGGCCATCCACACGGCGGCGCGCAGGTGCCGTCGATAGCCATCCGCCAACGCGCGCGGCACGTGCACGAAGCCCGTGCGCAGGGCGAAGCCGGCGAGTTTGGACAGCCCCACGATCAACAGCGTGCGCTCGGGCGCCAGCGTGCACAGCGGCGTGGAGGCGGGGTCCAGCGGAAGTACGTCATCGTCTTCGATCACCCACAAGTGGTGCTTTTCGGCGAGGGCTGTCAGCTCGCGCCGCCTTTTTGCGCTCCAGTGAAGCGCCAGCGGATTGGAACAGCTGGGCGAGGCGTACAACGCGCGCAGTCCGCGCGTGACGGCCAGCGCCTCCACGGCCTCTGGCCGTGGGCCTTCGGCATCCACGGCGACCGGCAGCAGACGCGCGCCTACAAACTCGGCCGCCGCGGCGAGGCCGGGGTTGATCAGCGGCTCGCAGGCCATGCCGCCGCCCTCCCCGACAGCACTGCGCAAGGCGACCAGCAGGCCCGCCTGGGCCCCGGGGGTGATGAACGTGCGGTCCGGCTCCGCGGCTATCCCCAGCGTGGTCAGCCACTGTGCGGCCGCCTCGACATGCTGCGCCGCTTCGCTGGTCTGGCCGGCGCGGTCGAGCAGGGCGTGTGCACGTCCTTCGGCGAGCCGTGCGAAGGCATCGCGCAGCAGCGCCGACGCATTGAGATGGCGTGGCACCAGCGGCGCGTTTATCGCCAGGTCGTGCAGGTCCGCGGCCGGCGCTGGGCCGGGTGGCGCGGCTGGCCGTGCCACGACCGTGCCGCTGCCCACCCGGGCGTGCAGCCAGCCGCGCCGCGTGGCTTCGGCGTAGACCCGCGTCACGGTCGCGACCGACACGCCCCAGCGTCGCGCCGCGGCGCGCTGCGAGGGGGCTGGCTGGCCAGGTTGCAGCGTGCCGCTGGCGATCTCGCTCTCGAGCGTACGCAGCAACTGTTGCCAGGTCGGAACCGTCATGCCGCCATTTTCGCAGCTCAGCGGTCGACCAGCGGTACCAGTGCAAGCAGCACCGCGACCGTCACCAGGCAGGCGCCGGAGCCAGCCTGGCGCAGACGCACGGCGCGTGCCGAATGCGCCAGCCGTCCGGCCGCCGAGGCCATGACGGCATAGGCGCCCAGTACCGGCAGCTCGATCGCCACGCACAACGCGGCGAGCAGCGCGTACTGCGGAACCAGCGCGTGGCCCGGCGCGACGAACAAGGGCAGCAGCGCGCCGAAGAAGATGATCGACTTCGGATTGGCAAGCTGCCCGATGAGGCCTTCGGTGAACGGTCGCGCGGCGTTGACGGCGGTGCCCGCGGGCGCGCTGTCGCCGGCAGTCCAGGCGTCGTGCATGGCGGCCAGCCCTCGCCAGGCAAGGTAGGCGGCACCGACCAGCTTCAGCGCGTGGAACGCAATGGGCGAGGTGCGCAACAGCAGGCCCACGCCCAGCCCCGACAGGGAGAGGTAGCACACGTTCGCGAGCTGGATGCCCAGCGCCACGCGCAGCCCGGCCAGGGTGCCGCGCGCCATGGCGTGCGAGGCGGTGAGCAGTACTGCCGGGCCGGGGGTGATCGCGAACAGGCCCTGCAACAGGGCGAAGGCGAGCAGCTTCTCGTGATGCATCGACGTGGCCTCGAAGGGAGCGTGCGCATGGTCGCGGGCAGCCCCCCGGCGGCGCGCGAGGTGTGGAGGAGAAGGCACGAAGTGTCCCAGGACACTTGCGCGGTTTGCCCCGGGCAGGCGCGCCGCCCGAGGCCGCGGTCGGCAGGCTTGTCGGCCTCTGCAGCCCAAGGAGCCCACCGATGTCCGACCCCGGCCTTTGCCATGTGCTGGTGATCTACGAGCCGGCCGAACGCTATCCCTGCGGCACGCCCACGCAGGTGGCCGAGGCGCTGGCGGCCATGCCTGAAATGGCCGTGCACATGGCGCGGCTGGGTGAGGCGGCCGCGCGGGGCGAGATCCTGCTGGGCGGTCCGGCGAGCGGGCTGGATGGCCTGCCGCAGGGCGGGATGGTGGTGTTCCGCGGGCTCGACACGGCGGCCGTGGCAGCGTTCGTGGCGGAAGACCCGGTCGTGCGCGATGGGATCGAGCGGGCGCGGGTGTGTCGGTTCGAGCCCGTGCCGGGGTTGGCGCCGCCGGGCTGACCGGCGAGACCTTGCCTGCGGCGAAGGGGCCCTTCGATTTCGGTGCTCGCGTCTGCGCTCGGGACGAACGGCGCGGGTGCGGGTGCGGCGTCGAATCGTGCCTTCACCGCACGGCGCGCGCCCTTGCGCCAGAATGTCCGGCCCATTCCCCGGACCCACCCATGCTCTTCCGCTGGTTCGAATCGCTGATCGATCCGTTCAAGGATCCGGCCGACGTGATGCCCCCGGGCACGCCCGGGCGCTTCTACCTGTTCTACCTGCGCCAGGTGTGGCCGATGTTCGCCGCGGTGCTGGTGGTGGGCTTCTTCGTCTCGGTCATCGAGGTGTCGCTTTTCGCCTTCATCGGGCGGCTGGTGGACATGGCCAAGGTGGCCGAGGGCGCGGCGTTCTTCCAGCGGCACGGGCGCGAGCTGGCCTGGATGGCGTTCGTGGCGCTCGTCGCGCGGCCCGTGTTCAACGCGCTGCACGACCTGCTGGTCAACCAGGCGATCGTGCCCAACGTGACCGCGCGCATCCGCTGGCAGAACCATCGCTACGTGATCCGCCAGAGCCTGTCGTTCTTCCAGAACGATTTCGCCGGCCGCATCGCCAACCGCATCATGCAGACCGGCAGTTCGCTGCGCGAGTCCGCAGTGCAGATTGTCGATGCGATCTGGTACGTGGCGATCTACACCGGCAGCGCGATCGTGATGTTCGCGCAGGCCGACGCCTGGTTGGCTGCGCCACTAGTGGTCTGGCTGCTGCTGTACATCGCCACGCTGGCGTTCTTCATCCCGCGCACGCGGCAGCGCTCGTGGAAGGCCTCCGAAGCGCGCTCGAAGCTGATGGGACGCATCGTCGACGGCTACAGCAACGTGCTCACGCTCAAGCTCTTCGCGCACACGCGGCGCGAGGAAGCCTACGTCGCCGATGCGCTGCACGACCAGGTCGACAAGACACGCGCGATGACGCGCCAGACCACCGCGATGGACGCCACCATCACCACGCTCAACGGCTTCCTGATCGTGGGTACCTCGGGCCTGGCGCTGTGGCTGTGGAGCCATGGGCAGGTGACCGTCGGCGCGATTGCGCTGTCGACCGGGCTGGTGATCCGCATCAACAACATGTCCGGCTGGATCATGTGGGTGGTCAACGGCATCTTCGAGAACATCGGCACGGTGCAGGACGGCATGGCGACCATCGCGCAGCCGCGCACGGTGCAGGACGCAGCCGGCGCCATGCCGCTGGAAGTCACCCGCGGCGAGGCGCGCTTCGAGGACATCCATTTCCATTACGGCAAGACTGGCGGCGTGATTGCGGGCCTGGATCTCACCGTGCGCGCGGGCGAGAAAATCGGGCTGGTCGGTCCCTCCGGCGCCGGCAAGTCGACGCTGGTCAACGTGCTGCTCCGTCTCTACGACCTGGAGGGCGGGCGCATCCTGATCGATGGCCAGGACATCGCGCGCGTCACCCAGGAAAGCCTGCGTTCGCAGATCGGCGTGGTCACCCAGGACACCTCGCTGCTGCATCGTTCGATCCGCGACAACCTGCTCTATGGCCGTCCGGACGCGACCGAGGCGCAGGTGGCCGAAGCGGTGCGCAAGGCGCGTGCGGACGAGTTCATCCCGACGCTGTCCGATGGTGAAGGGCGGCGCGGCTATGACGCCTACGTCGGCGAGCGCGGCGTGAAGCTTTCCGGCGGCCAGCGCCAGCGCATCGCGATCGCGCGCGTACTGCTCAAGGACGCGCCGATCCTGATCCTGGACGAGGCCACCAGCGCGCTGGACTCCGAGGCCGAGGCGGCGATCCAGGAGAGCCTGGACCTGCTCATGCAGGGCAAGACCGTGATCGCGATCGCGCACCGGCTGTCGACGATCGCGCGGATGGATCGCCTGGTCGTGCTGGACAAGGGGCGCATCGTGGAAAGCGGCACGCATGCGCAACTGATCGCGCATGGCGGCCTGTACGCGCGGCTGTGGGAGCGCCAGACCGGCGGCTTCGTTGCCGCCGAGGATGCGCTCGCCTGAGCGGGCAACCCCGGCAGCGCGGGGTTGCCTGCCGGGGCTCAGTGCCCGTGCGCCGCGCGCAGCTTCTCGCGGGCTTTCGCGTTGAGCTCACCGGTCGGCCCGGCGCCTTCGCTGGACGTGGTGGCGGCCGCGTCGGCCGCCTGCGTCTGCTTGAGCAGACCGCCCAGGCCGAGTGGTTGCGTGCCCGACGAACCGGTCGTCGGTGTCGTGGCGCCGGTACCGATGCCGGCATTCGCATTCAGGCCTGGCGCGGTGGCGCCGGCCTGCGCCGAGCCATGGGCCGTGGCCTGGCCGGCACTGCCGGGGATGACCTGCGCGAACGCGGGAACGGCGAACACGCTGGCGCCGATGAAAGCGGCAAGCAGGGTCTTGTGCATGGGGATCCTCCTTCGGAAGTGTCGCCGCGGAGCCCGCGGTGAGCGGGACACTAGACCGGTTCGTCCCAGTAGGTTCTGAACCGGTCTGGTGGCGCTTAAGCGGGCAGACAGATGGCTGAACGGGGCGGCCGCGGCGCCGGGGCCGGGGCTTGAGCCCACAGGCGCACCCTGGTGTCGTCAGTGGCCATGCGCCTCGGCCTTGGCCCGCACCTTGGCGTCGGCGCCTACCGAGGTGCCGGTCGCGGTGCGGCTCGCGGCGTCGCCGACCGAGCCGGCCGTACGTTGCGTGCTGTCGATGGCCGCATGGGCGCTGTCGCTGACCTGCCCGCCGACGCCGCGCGCGGTGTCCTGGGCCTGGTGTGCCGCAGCGCCGGCATCCACGGCCGCTCCGGCGCGGACGCCGGCGTTCGCAGCGGCGCGTTGATCGCCCGCGCGCACGCCCGCCGAGCCGCTGGCCGCGGTGTCCACCTCCGCGCGGTCGTGGCGATCCAGCGTGTGGCGGGTCTGTTCGGTGGCGCGACGCGTGGCGTGGCGGGCATGGCGGTCGGCGCGCTGCAGGGTCTGGCCCGGCTGGTTACCGAGGCGCCCGGGTACGCCAGTCAGGGCGCCGTTGGCACCGGCCGTTACCCCGGCACCGACCTGGCCGGTACCGCCGAGGCTGACCTGCGCCAGGGCAGGCAGCGCGGCGAACACGCCGGCACCGATCACAGCAGCAAGCAGAGTCTTATGCATGGAACACCTCCAGTCGTGGGAAACCGCGGCATGTCCTCCGCGATGGCCACGACCCTAGGCGGGCGTTCCCGACTTCATTCTGAATACGCCCGCGCCCGCTTAAGCGGGCGGACAGATCGCTGAATGCTCACCTGTCTAGACCGGATGAAAGACGCGCCGCCATCACGGATGTGCGCCATAGGCGCCTGCAGGCGACGGCGACTGCACGCGCAGTGCCGCCGGGCTCGCGGCGGCCAGTCGCGGCGGCATCAGCGCATCGAGCTTGCCCTTCAGGCGCAGCATCGCGACGCTGGCCATGTCGCGGTCGATCACCTTCTGCTCGGCGGTCATCTCCGGCTGCGGCGCACCGGGTGCGCGGGTCAGTTCGGCCAGTTGCGGCGCCAGCACCTGGGTCAGCGCGAAGTAGGGATCGCCATGGATGCCGGCCGCGTCCAGCAGCTTGCCCGGCAACATCCAGGCGGCCAGGCTCTCGCGCCTGGCCGGTTCCGCGTTGCGCGGGTCCAGCAGCAGCCATACGCCCGGCTCGCTCAGCATGTCGCCGCCGTCGACGAAGCCGGTGACGTTGTAGCTGTTGGTCAGCGCCGGCAGGTGGTCGCCGTAGAACAGCAGCAGGGTGGGGCGGTCGCGCCCGGCCAGCAGCTTGGCCAGCCGACCCAGTTCCGCGTCGGCGTGTTCGGCGTGGTAGAGGTAGGTCTGCAGCTCCTGCTTGTCGCGGCCGCTGATGCCGGGCGGCACCGGGATGGCATCGCGAGCGGCCACGTCGGCCGGCGGCACGTCGTAGGGGCCGTGCGCCTCGATGCTGATCGCGAACAGGAACTGCGGCGGGCCCGAGTCCTTGAGCTGGCGCATGATCTCGTCGGTCATTGCGCTGTCGGCCATGTACTTGCCGTCGTTGGGCGAGTTCTTCGGAAATGAGGACTGCGAGAGGAAGCGGTCGAAGCCGATCTTGCGGAAAGCCGCGGCGCGGTTCCAGAACGCCGGGTCGTTGCCGTGGATCGCGGTGGTGCTGTAGCCGTGCGCGCGCAGCGTGCGCACCAGGCTCGGCACCACCTTCTGGTCGAGCGTGAGGTAGGGGAACTGCAGCTCGTCGAAGTAGCGCAGCGACAGGCCGGTAAGCACCTCGAACTCGGTGCGGATGGTGCCGCCGCCGAAGGTCGGTACGTGCAGCGGTCCGCTGGTCCCGCGCTTTTCCAGCCGATGCAGGTTGGGCGTGAAGTGGCTGTCCTCGTAGCCGCGCATGATGCTCGGATCGAAGAACGACTCGCTCTGCACCACCACGATGTCCGGCCGCTCGCCGCTCGGCGATGCGGCGGCGAGCCGTGCCTCCAGCGCCTGGCGGGTCTGCGCGATCAGCGCCTTGGCGGCGCCAGGGTCGGCCTTGTGCCCGCCGTGGCCGTACTGCTGGTGGAACAGCAGCAGCGAGCTGACCAGGCCGGAGTGGTTGGCGGTGACGGTGGGCGACCAGGGTTCGAGCCACAGCACGCGCTGGTTGTAGAGCTTGCCCCAGGCCGCCACGCCGCCGAGCAGGCTGCCGAGCAGCACGACCGCGACGGCACCGCCGAGCAGCCGCTTGCCATAGTTGCGGCGCGGGAACAGCGGCGGCTCCAGCCGCCACATCGCAACGATCAGGGCGATGCCGGCGAGCAACCCGAGGTACGGCCACGGGCTGTGCGGCAGGTAGCCGACCAGCAGGTGCGCGCCGCCCTTGCTGAGCTGGTCGACCATCAGGAAATCGGCCGGCATCAGCGGATTGCCCAGGTTGGCGACCTTCAGCGCGTTGATCTGGTAGAGCAGTGCCTCGAACAGGAACACCAGCCCGAAGGAGAACACCAGCCGCCGGGTGAAGGCCAGCAACGCCCACGCCGCCAGCAGCCCGGGCAGGGCATTGGCCAGGGGGTAGCTCGGCTGGACGAACAGGCGCAGCGGGCCCACGCCCACGCCGCCATCCATCAGGCCGGTCAGCAACACGAAGGCCAGGCTCATCAGCACCACGGCCAGGACGCGCGCGGCAAGCGGGCGCCAGTGCGTGGTGGAGTGGTCGAGAAGGGGCATGGCAGGCAGAGTCCGCTGACGCTACGTGGAGGGAGGGTGACTGTAATCGTGGCGCAATGAATCATATGTTCGCCCGTGGCGGGCGGTTGCTGGCGGTTCATGCGAGCCCGGCTGCGGCACAATGGCCGGATGAGCGCCCCCGAAAGCCCCGCGCTGCGCGTGCTGATCGACGACCGCTACGCCGAACTGGCTGCCCGTTGCCGCGCTGCCGGCGTGGCGCTGCACGACGATGCCGGCGTGGCCGAGCGCATCCGCCGCACGCTGGCAGCCAGCGATTTTGCCTTCGAGGTCTGGCGGCGACAGCCGCAACTGCTGGCCCCGGCGGGCCTGGACCGCCTGCGCGCCGCCGGCGATGCCGGCACCCGCATCGGCGCGCTGGCCCTGCCCGAGGACGAGACCGCCGCCCTGGCCGCGTTGCGCCGGTTCCGCCACGCCGAGGCCTTGCGGCTGGTGTTCCGCGACGTGAACGGGCTGGACGACCTGGCCGAGACGCTCTCGGCCACCAGCGTGCTGTACGAGGCGCTGCTGGGTGTGGCGCTGGGCTGGTCCGAGCGCGCGCTGGCGGCCCGCTACGGCCACGCGCGCAGCGACGATGGCGCGCTGCAGCGGCTGGTGGTGATCGGCTTCGGCAAGCTCGGCGGGGCAGAACTCAACTTCTCCTCCGACATCGACCTGGTGCTGGCCTACCCGCAGGCCGGCCAGAGCGATGGCGCGCGTTCGCTCGACAACAGCGAGTACTTCGTGCGGCTGGGACGCCAGCTCGTGCGCCTGCTCAACGAGCCCACCGACGACGGCATCTGCGCCCGGGTGGACCTTCGCCTGCGCCCGTTCGGCAACGCCGGGCGGCTGGCGCTCTCCTTCGCCGCGATGGAGCAGTACTACCAGAGCGAGGGTCGCGACTGGGAGCGCTACGCCTGGATCAAGGCCCGTCCGGTCGCCGGCGACCGCGCGGCCGGCAAGCAGCTGCAGGACCTGCTGCGGCCTTTCGTGTACCGCAGGTACCTCGACTACACCGCCTTTGCCGGCCTGCGCGAGATGAAGGCGCTGATCGACGCGGAGGTCGCGCGCAAGGACCTGGCCGACAACCTCAAGCTCGGGCCCGGCGGCATCCGCGAGATCGAGTTCATCGTGCAGCTGGAGCAGCTGATCCGCGGCGGGCGCGAACCGTCCCTGCGGGTGCGCGGCCTGCTGCCGGCGCTGGCCGCCTGCGAAGCCCGCGGGCACATCGGCGCGGCGCGCGCCAGGGCGCTGCGCGAGGCCTACCGCTGCCTGCGCCGGGTCGAGAACCGCGTGCAGATGTTGCGTGACGCGCAGACCCACGACCTGCCCGAGGATGCGTTGAGCCGCGAGCGGCTCGCCCGCGGCCTGGGCCACGACGAGTGGGCCTCGCTGGAGGCCGAACTGGCGCATCACCGCGGCGTCGTCAGCGAGGACTTCGCCAGCGTGCTGATGCCCGCCGGCGGGCGCGCCGCGCGCGTCGCCGTGGCCGACGCCACGTTGTGGCAGCAGGCCTGCCAGGGCACGCCGGAGTCCGCTGTGCTGGAGGCGGCCGGCTTCGTGCCCGGCATCGAAGCGGCCGAGGCGCTGGCCAAGCTGCCGCAGGCGGCCTCGGTGCGCGCGATGTCGCCGCGCTCGCGGGAGCGGCTCGATCACCTGATGCCGCACCTGATCGGCGCCGCCCGCGCCAGCACCGCGCCGCTGCCGTGCCTGCTTCGCCTGTGCCGGCTGGTGCAGGCGGTGGCGCGCCGCTCGGCCTATCTCGCGCTGCTGGAGGAGCAGCCCGCCGCGCGCGGTCGCCTGGCGCGGCTGTTCGCCGACAGCGCCTTCCTCGCCGAACGGGTGATCGCCCAGCCCCTGCTGCTGGACGACGTGCTCGATCCACGCATTGATCAGCTGCCGCTCAAGCGTGCCGACATCAGCGCCGAGATCAGCCGCGTGCTCGGCACGCTGGACGAGCGCGAGGCGGAGGCGGAGCTCGAACGCATCAATGAGTTCAAGGCGAGCATCGCCTTCCGCCTCGGACTGGCTTTCAACGACGGCCGTGCCGACGCCGTGGCCACCTCGCGACGCCTGGCCGCGCTGGCTGCCTCGGTCGTCGAGGCGGTCACTGCGCTGGCCGAGCGCGAGCTCGCCGCGCAGCACGGACGGCTGCCCGGCGAAGGTTCGGGCTTCGCCGTGCTCGGCTACGGCAGCCTGGGCGGCGAGGAACTGGGGTTCGCCTCGGACCTGGACCTGGTGTTCGTCTTCGACGGCGCGCGCGCCCAGCTCACCAGCGACGGCGCCCGTCCGATCGACGGCGCACGCTGGTACCAGCGCCTGGCCCAGCGCGTGATGAACTGGCTCTCGCTGCTGACCCGTGCGGGACGTCTCTACGAAGTGGACACGCGGCTGCGTCCGGACGGTTCGAAAGGCCTGCTGGTGAGCAGCCTGGAGGCGTTCGATGCCTACCAGCGCAGCCGTGCGTGGACTTGGGAGCACCAGGCTCTGTTGCGCGCGCGCGCGGTGGCGGGCGATGCGGGTCTGGGGCAGGCACTGGGCGAAGTGCGGCGCGAGGTGCTCGCTGCACCGCGCGAGCGGGGCGCAGTACTGGCCGAGGTCAGCCAGATGCGCCAGCGCTGGCGGGCGGAGCGGGATCGTTCGGACGAGGCGCGGCTGGATCTGAAGCAGGGGCGTGGTGCGCTGCTGGACATCGAGTTCGCGTTGCAGGGGTTGGTGCTTGCGCACGCGGCCGCTCATCCCCAGTTGCTCGGCCATACGGCGAATGCGTCGTTGATCGATGCATGCCGGCGTGTCGGGTTGCTCGATGAAGGGCAGGCCGAGGTACTCGCGCGCGTGCATGCGGACCTTTTGCAGCGTGCCCTGACTTGCACGCTGGATTTGCGCCCACGCATCGCGCCGCGCGAGCCTGTGCTCGAAGCGATATGCACTGAGGTGCGCGTGGTGACTGCCGCGTTGGGTTTCGATTTTGCCTGACGCCCTTGCGCCCTCTCCCCTCGCGGGAGCGGGCTGGGGTGAGGGGCCGCGGCTCGCCGCGATGTGGGCTCAGCGCAACCCGAACTGCCGCCGCACTGTCGCGGCCATGCGCTCCGTCTCGCGCAACGGCGCCTGGCGCGCCGGCGCATCGGCATGGAGATCGTGCAGCAGCCCGCCCTCGCGTAGCGCGCGATGAAAGCGGGCGAGTTTCTCCGGCAGCGGCGTGGGCGCGAAGGTGTGCACGGGACAGCCGACGGCGCAGGCCTCGGAGAGCATGTTGACCGAATCGGGCGTGACCACCAGGCGGTCGGCCCAGGCCAGGACGCCCGGATAGGGATTCGGGCCATCGGCTTGTCCGTGCCAGTGCAGGCCGGCAACGTTGCCGAATGCGCCGCGCAACGCTGCCGCCAGCGCAGACGGCGTGCGCCGCGAGGCAAGCACGAGCAGGCTGCCGCCGTCGCGCTGCTGCAGGGCGCGCAGGCCCTCGATGAATGCATGCGTCCATGCGTGGTCGAGCGGGATGCCATGGCGCGGGCCGCCAAGCAGCACGCCGATGCGTGGTGCCGGCAGATCGGCCAGGTGCGGCCAGGCCTCGCGTGCATCGGCCAGCCATTCGTCGTCGATGGGGTTGAGCGAGCCCAGTGGCGTGAGCACGTTGGCGCCGGTCAGCGCGTCATGGCGCGGTGCGATAACGATGTCCCAACGTGTCGGGGCGATGCGCGGATCGAGGATCTGCACGGTCTGGCAACGACCGCCCGACCATGGGCGCAGCAGACGGGTGAACAAAGCGGCAGCGCGCCCGCAGCCGACCGTCACGCGCGGCCAGGGTGGCGCGAACCGCGCGCGTTCGTCCGGCGGCAGCGCGAATTCGGCGCCCGGCGTCAGTCGCGGCGCCAGCCACGCCCAGGGGCCACGCGGCGCCAGCACCAGCGGTCGCACCGGCAAACCCAGTCGTTCGGCCAGCGCCAGGGCCTGGCGCTGGTTGCCGGCGGCGGCATCGGTGATCGCCCAGCATTCCTCGCGCAGCCCGCTCATGGGGTGGCGACCGGGTCGATTGTTGACGGATTCTGCACGCTGGGTTCCCCGTTCCTCACCCGACCGACCGTGCCTCAGGGCTTACACTTGCGGATCGCCCGCGCCGGACGGCGCGCCATGAATGCATAAGGATACCCATGAGCGAAGTGCTTTCCGAGGCCGCCCTGGACCAGTTGTTCCGCACCGCGCGCACCTATAACGCGTTCCTGCCGACGCCGGTGGAAGACGAGCTGCTTCGTCGCGTATACGCGCTGGCCAAGTTCGGTCCGACCAGCGCGAACTCCTCGCCGATGCGGGTGGTGTTCGTCAAGTCCGACGCGGCCAAGCAGCGGCTCTCGCCCCATCTTTCCGAGGGCAACCGCGCCAAGACCATGGCCGCGCCGGTCACCGCGATCGTGGCCAGCGACCATGCGTTCTACGAGCGGTTGCCGGAGCTCTTCCCGCACGCCGATGCGCGCAGCTGGTTCGTCGGCAACCAGGCGCTTATCGACACCACCGCGTTCCGCAATGCCACCCTGCAAGGGGCCTACCTGATCATGGCGGCGCGCGCGGTGGGGCTCGATTGCGGGCCGATGTCCGGTTTCGACAACGCCGGGGTCGACGAGGCGTTCTTCCAGGGCACCACGGTCAAGTCGAACTTCCTGATCAACCTCGGTTACGGCGATGCCAGCCGCGACCTGTTCCCGCGCAGCCCCCGCCTGTCGTTCGAGCAGGCCTGCACCATCGCCTGACCACCTATCACCGGAGAATCCCCATGCGTGCAATGAAGATCCTCGCTCTGGCGGCCCTGCTGGGCGGCGCCTCCTTGGCCCAGGCCGCACCGGTCACCTACCAGCTCGACCCGCACCACACGATGGTGCTGTTCAGCTGGAGCCATTTCGGCTTCTCGCACCCCACCGCGGAACTGGGTCTGGGGCAGGGCACGCTGGTGTTCGATCCCGATCACCCGGAGCAGGCCAGCGTGCAGGTGACGCTGCCGATGGCCGGGCTGGATACGCACGTGCCGGCGCTCGACAAGCACCTGGCCAAGCCTGATTTCTTCGATGCGGCGCAATACCCGACGGTGACCTACAAGAGCACGAAGGTCGAGCCGCTGGGCAAGGACCACTTCCGCGTCACCGGCGACCTGACCGTGCACGGCGTCACCCACCCGGTGGTGCTCGATGCCACGCTCAACCGGATCGGCAAGCACCCGATGAGCGGCGATCCGTCGATCGGCTTCGATGCGACCGGTACGCTCAAACGTTCGGACTTCGGTGTGTCCGCGTACGTGCCCAACGTGAGTGACGAGATCACCCTGCACATCACGACCGAGGGTTCGGTGGGCAAGTAACGGCGGCTGTCCCGGTAGGAAAAACAAAGCCCGCGTCGGTCACGGCGCGGGCTTTGCATTTGCAGGATGGACTGAGGCCCACCCTTCCGGTCACTGCCGCGTCACGCCTTCCCCGCGCAGCGCTTCGAGCTTGTCCAGGTCCACGCTGGCCACCGCTTCCTTGAGGTCGTCGATGCTGCCGGCGTCGCCATGCGCCTTCACCGTGAAGCGCTGGCCGACCACCACGCTGTACTCGCCGTTGCTGGATTCGTGGTCCCACGCCTCGTGGGTCAGGCGGCCATCGGCGGTGTAGGTCTTTTCGTAGCCGTGGTCGGTGCTGCGCTCTTCTTCCGGCGCCATGGCGCCGGCCATCGCCATCAGCCCCTTGGCGGTGCCCATGTCGGTGACTTCCAGCGTGACCATGCGGCCGTTGTCGTCGCCGTACTCGGCGTGCGCTTCGGTCACCTGCATGCCCATCGCGTTGCTGCGCTGCGCGGAGCTGCTGGTGCGCTTGAGGCCGAGCACCGTCTCGGGCAGGAACGCCTTGACCTGCTCGGCGGACAGCGCCTGTACGTCGCCGTCGTTGCCCATCGCCGCGCCCATCATCTTGTTCATCGCGGCCTGCTGCGCGGCACTGTCGCCCGACTTCTGCGCCGCTTCAAGCTCCTTGCTGGCCTGCTCGGCACGCTCGCCCATGGCCGCCAGCTTGCCCAGCGCGCTGTCCGGATCGACGGTGACGTTGTCGCTGGTGCTGCCCAGGTGTGTGCCGGTCATGGCCGCGCCGGTATAGGCGGCGGTGCCGATCACGCCAGCCACGATCAGTCCGACGATCCAGCTGAGCACGATGGCGATGATCACGGACAGCGCGGTGTAGCCGCCGGCCTTCTCCGGCGGGCACTTCATGGTGAAGGGCAGGCCCAGGTAGAGCAGGTAGATGCCGTAGATGGCACCGGCGATGGCGATCAGCCAGCCGATCCACGGAATGATCACGGCGATGCCGGCGACCCACGAGGCGGTCCAGGAGTAGGCGACCGTCTTGAGCGCCTGCACCATGTCCTTCTGGCCGTTGAAGGTGCCGGCCAGGGCGTTGATCACCAGCGCCATGACGTAGGCGACCACCAGCGACAGCAGGTACTGCAGCACCATGCCGCCGACACCTGCGCCGATCGGCGTGCGCACGTGCATGCCCAGGAAACTGGTGCCGATCAGGCTGTTCTTGATGAAGCCGGCAATCGCCGGGAGCGCGGCGATCCAGACGATGTAGGTGGTGTACAACCCGCCGATGCTGGCCGGCTCGGCGGCGGCGACCGGCCACTCGGTCCTGGGCGTGGCCAGGATGGCCTTTGCACGCGCGATGGCTTTTCCGAAATCCATGGTTTTTCCCCTTGCGACGTATGAATGCGGCGACGGATGGCCGTCGTCCGGGCCGCAGCCTTGCACAGGCTGCCTGCCCATCCACGGTCGTCCCCCTCGAGGCGCCGACCGCCCCTTCGGCCGACACCGGGGCACAGTTGAGGGCAACGACGCGGCGAAGTCCAGTGCAGGCGCCGCGGGCGGCCGGTGGCCACGCGTTGCCGGGGCGTGCGCCTGCTACCATGTGCGGCTCGAAGTCCTCTTCCTGGAGCCTGCCATGTCGCGCCCCCTGCCCGAGGCCGCGCCGATCCCGGCGAATGCCGAAAATCGTTACGAAGTGACGCGCAACGACCTGCCGTTGTCCTGTCCGATGCCGGCCATGGCCCTGTGGAACTCGCATCCGAAGGTCTACCTGCCGATCGTCGAGGATGGCGGGGAGTCCGTCTGTCCCTACTGTGGCGCGCATTACGTCCTGCGGGACTGAATCCCGGGCTTCCGCCGGTTCCTGAACGGCGTCATTCGGCACGATCGCTGCTTGCCAAGGCGGATGAAGGCCACCCAACAACCCCTCATGTCTGCCGTCGTCACTCCCACCCGGCGTCTGGTTGTCGTCCAGCTGATCCCGGCGCTGCACTCGGGCGGGGCGGAGCGTTCGACGCTGGAGGTGGGCCGGGCGCTGGTGGAGGCGGGGCACCGCTCGATCGTGATCTCCTCCGGCGGTCGCCTGGTGGCGCAACTGGAGGCGGAGGGCAGCGAGCACGTCACCCTGGACATCGGCAGCAAGTCGCCGCGCACGCTGTTCCGCCTTGGCGCGCTGCGCCGGCGGTTGCGCGAGCTCAAGCCCGACATCGTGCATGCCCGTTCGCGCCTGCCCGGCTGGCTGGGCTGGTGGGCCCTGCGCGGAATGAACCCGCGCCCGCATTTCGTCACCACGGTGCACGGGCTCAACTCGCCCGGTCGCTACAGCTCGATCCTGCTGCGCGGCGAGCGCGTCATTGCGGTGTCGCAGACCATGCGCGACTACGCCCTGAGCCACTACCCGTGGCTGGACCCGGCACGCGTGAAGGTGATCCCTCGCGGCATCGACCCTGACGCCTTCCCTTATGGCCATCGCCCGGACGACGCCTGGCAGAAGGCCTTCTTCGCCGAGTACCCGCAACTGGCCGGTGCGCCGTTGCTGACCCTGCCGGGCCGCGGCACGCGCCTGAAAGGCCATCACGAGGCGATCGAGCTGGTGGCCGAACTCAAGCGCCGCGGCATCGAGGCGCGCCTGTTGCTGCTGGGCGTGATCGAACCGGGTCGCGAGGCCTATGTGGAAGAGCTCCGCCAGCTGAT
The DNA here is from genome assembly GCF_051900415.1 of Frateuria sp. GZRR35. Lineage (NCBI taxonomy): Bacteria > Pseudomonadati > Pseudomonadota > Gammaproteobacteria > Lysobacterales > Rhodanobacteraceae > Frateuria > Frateuria sp. GZRR35. The sequence continues at coordinate 25,866 of NZ_JBHZGL010000017.1, forward strand.
CCGCGAACGTGGCGTGGATGCGCAGGTGGTGCTGACGCCGCCGCGCAATGATGTGCGCGACATCTATGCGGTGTCCGCGCTGATCCTGCAGCTGTCGACCAAGCCCGAGTCGTTCGGACGCACGGTGGTCGAGGCGCTCTCACTGTGCCGCCCGGTGCTCGGCTACGCCCACGGCGGTGTCGGCGAACTGCTGGCCGAGCTGTATCCGGCCGGCCGCGTGCCGCTGGGCGACCGCCAGAAGCTGGTCGAGCGCGCCGCCGAGCTGCTGCGCGTGGCCCCGCCGATCCCGATGCTGCAGAGCTACCGGCTGTCGGATATGCAGCAGGCGGTACTGGCGTTGTACGGGGAAGTCGCGGGCTGAGGTTGTTGCAGGATGAGGCGGGCAGCCCGCCCGCCTGGCCATGCGCGGTGGGCGAGGCGGCGAGCTCGCCGTCCTCTACAATCCGCCGATGCCCTCGACCCATCCGATTGCCGCCGCCCTGCGCTCGCCACTGCTGCCGTTCTGGCTGGTGATCGCACTGCTGCCGGTCGGGCGCAGTTCGGAACTGGGCACGCTGCTTTGCCTGATCGGCACGATCCTCCTGTTCGTACGTCACCCGCGGGCACTGCACGGGCATGCCGGGGCGCGCCTGCTGCTGGCCCTGCTGGCCTGCTATGTCGGCGCGGCGCTGCTGTCCTCGTTCGACGCGGTGGCGCCGGCCAAGAGCTGGAGTACCGCCACCGGCCTGCTGCGCTATGTGCCGCTAGGCTTGTATGCCTGCTTTGCGATCCGCCGCGACGACCGTCTGCGCGCGCTGTTGTTCGCAGTCGCGGCGGTCGTTGCGCTCTGGGTTGCCGACGCGTGGGTGCAGGCCTTTACCGGCTTCAGCCTCGGCGGACACGCCGACGCCGAACGTGTTTCGGGCATTTTTGGCGCGGACAACCTCAAACTCGGTCCCACCCTGTCCGTGCTTGCGCCGTTCGCCCTGTGGGCGGCGCGCGAGCGCTGGGGACGCACGGGTCTGGTGCTGGCTTTCCTGCTGTTGCTCGGCCCGGTGCTGCTGGCCGGCTCGCGCGCGGGCTGGCTCTGCTACGGCCTGGTCGCGCTGGCGTTCGCCTGGCGGGAGGCCGGTTCGGCGCGCCGGATCGCGCTCTGGTGTGGCCTGGGCCTGGTACTGGTGGCGCTCGCCGGAACGTTGGCCTGGCGCACGTCCGGCCGCTTCCAGGACCGCATGGAGCGGACCCTGGCCGTGTTTGCCGACGAACCGCAGGGCCTGGACGAGGCGCTCACCGGCCGGCCGGCGATCTGGCGCGCCAGCGTGCGGATGCTGGCCGACCATCCCTGGAATGGCGTGGGCGTGCGCGGCTTCCGCTACGTCTATCCCGACTATGCGCCGGCCAACGACCATTTCGTGGTCGAGGAAGCCTGCGGCGTGGGCGAGGGCGCCTGCCATGCGCACCAGGTGGTGCTGGAAGTGCTGAGCGAAACCGGTGCGGCCGGCTTCGCGCTCTGGCTGGTCGCAACCTTCCTGGCACTGCGCGCGTGGCGTCGGCAGGGCCCGGCGGCGCGGTCGCGGGCGTTCCCCGTGACGGTGGCGCTGGCGGTCATGCTGTTCCCGCTCAACACGCACCTGGCTTTCTATTCGGCCTGGTGGGGGCTGCTGTTCGCCTGGCTGCTGGGATTGTGGTGCGCGGCGCTGTTCATCGAAAAAGACGTCATCGAGAAGGATGCTGTCATGGATGCGCGCGATGCGTGAGCCGCTGTCGGTCGTGGTGACGACTTACAACAGCGCGGACACGCTGGAGGCGTGCCTGGGTTCGGTGGCGTGGGCCGAGGAAATCGTCGTCCTCGATTCAGGTTCGACCGACGCCACCGCCGCGATCGCGCGAGGCCATGGCGCGCGATGGCACGAGCAGCCTTTCGCCGGCTACAGCGCCCAGAAACAGGCTGCGATCGACCTGGCCCGGCATCGCTGGGTGCTGCTGCTGGATTCGGACGAGGCACTTCCACCGGATGCCGCAGCGCCCGTGCAACGCGCGCTGGAGGCTCCGGCCTGCGCGGGCTATCAGCTGTGGCGGCGCGAATGGGTGTTCTGGCGCTGGCAATCGCCGCGCGCCCGGTTCAACCACTACGTGCGGCTATTCGATCGCGGGCACGCGCGCATGAGCGGGCACAGCGTGCACGAGGCGGTCGAGGTCGATGGCCCGGTCGGCAGGCTCGATGTCGTGCTGGACCATTTCGGCGAACCGGACATCGCCGGACGTGTGGACAAGGCCAACCGCTACTCCACGCTGCAGGCAAACGAAGACGCGCGGCGCCAGCGCGCCTCGCTGGGCTGGCGGATGGTCGCTTATCCGACGATCGCGTTCCTGCGTTACTACCTGCTGCGCGGCCACTGGCGCGCCGGCTGGGCAGGCTTCATCGCCGCGCGGGTGCATGCCTTCTATGCGTTTCTCAAGTACGCCAAGCTGCACGAATCGCGCGTGCGCAACGCATCCGGCTCGGCGCGTCACCCGCGTCAGCGGTAGACCGGCGGCGCGCCCGGTGGACGGGTCTTGAAGCGCTTGTGCACCCACAGGTACTGCTCGGGCGCGGCACGTACCATCTGCTCGATGCCGGCGTTGACGCGCGCGGTGTCGGCGGCGGCATCGCCGTCCATCGGCAGCGGTGCGCCCAGCCGCATCGCATAGCCGCCTTTGGGCAGGCGCTGGTGGAAGAACGGGATCACCTGCGCCTTGCCCATCCGCGCCAGGTGGTGGGTGGCCGTGATGGTCGCCGCGGGCACGCCGAAGAACGGCACGAACACGCTGTCCTTGCTGCGCATGTCCTGGTCGGGGGCATACCAGACCGTGCCACCGCCGCGCAGGTATTTCACCGTGCCGCGGATGTCGTCCTTCTCGAACATGGCTGCCGCGTAATGCAGCCGCGCGCGCAGCACGGTCCACTCGAAGACGGCCGAGTCCATCCGGCGATACATCCCGGCGATCGGGATGCGTTGCGAGATCAGCCGTGCGCAGAGTTCCAGGTGCGAGAAATGCCCGCCCACCAGCAGCACGCCCTGGCCTTGCGCACGCGCCGCTTCCAGGTGTTCCAGGCCCTCGATGCGCGTGGGAATGCGCGCGATCGCGCGGTCGGAGCCCATCCAGCCGAGCGCGAACTCGACCAGCATCAGGCCGATGTCGGTCAGGTGCGCCTTGACCAGCGCTTCTTGCTGGCGCGCATCCAGTTCGGGAAAGCACAGCGCGATGTTGGTCTGGGCGATGCGTCGCCGGCGCGAGGGCACGTGCCGGATCAGCGCACCGAGTATCCGGCCCAGCCCCAGCAGCCACCGGTAGGGCAGGCGTGCGATCAGCCAGATCAAGCCTACGCCCAGCCAGGCGGGCCAGTGGCGCGGGGCAAGCAGGGCGGGATCGAAGGAGGGGCGGGGCATGCCGGGCATCCGGGGGATTGTAGCGTCGAAGCCCTCGCCCTTTCGGGGGAACTGGGCGCAGGGGCGTGCTCGCGATAAAGCTGTATCGAGCCCGGCCCACGACGGCCCCCCTGCCAGCCTGATTCCCTCGTTGCGGCTCTCTCCCCGGAGGAGAGGGCCGCAAGCCACCGCCTATAATCCCGTCATTCCGACCGTCTGGCCTTCCGTTGCGCTACTTCTATACCTTCGTGATGTACCTGGCGACGCCGCTGATCATGCTTCGCCTGTGGATCCGTGGCGCGCGCTACGGCAACTATCACCGGCGCTGGCCCGAGCGCTTCGGCCTGTTCCAGCGCCCGCAGTTCAGCGGCAGCCTGTGGGTGCACGCGGTATCGGTTGGCGAGGTCAACGCGGCCGAACCGCTGATCAAGGCGCTCAGGCACGACTATCCCAACGCGCCGCTGGTGGTCACCACGGTGACGCCGACCGGGTCGGCCCGCGTGCATCAGCTGTTTGGCGACAGCGTGTTCCACGTCTACCTGCCCTACGACCTGCCTTTTGCGGTGCATCGCTTCCTCAAGCGCGTGCGCCCGCGACTGGCGCTGATCGTGGAGACGGAAATCTGGCCCAACCTCTATTTCGCCTGCCGCCGTCGCGGCATTCCGCTGATGATCGTCAATGCGCGGCTGTCCGAGCGCTCGATGCGTGGCTACCGGCCGCTGCTCTCGCTGGTGCGACCGGCGTTGCGCACGGTCCGGCAGATCGCGGCGCAGTCGCGCACCGATGCGGCGCGCTACCGGTTGCTGGGCGCGGACGCGGCGAAAGTGGTGGTCAGCGGCAACCTGAAATTCGACATGCCCGTCCCCGATGGCGCGGTGGACAAGGGGATGGCCCTGCGTGCGCAATGGGGATCGCGGCGCCCGGTGTGGATCGCCGCCAGCACGCACGAGGGCGAGGAACTGGCGGTGCTGGAAGCGCACCTGGACGTGTTGCGCCGCCTGCCCGATGCCTTGCTGCTGATCGCGCCGCGCCACCCGGAGCGCTTCAAGCTGGTCGAGCACTCGGCGCGCAGCCTGGGCTTCAGCGTCGCTACGCGCAGCGTCGAGCAGGTGCCGGGTGCGCAACAGGTGTTCGTGATCGACGCGATGGGCGAGTTGATGCCATTCTACGCGGCTTCCGACCTGGCATTCGTCGGCGGCAGCCTGGTGCCGATCGGTGGGCACAACGTGCTCGAACCGGCCGCGTTGTCGCGACCGGTGCTGGTCGGCCCGCATACTTTCAACTTCGAGGAGATCACCCTCACGCTGATCCGCGAGGGAGGCGCCGACCGCGTCGCGCACGTCGACCAGCTGGGCCATGACGTGCTGGAACTGTTGCGCGACGAACGCCGGCGCAAGCAGATGGGCCGCCAGGCACGACGCGTGTTCGACAGCGAGCGTGGCGCCGTGGCGCGGGTGATGGAACTGATCGACCGCGTGCTGGGGGAATAGCCCGGCAGGCTTCACCCCTCCGCGGCGCCGCCGGGGAGGGGTGATCCCACATCACTGAAGCAGCGAGTTGACCGCCTCGATGTCTTTCACGTCGATGGTGCCGGCGGCCTGCTTGAGCTGCAGCTGATCCAGGATCAGCGCGTGGCGCGACTGCGAGTAGCTGCTCTCGGCCTGCGTCAGCGTCTGGATCGCATTGAGCACGTTGAGCATCGTCTGCGTACCGACGTCGAAGCCGGCGCGGGTGGCTTCCAGCGCCTTCTGGCCGGATTCGACCGAGGCCTTGTTGGCTTCCACCTGGCTGATGCCGGCGATCACCGAGCGGTAGAAGTTGAGTGTGTCGCGGGTGACCTGGCGGCGCTGGGCTTCCAGCGAGTCCTCGGCCGCGTCGCGCTGGTAGATCGACTGGCGAACGCGCGACTGCGTGGCGAAGCCGGAGAAGATCGGCACGTTGAGCGTGATGCCCACGGTCGTGCCGTAGCGGCCGTTGCGGTCGGCGAAGGCGCCGCTCATGTTCTCCAGCCAGTTGGCCGATGTGCCGCGGCTGACCGAGGCGTTGATCGTCGGCAGATGGCCGGCGCGGGCGGAGTTCACCGCATGCGAGGCGGCCTCGACGTTGTACTGCTGGGCGATCACGTTCGGGTTCTTCTTCTGCGCCTGCTGCACCCAGGCGTTCGGATCGGTCGGGTTGGGCGGCACCATCGGCAGGTCGTCGCGCAACTGCTTGAGGTCGCCGACCGGCTTGCCGGTGATCTGGGCGAGCGCTTCGCGCGCGTCGTTCAGCGCATTGTTGGCGGCGACCGTCTGCGCCTTGGCCAGCTCGTAATACGACTTGGCCTGGTACACGTCGGTGACCGCCGAGAGGCCCACGTTGAAGCGCTGCTCGGCCTGTTCGTAGGACTGGCGGAAGGCATCCTCGTTGGCCTTGGCGTAAGCCAGTTCGTCCTGGCTGGTCAGCACGCCGAAGTAGGCGGCGGTCACGCGCACCAGCAGTTCCTGCAGTGCCGCGTCGTACTGCGCGCTCTGCGAATCTGCTTGCGATTCGGCCGCGTGCAGGTCGGCGATCTTGCTGAGATCGAGGATGGTCTGGCTCAACTCCAGCGATTCGTCGCGGCTGCGCAGGTGGCCGGCATTGAGCGGCGCACCGCCTTCGGTGACGGTCTGCGTATTGGCGCCGCTGGACTGGCTGAAGGTGGCGCGGCCGGACAGCTGCGGCAGCAGCAGGGCACGGCTCTGCGTCACGTTCTCGCCAATCGACAGGCGCTGCGCCTCGGCCTGGGAGAGCACCGGGTCATTGGCGCGCGCTTGGCGGTAGGCGTCCATCAGGTCCTCGCCGTGACCGGGCAGCGAGATCGCCGACATGGCCAGGGCGAGGGTCAGCAGCTTCAAGCGCATCGGGGTTGCCTCATGCAATCGATAGGAAGTCAGAAAACGAAACGTCGGGGCGGCTCGGCGTGAGCCAGGTACGGCAGGTCGGTCTCGAACAGGTAGTCCTCGCGGAAACCGCCGGCACCGGCCTGGGTCAGCAGTACGGCCTGCTGCACGGGCGACTCGCCACGGATCGCCAGCAGGCGCCCGCCCGGCTTGAGCCAGCCCAGGAAACGCTGCGGGACCTGCCACACGGCGCCGGTCACCACGATGGCGTCGAACTTCTCCTGCGGCTGCCACTCCTGTACCGCGTCGGCGGTCACCAGGGTGGCGTTGGCGATGCCGGCCGCGGTCAGGCGCGACTGCGCGGCGGCGGTGAAATCGCCATGCACGTCGACGCTGGTCACGTGCGCGGCCAGGCGCGCCATGCAGGCGGTGAGGAAGCCCGAGCCGGTGCCGATCTCCAGCACGCGGTCGGTCGGCTTCAACTCCAGCGCCTGCAGCACGCGACCCTCGATCACCGGCTTCATCATCACCTGGCCGTGGCCGATCGGCAGGCACAGGTCGGCGAAGGCGAGCTGGCGGTGTTGCGGGGCCACGAAGTCCTCGCGGCGCACCTGCGCCAGCGCATCGAGCACGCGCGTATCGAGCACATCCCAGGGTCGCACCTGGTTCTCGACCATGTTCTGCCGTGCCTGTTCGAAATTCATCGCCATGGTCTTACGTCCGCAAGAATCAAAAAGATCAAAAGGATAAGCGTTCGGAGGCCGTCGCGACAGTGACGGTTAGCGTGCGGCCTGGAGGCGGGTGCCCGAAGTGCCGGAAGTCACCGCGCCGGATTGACGGAAGTCATGCCCGGCGCGCTGTCCGCGGACACCCGGCCGTTTCGGGGCCGACATCGCGCCGGGAACGTGGACGCCATGGCGGTACAATGCGCGCGAGGCACGAACGGTCGGTGGCACGGCTGCTTTCAGGAAACTGGAAATAAGTGAACCGATCCGTATAATAAAGTGCCTGTTCCTTCTTGTGAAGCTGCTTCCACCCAAGGTGTCACCATGAATTGTCCCGCCCATGCCAAGGCCCCCGGTCCCGGTCGTCCGAAGGACATGGAGAAGCGCGCGGCGATCCTGGAGGCGGCCAAGGCGCTGTTCATCCGCAATGCCTTCGCCGGGACCAGCATGGACGCGGTGGCCGCCGAGGCGGGCGTATCCAAGCTCACCGTCTACAGCCACTTCGGCGACAAGGACAATCTCTTCCGCGAAGTCATCCGCGCCCGCGTGAACGACCTGCTGCCGGAAGAGACCTACCACTTCGACCCCCGCGAGGACATCGCCGACACGCTGCTGCGCGTGGCGCTGACCCACGCCAAGCTCGACTGCAATGCCGAGACGGTCGGCACCTTCCGCGCGATCCTCTCCGACTGCCGCCAGGGCAACCCCCGCTACGGCCGACTGATGTGGGAAGAGGGCGCCACGCGCACCCAAGGCTTGATGGAACGCCTGCTGCAGCAGGCGGTTGACGCCGGCAAGCTGCAGATCGACGACGTGCCGCGCGCCTGCGTGCAGTTCCTCACCCTGATCAAGGGCAACCTGATGATGCGGCAGATGTTCGGCTGCTGCGAATGCCCGGACAGTTATGCGGCCGAGATCGAGGCGACTGCCCGCTCGGGGGTGAAGATGTTCCTGCGTGCCTATTTGCCGCGCTGAGACAAACTAAGGTGACGTAAGCCCAGCTTCGTCACGCTTCCCGGCAAGATCCTTGGCGGGCTGAAGCCCACTCTGCGGCGTCCGCCAGCGCCGCTTCACCACCGTTTCGCGCCCTGCGCACTAGCCTGTTCCGGATACCCACCATCCGAGGGACAGACATGGCAAGCAAGCCGTTCCTGACCGACATCGAGGCCATCCGCAAGCGCGCCCGCGAGCACATCGACCAGGGAGCGATCACCGCCGGCTACACCGCCGACCGCGAGACCGTGATCAAGCTGCTCAACGAAGCGCTGGCCACCGAGATCGTCTGCACGCTGCGCTACAAGTACCACTACTTCATGGCATCGGGGATCCACTCGCAAGCGGTGAAGGCCGAGTTCCTCGAACACGCGCAGCAGGAACAGGAACACGCCGACCGCATCGCCGAGCGCATCACGCAACTGGACGGCAAGCCCAACTTCAATCCCGACGGCCTGCTCAGTCGCGCGCACGCCGACTACGCCGAGGGCGCCGATCTGGTCGACATGATCAAGGAAGACCTGGTCGCCGAACGCATCGCGATCGACACCTATCGCGCGATCGTCGAGTACATCGGCGGCGACGACCCGACCACCCGCCGCATCATGGAAGAGGTGCTGGCGCAGGAAGAGGAGCACGCCGAGGACATGGCGACCCTGCTGGCGCAGCTGGGCGAGAAGGGCGAGCCGGCCCGTCCGACCCAGGCCCAGCCGGCCGCACAGCCGTCTTCCAACGCCGGCTCCGGCTGGCAACACTGATCACCAGCCGGCGAGCACCAGCTTGCCGATGCTGCGGCCGGCTTCGATGCGCCGGTGCGCCTCGCGCAGGTTCCTCGCGTTGATGGGCGAGAGCGTCTCGCGCGCGATGCCTCGCAGCCCGCCCGCATCGATCAACCCGGCCACGCGCGCCAGGATCCAGCCCTGTTCTGCCAGGTCCGCGGCGCCGGTGCGCGAGCGGGTAAACATCGATTCCCAGTGGATGCCGATCGACTTGGCCTTGTACGGGCTACCGAGCGACACTGGCCCGCGCGGCTCCACGATCAGGCCGACATGCCCCTGCGGTGCAGGACACCTGGCGGCTGACCGATGCGCAGGGCCGCGAACATGTGGTGCGGGTGCAGGGCCGCTTCGAGAGCACGCTGGGGGAGCTGGTCCGCGATGCCGCGCTGGCCGGGGCAGGGCATCGCGTTGCATTCGCACTGGCACGTGCACGAGGCGTTGCGTGCCGGCCGGCTTGAGGTGGTGTTGCCCGATTACAACCTGCCGCAGAGCGCGATCTGGGCCGTGATGCCGCAGCGTCGACTCGTCCCGCCCAGGGTGCGCGCCTTCGTGGATTTCCTGGCCGAACAGCTGGGCGAAGTGCCGCCGTGGGAGCAAGCACCCGCCGCGCGGACATGAAAAAGGCGCGCCGCCATCGCTGGCGGCGCGCCTTTGGAAAAGCAGCTTACTTGGCGGCCTTGTAGCGCTCGACGCCTGCCACGATCTCGGCCTTCGCCTCGTCGGCGCCGACCCAGCCGTCGACCTTCACCCACTTGCCCTTCTCCAGGTCCTTGTAGTGCTCGAAGAAGTGGCCGATGCGCTCCAGCCAGTGCGGGGACACGCCCTTGATGTCGCTGATGTGCGCGTAGCCGGGGAAGATCTTCGGCGCGGGAACCACGACCAGCTTCTCGTCGCTGCCGGCCTCGTCCGACATCTTCAACATGCCGACCGGGATGCAGCGGATCACCGAGCCGGGGATCAGCGGCAGCGGCAGGATCACCAGCGCGTCCAGCGGATCGCCGTCGCCGCCCAGCGTGCCCGGCACGTAGCCGTAGTTGCACGGGTAGCGCATCGGCGTGGACAGAATGCGGTCGACGAAGATCGCGTCACTTTCCTTGTCCACTTCGTACTTGACCGGCTCGGCATCCTTGGGGATTTCGATGACGACGTTGATTTCATCCGGCACGTTGCGGCCGGCGGGGACGTGATGCAGACCCATGGGAATCCTTCGGAGGGAGCGAAAAAAGCGAGGCGCAAAAGGATACGGCAAACGCTGCTGCAATGCAGCGAAGGGGTGGTGGGGTGTTTAGCGGGCGGCTATCCGGGGGCGCTTCCTGGAAGCCCGGGGATTGAGGGCTGAGGCGGGCCTCCCCCATCCACCCTTCGGGCACCTTCCCCCGTGGAACGAGGGAAGGAACACAACGAAGCGGTTGGCGAAACGCCGTTGGCCCTGAGAGCAACGAATGAAGTTAAAGGGTCCCCGCAGCGCAAGCGCGTGCTCCGGAGGCTGTCGCCTTGGTTCTGGTACCACCCGCCTACGCTCAGCGCGAACGGGTCGGCGATCCCGAACGACAGGGTCTCAGCGCAGCGGCCGCTCGCGCAGCCACTTGGTGGCGATCCACTTCTCGCCGCGGATCACCGGCAGGCCGGCGTGCAGCGAGCTGGTGTCGCCGCCTTCGTAGGCGAAATAGACGGCCGAACCGGCCAGGGCCGTGACGGTGAGCCCGACGTTCGGAAACGCGGTTCCGCCACCCTCCTCGGGCGTGTTCAGGTACATCACCACGCTGGCGATGCGCTGGCCGCCGCGTGCGGTGACCGCCGCGTAGCCCGGCTGGGTGGGATCGAACCAGTCGTAATGCGGCTCGTACTCCTGGCCGGGCAGGTAGTGCAACACCTGCAGGCCTTCGCCGTGTTCCACCGGCAGGTCGAGCAGCTTCGCCAGGCGCGCTTCGATGTCGCGCACCAACGGCGTCTCCCCCAGCTTGAAGAACATCCCGGCGCTGGTGCGACGTTCGTCGACCTGGTGCTTGCCGTCCTCGGCCACCGTCCTGGCGCGGTCCAGCCGCGGCCGCGCGGCCTCGATCAGCGCAGCGCATTCCTCGGGGTCGAGCAGCCCGTCGAGCACGCGCACGATCGGCGCTTCCATCCCCGCGCTCACGCGTACCTCGCGGGGGCCGACCGTTTTCCGGGGAGCGGGGGGTGCCGTGGTGCGCCGGCCGTTGGGCACGCTGGCGTTGATAGAACTCAGCGGAATCCTCAGCACCTCGGCGACCGCGCTGCGGCACTGGGCCGGTGGATAACCGGCCTCCTTGAGCAGCTTGAGCACGTCCGGCACGCCGTGCCCCGCGCGCGCGGTGGCCAGGATCCATTCGCGCAACTGGGGGGTGATGCTGCCGGAAGAAGCTCTCATGCGTCGGGCGTGGAAGGTTGCGGCGGCCGGGCGGCCGCCGGAAACCTCATTTTACGTGCTGCCACAGCCAGGTGTATTCGAGCGCGTGCATGAAGGCCGACTGCTTGTTGTCCGCCGCGCCGCCGTGGCCGCCCTCGATGTTCTCGTAGAAGTCCGCGTCGTAGCCCATGGCCTGCATCTTCGCCGCCATCTTGCGCGCGTGCGCAGGACCCACGCGATCGTCGCGCGTCGAGGTGGTAAAGAGCACCGGCGGGTAGTGCTTGCCCGGCTGCGCGTTCTGGTAGGGCGAGAAGGTCTTGATCCAGGCCCACTCGGCCGGCTTGTCCGGGTCGCCGTACTCGGCCATCCAGGACGCGCCGGCGGACAGGTGCGTGTAGCGCTTCATGTCCAGCAGCGCGACCTGGCTGACAATGGCGCCGTAGAGCTGCGGGTAAAGCGTGAGCATGTTGCCCATCAACAGGCCGCCGTTGCTGCCGCCCATCGCGGCCAGGTGCTTCGGCGACGTGACCTTGCGCCGGACCAGGTCTTCCGACACCGCGGCGAAGTCCTCGTAGGCGCGCAGGCGGTTGGCCTTGAGCGCGGCCTTGTGCCAGCGCGGGCCATACTCGCCACCGCCGCGGATGTTGGCGATCACGTAGACGCCGCCGTGTTCCAGCCAGGCGCGGCCGATGCTGCCGCTGTAGCTCGGCTGCAGCGAGATCTCGAACCCACCGTAGCCGTACTGCAGCGTCGGGTTGTTGCCGTCGAGCTTCATGTCCTTCGGCGCGATCTGGAAATACGGCACGCGGGTGCCGTCCTTCGATTGCACGAAATGTTGGTTGACCTGGTACTTCGAGGCGTCGAAGAAATCCGGGCTGTGCTTGATCGCTTCGGCCTCGCGCCTGCCGTCTTTTCCTTGGCCCAGCGTGCCGTAGTAGAGCGTGGTCGGCTGCAGGAAGCCGGTGACGGTGAGGAAGTAATCGTCGCTCGTGTCCTCATCGATGCCGGCCGCGTCGATCGAGGAGAGCGCCGGCGCGCCGCGCAGTGGCTGGCGCTTCCACGCGCCCGGCTGCGGGGTGAGTACTTCGAGCCGGTTCACCACGTCGTCCATCACATTGAGGATCAGGTGGTGGCGGGTCCAGGAGTAGCCGTCCAGCGCGGTGGTGTCGGTGGGCTCGAACAGCACGGTGATGTCGCGCTTGCCCGCCATGAAGCCGTCGAAATTCGTGGCAAGCAGCGAGCCGGCCTTGTAGGTGTGGCCGCCCACGTTCCAATCGCTGCGCGGTTCGATCAGCAGCCATTCGCGTTCGACGCTGGTTTCGGCGTCGGTGGGCACATCGATGCGGACGAGTTTGCCGTCGTTGCCGAGCAGGTAGCTCTCGCTGTCGTAGAAAGCGAGCGCGCGCTGCACAAAGCTGCGCTCATAGCCGGGGGTGAGATCGCGGTAGGCGCTGATGGCCAGATCTTCGGGCTTGCCCTCGTAAATGGTCGTCGCCTCGGCCAGCGGCGTGCCGCGGGTCCACAACTTGGCGATGCGCGGGTAGCTCGACTCGGTCATCGAGCCGGGGCCGAAGTCGGTGCCGACAAAGATGTGGTCCTGGTCGGCCCAGGCCACCTGGCTCTTGGCTTCGGGCAGCCTGAAGCCCCCTTCGACGAAGGCCTTGTCGTGGAGGTCGAACTCACGGACCACGTCGGCATCCGCACCGCCTCGCGAAAGCGAGAGCAGGCAGCGGCGGTAAGCGGGCTTGAGGCACTGCGCGCCGTGCCAGACCCAGCTCTCGTGTTCGGCGGCGGCCAGCGCATCGAGGTCGAGCACGGTCTCCCATGCGGGTTCGGCTTTGCGGTACTCGGCCAGCGTCGTGCGCCGCCACAGGCCCTTGGGGTGGGCCTTGTCGCGCCAGAAGTTGTAGTAGTGCTCCCCCAGCTTCTGCACGAAGGGGATGCGCTCGTTCGAGTCGAGCACTTCGAGCAGGCGGGCGTCGAGCCGCTTGAACTGGGGTGACTGGGCATAGTCGGCGACCGTGGTCGCGTCCTGCTGCTTGACCCAGTCCATCGCGCGGGTGCCGTCGATGTCCTCGAGCCAGAGGTAAGCGTCGTCGGTGGCTTGTGCGCCGGCCGGCGCGGAAGTCTGTGCGTGTGTCATGCCTGCCAGTGTGAGGCCCAGCGCAAGGGCGAGCCAGCGGGTGGTGTGGGTCATTTCGGTTTCCCCCTGTGGAACGGGTGAGTGTGGCTGGTGGGGTGATGGAGTGCCTGTGAGGAAGGTCAGGGTCGCGCCCTGCTCCCTCTCCCCTCCGGGGAGAGGGCCGGGGTGAGGGGCTGGGGCTCGCGGGGAGTCCTCTCGTGCCTCCGACAAAGCGAAGGCCCGCAAGGGGCCTTCGGCAGGTGGTCTATCGCAGGAGCGGCCCCTCACCCCAACCTCTCCCCGGAAGGGAGAGGGAGTGGAAAGGCTTACAACAACGGGATCAACAAGAGGGCCACGATATTGATGATCTTGATCAGCGGATTGACCGCGGGACCTGCGGTGTCCTTGTACGGATCACCCACCGTGTCGCCCGTGACCGCCGCCTTATGTGCCTCCGAACCCTTGCCGCCGTGGTTGCCATCCTCGATGTACTTCTTGGCGTTGTCCCATGCACCGCCGCCGGTGGTCATCGAAATGGCCACGAACAGGCCGGTGACAATGGTGCCGATCAGCACGCCGCCGAGCGCCTTCGGCCCCAGCAGCAGACCGATCACGATCGGCACCACCACCGGCAGCAGCGAGGGCACGATCATTTCGCGGATGGCCGAGCGGGTGAGCATGTCCACCGCCTTGTCGTACTGCGGCTTGCCGGTACCTTCCATGATCCCCGGGATGGTGCGGAACTGCCGGCGCACCTCTTCGACCACGGCACCGGCAGCACGACCCACCGCTTCCATCGCCATTGCGCTGAAGAGGTAGGGGATCAGGCCGCCGATCAGCAGGCCGATGATCACCATGTGGTCGGACAGGTCGAACGCGAAGGTCGCACCGCCGTTGTTCACCGCCAGGTTGTGCGTGTAGTCGGCGAACAGCACCAGCGCAGCGAGAGCGGCCGAGCCGATCGCGTAGCCCTTGGTGACCGCCTTGGTGGTATTTCCCACGGCGTCCAGCGGGTCGGTGATGCCGCGCACTTCCGGCGGAAGGTCCGCCATCTCGGCGATGCCGCCGGCGTTGTCGGTGATCGGGCCGTAGGCGTCCAGCGCCACGATCATGCCGGCCATCGACAGCATCGAGGTGGCGGCGATCGCGATGCCGTACAGCCCACCGAGGTAGTGCGCGCCCCAGATCGCCAGGCAGACCACGATCACCGGCCATGCAGTGGCTTTCATCGACACACCCAGGCCCGCGATGATGTTGGTGCCGTGGCCGGTGGTGGAGGCCTGCGCGATGTGCCGCACCGGCGTGTACTGCGTACCGGTGTAGTACTCGGTGATCCACACGATCAGGCCGGTCAGTACCAGGCCGATCAGCGCGCACCAGAAGATCGACATCGAATCGATGTTGCCGTTGGTGGTTGCCAGGCCCTGCGGGAGCAGTTCGCGCGTGACGAACCAGAAACCCACCGCCGAGAGCACCGCCGAGACGATCACGCCCTTGTACAGCGCGCCCATGATCGAGCCACCCTCGCGCACCTTGACGAAGAAGGTGGCGATGATGGAGGCGATGATCGACACACCGCCCAAAACCAGCGGGTAGAGCACCGCGTGCGGGTCGGCGCCGAACATCAGGCCGCCGAGCAGCATGGTGGCGATCACCGTCACCGCGTAGGTCTCGAACAGGTCGGCCGCCATGCCGGCGCAGTCGCCCACGTTGTCGCCGACGTTGTCGGCGATCACCGCGGGGTTGCGCGGGTCGTCCTCGGGAATGCCGGCTTCGACCTTGCCGACCAGGTCGGCGCCCACATCCGCGCCCTTGGTGAAGATGCCGCCGCCCAGTCGCGCGAAGATCGAAATCAACGAACTGCCGAACGCCAGGCCGACCAGCGGATGCAGCGGATCGGGCACGCCCAGGTGGTTGAGGATCATCCAGTAGCCGGTCACCCCCAGCAGGGCCAGGCCGACCACCAGCATGCCGGTGATCGCGCCGCCGCGGAAGGCGACGTCCATCGCCGCGCGCATGCCGCTGCGCGCGGCCTCGGCGGTGCGCACGTTGGCGCGCACCGAGACGTTCATGCCGATGTAGCCGGTGGCGCCGGAAAGCACCGCGCCGATCAGGAAGCCGACGGCCGTGGGCCACCCGAGGAAAAACCAGATCAATGCCAGCAGGACGATGCCCGCCAGCGCGATGGTGCCGTACTGGCGGTTGAGATAGGCGCGTGCGCCTTCCTGGATGGCCGCGGCGATCGCCTGCATGCGTTCGTTGCCGGCCGAGCGGCTGACAACCCAGCGTACCGAGACCAAACCGTAGAGAATCGCCAGAACCGCGCACCCCAGCGCGATCCACAACCACATACCGTCCTGCTGCTGCATTCGGTGCCTCCCCAGGTGAGTGAATACCGCCACAGGCGGGTTGCCTCACGGGCAGCTCGCCCCAGTCCGCTGAAACAGCGGCCTCGGCGAGTATAGGCAGGGGAGATGTGATTGATTGTTGTGCGCCGCAGCGGCGCCACTCCGCGCCCTTTCCGCTGGCGCCGCCCGGGAGGGGGTTGGGGAGAGGAAGGCCTTTGGCTTTCGTCCCTTCGACCTGCATTCCCGCGACCGACCACCCGCGGGACAGGGCAAACGCCGGCGGGACCGGCTGCGTCAGGCTTCAGGCATCCGTAAAAGCACGCGGCCGGGACGTTGCCGCCCCGGCCGCGAGATCGAACCGCGTCCTCAGTTGAGCACGTAGTCCAGGATGATGCCGGTGGCGATGGCAACCAGCACGTAATCGTTGTTGTCGTCGCGCACCCAGTGATAGCCACGCGGCGGCGGGCGCAGGCGCACGCGCTCGTAGTCGTGCACGATGATGACCCGACCGTCGTAGCGGTGACCGCGCTCCCAGCGATGGTGGCGGTGGCCGTGCCAGCCTTCGTCGTGGCCGTGCTTGTCGTGGCCGCGCCCGTGGCCGTGGTCATGGTCGGCCAGCGCCGCGCCGCTGGCGGCAAGCAGGGGCAGGGCGAACAGGGCGCTCAGCAGGAACTTCATTCGTGTGTCTCCCTTGGCCGGGCGCGGGGCCCGGGTGAATGGCAGCGTAGGAATCTGCGACTGAACGCATGGTAGCCGCCTGCACGCGGCCTTCACGTGACGCTCAGCAAGGAAACAGGCGCCTGTCGCCTCAGGGAAAGGCAGGCAGGCGCCTGGCGACCGCCACGTTGCGCAGGGCGACGTAGGCGGGCAGGCCATCCTTGCCATAGGGCGGCGGCGCCTCACCGCGGATCAGCGGCGACAGGTAGCGGCGCGCGGCGTCGGTGATGCCGAAGCCATCGCGGCGGATGAAGCCCTTGGGGAGTTTCTTTTCGCGATTGGCGATTTTCTTCAGCTCCGCCGGCTCGATCCTCCAGCGATAGGGGGACTCGGAGGTGCGCACGATCACCGGCATCACCGCGTTCACGCCGGCCAGCGCGAACTCCACCGCCGCACGTCCCACCGCGTAGGCCTGTAGTGCGTCGGTGGCCGAGGCCAGGTGACGGGCCGAGCGTTGCAGGTAGTCCGGCAGCGCCCAGTGCACCTTGTACTTGAGCTTGTCCTTGACCAGCTGCGCCAGCACCGATGCGGCGCCGCCCAATTGCGCGTGGCCGAAGGCGTCGCGCGTGCCGCCCTCGGCGAGAAAGCGCCCGGCGGCGTCGCGCACGCCTTCGGAGGCGACCACCGTGCACCAGCCCACGCGCTCCACCGTGGACTTCACCTTGGCCAGGAACGCGGCCTCGTCGAACAGGTTCTCCGGGAACAGGATCACGTGCGGCGGCGCGTCCGGGCCCTCGCCGGCCAGGCCCGCGGCGGCGGCGATCCAGCCAGCGTGGCGGCCCATCACCTCCAGCACGAACACCTTGGTCGAGGTGTCGGCCATCGAGGCGACGTCCAGGCTGGCCTCCAGCACCGACACGGCCGTGTACTTGGCCACCGAGCCGAAGCCGGGGCAGCAGTCGGTCACCGCCAGGTCGTTGTCTACCGTCTTGGGCACGCCGATGCAGCGGATGTCGTAGCCCATCGCCTTGCCGAGCTGGGAGATCTTCAGCGCGGTGTCGGCCGAGTCGTTGCCGCCGTTGTAGAGAAACCAGCGGATGTCATGCGCGCGCAGCACCTCGATCAGGCGCTCGTACTCGGCGCGGTTGTCCTCCAGCGACTTGAGCTTGTAGCGGCAGGAGCCGAACGCGCCACCGGGCGTGTGGCGCAGCGCGGCAATGGCAGACTTCGACTCTTTTGTGGTGTCGATGAGATCCTCGCGCAACGCGCCCAGGATGCCGTTGCGCGCCGCGTAAACGGGCACGCCCTGCGCGCGCGCCGTTTCGATCACGCCGGCGGCGGTGGCGTTGATCACCGCGGTGACGCCTCCGGACTGGGCGTAGAGCAGGCGGCCGGGACGGGAAGCAGGACTCATGGCGATCTCCTTGACTGGCACGGCACGTGCCCTTGCGAAACAGCGACTTGGCGCGCATCCGGGTGTGGCGCGGTTTGACGCTGCCGGGTCCCAGACGGTACTTTGACGCCCCTTGGGTGAAATCTGACGAACCGCCGCAGCGTGCGTGCGGACCACACGCCCTGGAGCATTATGCGACTCGTCCTACTCGGTGCGCCCGGTTCGGGCAAAGGCACGCAGGCCGCGCGGCTGAAGGCCGACCTCAACGTACCGCACATCTCCACCGGCGACATGCTGCGCGCCGCGGTGGCCGCGGGCACGCCGCTGGGACTGAAGGCCAAGGCGGTGATGGATGCCGGCCAGCTGGTCTCCGACGACATCCTGCTGGGCATGCTGGAAGAGCGCCTGGCGCAGGACGACGCGCGCAACGGTTTCATCCTGGACGGCTACCCGCGCAACCTGGCGCAGGCCGACGCGCTGGACCACCTGCTGTCGCGCATCGGCCAGCCGCTGGACGCGGTGGTCAAGCTCGAGGTCCCCAACGAGGCGATCATCGGCCGCTGCCAGATCCGCTTCCAGGCCGAGAACCGCGCCGACGACAACCCCGACACGGTGCGCAAGCGCCTGGGCGTGTACGCCGAGCAGACCGCGCCGGTGGCGGATTTCTACGCCAAGCGCGGCAAGCTGCAGGTCGTCGACGGCGTCGGCGAACTGGACGACGTCACCGCGCGCATCAAGCGCGCGCTGGAAAGCGAATCGACCGCGGCCAACGGCTGAGCGCCTTTAGCTTCCTCTCCGCATCAAGTGATCAAACCCAAGTGATCAAACCCAAGTGATCAAACCCAAGTGATCAAACCCAAGTGATCAAACATGGGGGAGAGAGTTGGGAGGGACCAGGCGGAGCGTCCTGCTGACGATACTCCGCCCCACTCCCCGCAAGTCCCGCACCCTCACCCCCAGCCCCTCTCCCGGCGGGAGAGGGGAGCCCATCCGGCGAGAGGGAGGGTTTTCAAACACATGCGCCTGCACATCCTCGGCATCTGCGGCACCTTCATGGGCGGCGTCGCCGCACTCGCGCGCGAACTCGGCCTGACGGTCGAAGGCTCCGACGCGGCCGTCTATCCGCCCATGAGCACCCAGCTCGAAGCTCTCGGCATCCGCCTGATGGACGGCTATACCGCGGCACATCTGATGCCCGCGCCCGACCTGGTCGTGGTCGGCAACGCGATGACCCGCGGCAACCCGGCCGTCGAGCACATGCTCGACGCGCGCCTGCGCTACGTGTCGGGTCCGCAATGGCTGGGCGAGACGGTGCTGGCCGGGCGCGAGGTGCTGGCGGTGGCCGGCACCCACGGCAAGACCACCACCACCAGCCTGCTCTCGCACCTTCTTGAGAGCGCCGGCATGGCGCCGGGCTTCCTGGTCGGCGGCGTGCCGGGCAACTTCGGTGTCTCCGCGCGGCTGGGCGACAAGATCGCGCCGTTCGTGATCGAGGCCGACGAATACGACACCGCGTTCTTCGACAAGCGCTCGAAGTTCGTGCACTACCGCCCGCGCATTGCCATCCTCAACAACCTCGAGTACGACCACGCGGACATCTTCCCGGACCTGGCCGCGATCCAGCGCCAGTTCCACCACCTGGTGCGCACCGTGCCGGGCAACGGTCGGCTGATCGTCAACGCCCACGACGCCAACCTCGCCGAGGTGTTGGGCATGGGCTGCTGGACGCCGGTGGACACCTTCGGCATCGGCCAGGGCGACTGGCAGGCGCGGCTGGTCGAGCCGGATGGTTCGGTCTTCACCGTGCAGTACCGGGGCGAGGCGATCGGCGAAGTGCGCTGGTCGCTGCTGGGCAACCACAGCGTGCTCAACGCGCTGGCGGCCCTGGCCGCCGCCAGCGCGGCCGGTGCCGATCCGCGCGCCCTGCTGCCGGCTTTCGCCAGCTTCCAGAGCGTCAAGCGGCGCATGGAACGGGTCGGCGAGGTGAACGGCGTGTGCGTCTACGACGACTTCGCGCATCACCCGACCGCGATCGCCACCACGTTGGCGGGCCTGCGTGCCAAGGTGGGCAAGGCGCGCATCCTGGTCGCGCTGGAACCGCGCTCCAACTCCATGCGCCTGGGCGCACACGCGGCGGGCCTGGCACCGTCACTGTCCGACGCGGACGCGGTGGTGTTCCTGCACCGCCCGGAATTGCCCTGGGATGCAGCGCGGGTGACCGAGGCGCTGCAAGGCCGTGGCCGCACGGCGCCGACGGTCGATGCCCTGATCCAAGCGCTGCGTGCCCAGTCGCGTCCGGGCGACCACGTGGTGTTCATGTCCAATGGCGGCTTCGAAAACGCGCCGCGTCGCTTCACCCAGGCGCTCGAAGACCTGTAGGACCCGCCTGCGGGCAAGGCCCTTCCGCATGAGGCAATCAGGGTATCGCCCGCAGGCGGGCTCCTACAGGGCGTGGCTGGTGTGATCAGGCCAACGGCGCGTCGAAACAGGGCTCGCGCCGCTGATACTCGCGCTGCGCCGCAAACCACACACCCAGCGCAAAACCCAGCGTCATCAGCGCGAGCAGGCCCCCGCCGAAGACGTAGCCCAGGGCGCCGACCAGCCAGAAACCGGCCCAGTACATCGCCATCGTGCCCGCCAGCACAGCCGCGTTGACCAACTGCCGGCCGACCGCGTTCTGCGGCCCGATCAGGTGCACCGCCAGCGCCACCAGGCCGCCGCCGGTGGACACGACCAGCGTGACCAGCAGCATCAGCGCGGGTTGCGTGGCGTGGGTGAGCACGATGCCGAGCACGGTATAGGCCAGCGCGGTGAGCGTGCCGATCGGCACCAGCACGAGTAATGCATCGACGAGCGTCTGCTGGTAGTCGCTCCGCGTAGTTGGCGCCAGCGTGAGATACAGATCGGCCAGGTTGGGGCGCATGCGCTGCATGCCGCGGCCGATCTGCGGGAAGCGGGCCAGCGCGATCAGCACGGCGTACGCGCCCACCACGGTCGCGTTGAAATGCTTCCGGTGCAGTGCCACCACCACGTACAGCGAGGCGAACACCGCCATGATCGCGATGCGCAGCCCGATCGCCGCGGCGTTGTCGTGCGGCAGCAACAGGCGGCGCACGAGTGTGCGACGTCGAGCGGCGGACGGCTGTGCACGGTAACGGGCCAGTGCGCGTTCCATCGCCTGCTGCGCCATCGCGTCGAACCAGCCCTCGAAGCGCCGGCCAAGCGCACTGCGCCGCGGCATGGTGTCGGCCGTGGCGTTGCGCCCCAGGCTGAGTCCTTCCAGCGGCGAGGTATCCGGCGGCCGGTCGGCCACGCGCAGCATCGGATGCAGCGCGAGCCGCAGGAGCAGCACGGCGATGAGCAGCAGCAACGGCAGCGTGAGCGGCGAGTGCAGGGCGTCGTGCACGATCGCTCCGGCCAGACCCGGCATCCAGCCGGCCAGCACCAGCAGCGGCCAGAACAGCAGGCTCACCCAGCGCTCCACGCCCATCGCGAAACCCATCGCCGCCGCGAGCAGCAGCAGCGCGCCACCGAGCGCGACGTACGGCACGCCCAACGCCAGCGCCAGCAGCGCCGGTAGCCCCACCCAGACCAACGCGTCGAGCAGGCCGAATACCATCAACCGGTGGCGGAAGGCCGGCAGCAGGAACGTTTCGGGCTGGCACGCGCTGCGCAGCGTGGTGGCCAGGCCCAGGTGCCAGAACCAGCTGCCCATGGCCAGCAGGCCGGCGCCCAGGGCCGCTCCATCGGCATGCGGCGTGATCCACACCAGGCAGGCCATCGCCGCCAGCCACAAAACATGGGCGAGCACGCCCAGCAGCGGCATCTGCCGACTCGGCAGCAGCCAAAGCTGGACGATCGCCCTCATGCCAGTTCCACGAACAGATCTTCCAGCGTGGGCATCTCGATGCGCAGGCTGGCGTCCTCGTCCTTGGCAAGCTGGTGCAGCCGCTCGGCCGGCACGTCTTCCAGCAACAGATGCAGGCTGGCGCCGGCAATGCGTGACTTGATCACGCCGGCCAGAGCCGGCGCCGTGGCCCAGCCAGCTGGGCGGTTGAGCACCGCGTGGGACAGGCGTGCCTTCAGTTCGGCCAGCGGTCGGGTGAACTGGATGCGGCCGTCGCGCAGCAGCGCGATATCGGCGTCGGCACGCTCCAGGTCGGCGGTGATGTGGGTGGAGAAAATCACTGTCTTGCCCGGGCCACGCATCAGCCCAAGCAGTTCGGCCATGAAGGCGCGCCGCGCCTGCGGGTCGAGACTGGCGACCGGCTCGTCCAGCACCAGCAGGTCCGGTTCTGGAGCGATCGCGCGCACGATCGCCAGTTTCTGCCGTTGTCCCTGCGAGAGCCGGCCGATCTTCTGCTTCGGATCGAGCTCCCACTCCTGCAGCAGGCGCGCGGCCAGCGCGTGGTTCCAGCAGGTGTAGAAGGCGGCGGTGAAGTCCAGGTAGGCACGCACCTTCATCCACGGGAACAGTTCGAAATTCTGTGGCACGAAGCCGACCCTGTGCAGGCGCTCGCCGCCCGGCTCGGTCATCGGGGCGCCGAACAGCTCGATCGCGCCGGCGTCGATCGGCGCCAGTCCGAGCAGGCAGCGCAACAGGGTGGTTTTGCCGGCGCCGTTGCGACCGAGCAGCCCGATCACGCGCCCGGCCGGCACTTGCCAGTCGACGCCGCGCAACACCTCGCGTCCCTCGAAGGCCTTGCGCACGCCGCGCACGCGCAGCATCGGTTCGGGCGTGGCGGTGGCCGCCATGGGAGGGGAAGGAAAAGGCAGCAGCGTGGCCATCGGCAGCAGTTCCGGTCCAGACCGGAGCACTGTGGGGGCCTGCGTATCGCCCGTCCAGTGATGGTTGTCATCCGGGACCGCGCCGCCGGCGGAGTATCCTGCCTTTCCCCACCAGGCACGCACCGCTATGGACGACACGCTGGCCGGCAAGACCCTCTTCATCACCGGCGCCTCGCGCGGTATCGGCCTGGCGATCGCGCTGCGCGCGGCGCAGGACGGCGCCAACATCGTGATCGCTGCCAAGAGCGGCGTGCCCAACCCGCGGTTGCCAGGCACCATCCACACCGCCGCGGCGGCCGTGGAAGAGGCCGGTGGCAAGGCGCTGGCGCTCAAGGTGGACATCCGCGAGGAAGACCAGGTCAGGTCGGCGGTGGCGCAGGCGGCCGAGCGCTTCGGCGGCATCGACGTCCTGGTCAACAACGCCAGCGCGATCTGGCTGGCCGGCGTGGAAGGCACACCGATGAAGCGGTTCGATCTGATGCACCAGGTCAACACGCGCGGTACGTTCCTGGTCACCCAGGCCTGCCTGCCGTTCCTCAAGCGCGCGGCCAATCCGCACGTGCTGATGCTGGCGCCGCCGCCCAGCCTCGATCCCAAGTGGTTCGCCCCGCATACCGCCTACACGATCGCGAAGATGGGCATGAGCCTGTGCGTGCTGGGCATGAGTGGCGAATTCGCCCCGCTCGGCATCGCGGTCAACGCGCTGTGGCCGCGCACGGTGGTCGCTACGGCTGCCATCGGCATGATCGAGGGCGTGCGGCCGGAACAGTGCCGCCGGCCGGAGATCGTCGCCGACGCGGCCCATGCCATCCTGACACGCCCGGCACGGGCCTACAGCGGCCATTTCGACCTCGACGAGGACGTGCTGCGGGAGCAGGGGGTGGTCGATTTCGACCGGTATGCCGTCCAGCCGGGCGCGCCGCTGCTGCCGGACCTGTTTCTGGGTTGACCTTGCCTTCACGAGGTCTGTCGTTAGGTCTTACACCCGGTTTTGTGATATCCATCACAGTCCGCCGTCCCGGACGGGCGGCATCCCAGTCGGCAAGCGCCGGCTGATCGACACAGGACATCCGTTCAGGGGCGGAGGTGGCGATGATCGCGGCATTGGCATCACCCAGGCGCTGCGTCGTCTGGTTCGGAACGCCTGACGGCGCAGAACGCAACGGACTGGCTCGTTCAGGCTGGCCGGTGCGCGTCGCCGACGTACAGGCCAGCGGCGTGGGCGCCCGCAATGGCGATGTGGTGGTTGCACTGGCCGACTTGCGCCAGGGTGGCCTGGACACGCTGGAGGCCATGGAGGGCATGGTCGCCGAGCATCCGGGCGTGCCCTGGATCGCGCTGGTCTCGCCCGAGACGCCCGCCCATGAGCCCCGCGTGACTTCGCTCCTGCGCGACTGCATGGCCGTGTTCACCAGCCCGATCGACTTCCCGCGCTTGTACGAATCGCTCGATCGCCTGGCCCAGGGCGGCGTGCCTGTGCGCAGCGAACCGGACATGCCCGGCCTGGTCGGCAGCAGCGATGCGATGCGTGCCTTGCGCGTCAGCCTGCGCAAGTACGCGCCCGTGGACCTGCCGGTGCTGGTCACCGGCGAGACGGGCACGGGCAAGGAAGTGGCCGCGCACGTCATCCATCAGTTGTCGCCGCGTGCGGCACACCCTTTCGTGGCGATCAATTGCGGGGCGCTGCCGAGCAATCTGGTGCAGTCGGAACTGTTCGGCCACGAACGCGGCGCATTTACCGGCGCCACTACCCGCCGCATCGGCCACATCGAGAGCGCCAGCGGCGGTACGGTATTCCTTGACGAAATCGGCGACCTGCCGCTGGACGCGCAGACCAGCCTGCTGCGTTTCCTGCAGGAGGGCACGATCGTGCGGGTCGGCAGCAGCCAGAGCCTGCGTGCCGACGTGCGCGTGCTGGCGGCCACCCACGTGGACATGGAAAAGGCGGTCGCTGCCGGCCGCTTCCGCCAGGACCTCTATTACCGGCTCAACGTGCTGCGCGTGCAGATGCCCGCGCTGCGCGAACGCGGGAGCGACGTGGAGCTGCTGGCGCAGCATTTCCTGGACACCTTCCGCGAGCAGCACGATTGCCGTGCGCTTGCCTTCAGCGCGGCGGCCCGCCGCGCGCTGCGTGCCTTCCATTGGCCGGGCAACGTGCGCGAACTGGTCAACCGCGTGCAGCGGGCCGCCGTGGTCGCCGAAGACTCGTTGATCAGCGTGTACGACCTGGACCTGCCCGTGCGACCCGGCCATGCGCCGGCCGCGCTGGATCGCGTGCGCGTGTCGGCCGAACGCGACGCGCTGGTCGCCTGCCTGCGCGAAACCCGCTTCAACGTCAGCGAATGCGCGCGCCGGCTCGGCATCGCGCGGGTCACTGTCTATCGCCTGTGCAAGAAGCACGGCCTGGCGCTGGACGAGCTGGCGCATTCGGGCGCCTGATCCTCGGCCGGGGTCGCGCGCGACCCCGGTCTGCCATGCACTAGAACATGTACGGCACCTTGAAGCTCAGGCTGAAGTCCGGCGCGTCCGGCGTCAGGCCGATGCCCAGCAGGGTGACCAGGGTGGTGTGCTGGCTCAGCGCGTGGGTCACGCCCATGTTGAACGTGGCTGCGTGGGCGTCCGAACCGATCACCTTGGACCACGGCGAGCCCTTGTAGCGCAGCGAGGCCTTGGCGCTGAGCTTGTCGGCGAAGGACAGGCTTAGGCTGGTGCGCTCGTTGAACGCGAATGCTACGCCCGCGCCGAAGTAGTAGGTGTTGCCGAGCTTCACCGAGCCGGGATTGCGGGTTTCCGGATCGGTGTTGATGTCGCCGAAATCGCGCGGCCGGGAATAGATGTAGCCGAGATTGGCGAACACGATTGCCGGATCCATGGTCTTGACGGCTGACAGGCCGAGGTTCGCCTGCCACACGCCGTTGCCGGTCGGCTGCTTCTCCGGGACGGCGAAGCTGATGTACTGGTCGTCTCCGCGCTGCAGCACCTTCCAGTCGATGCCGTAGGGCGATTGCCCGGTCGGCGCGGTGAGGCCGACGGTCAGCACGGTGTCCGGCCGCGAACCGGTTTCGTCGAACAGCTTGTAGTTGGCGCTCAGTCCGATGTCGCCCAGGCCCGCGCCGGTGGTGTCCTCTTCGGCGATGGCCGCGGCCGAACCGCCAGCGCCTCCCTTCTGGTAGACCGTCTTGCGGTAGAGGTAGGGCACGTCCAGGTTCAGCGTCAGGCGCGGGCTCACGCCGTAGCGGGCGGCCAGGTTGTAGGTGAGCGAGTCGGACTTGACGTCCTCGATGGCGATGTTGCCCAGGAAAATCGCGTCCAGCGCCAGGAAGCCGTTGAGGGTGATCTGACTGCGGTCGTAGCGTGCGTAGCTGACGCTGTTTTCCAGCGTGAACTTGCGGTCGAACAGCGCGTGCTCCTGCTGCAGCGCGTCCTTGAGGCTGCGCGTGGGCGCTTCCTGGCGGGCGGCTTCGGCCTCGGCAGCACTGCCGGCGCGAGTGCCCTCGTCCGGTGGCGGCGTGGCGGCCTGCGCGAGCTGGGCAGGTGGCGGCGTGCCGCCCGGCGCGGGCAGCGCGGCGGGTGCGGCCTTGCCGGCCAGTTTCGCCTGCAGCGCCTGCACCTGCATGTCCAGTTCGCGTAGCTGGCGCACCTGTTGCGCGTAGCTGGCCTTCAACGCCTGCAATTGGGCCAGCAGGGTCTGCACCTGGGCCTCGTCCTGCGGCGAGGGTGCCGCCTGCGCGGCAAGATCGAAGGGCAGGCCGATCGACAGCCCGCAGGCCACCGCGGTGGCTAACAAGGTCTTGTGCATGTGTTTGCTCCCCTGGACCGAAGGCGCGCCGGGCGGTGGCGCGCGTTTCAGTTCCCTGCGATGCCTCGGGTGAGGCCGATCGCCTGCGCCACGTTCAGCGCAAGCGGCGTGTTGGCCGCGGACACCTGGCGGACCAGGTCGATCTCCAGCCGGTTGCTCACGCTCTGGCCGTCCGCGGCGAGCTGCACGCTCTGGCCGAGGCTGCCGTTGCGGATCCATTGCTGCACCGTGCCCTGGCCGTCGATGGACAGTCGCACGCCGGCGGACTGGCCGTCGAAGCCGACCGCCACGCTGGCATCGCCGTCGCTCAGGCTGGCGCCTCCGGTGCTGGTGGGGCCGGTACTGCTGGCAGCGGGTGCGTGGCCGTCGCGGATGGTCAGGCGGGTCGCGTTGCTGGCGAGGTTGCCGTCGCCGGCCACCTGCACGCTCTGCAGCAGGCCACCGACGTTGGCCAGCCCGCTGCCATCGACACTGCGGGAGCCGGTGGCCGGCATCGGCACCGGGGCATCGGCCTTGGTGAGGGTCACGCTGGGCGTGAAGGTGAGCGTGGGCTGGCCCTTGCCGTGGCTGAAATCCATGCCGAACGCCAGCGTCCCCTGCAGCAGTTGGCCACTGGCGGTTTGCCAGGTGGAGATCATGGTCACCCCAAACCAGGCGACGGTGTGGTCGTCGACGGTGAAGCGGCCGCGCATGGCGTTGAGTTCGGTGTCGGGAAGCTCTTGCAGGCCGGCGCCGGGTGCACGGTCGGCCGCGCGCGCGCTTAGCGCGGGAGCCAGCAGCAGCGCGGTGGCCAGAAAGGGAAAGGAACGGCGAAGCATGGCTTGAGCCTCTTCAGAACAGGTCGGCGCTGCTGAAGCCGAAGTCCAGCAGTTCGGCGTCGGTGATCGGTCCCTGCCGGGCGTACAGCGCGCGGGCGCTGGCCTTGCCCTCGGGCTGGAGCAGCACCGTGTTGCGGTCGAAGTCGTTGCCGATCACCACGAACACGGCGCGCGACGGCCACGCCTGAAGGAAGTCGGCGATGGAAAGGCTGCGGTTGCCGAGCATCGGGTCGGCCAGTTCCACGGTGTCGCCCTGGACCTGCTTGAGCACCACGAAATGGCGGAAGCCGCGCACGTCCATCAGCACCAGGCCAGGTACGCGCAGGCTGCGCAGGCGCGCCTCGTCGACGCGATACCCACGTCCGCGCATGCCCAGCGCCTCCACGTAATGCTTGATGTCCAGCAGCGAGAAGCCGCGCTGCTTGACCAGGTTCTCGTCGGACACCCCGAGCATGCCCTGGATCACTACCGCCTCGTCCACGTCAAGGTGGTAGGCGTAGTGCAGGATCGTAGCCAGCGCGGCGGCGCCGCAGCTGTAGTCGGTCTCCTGCCGTACCAGGTTGCGGAATCGCGCCTCCTGCATGCTCTCCACGGGGTGTACGTACAGCCCACCGTTGGGCAGCACGCCGCCAAAGCGCACCTCGCCGGCGTGCGCCGAGGCCAGCGCGCCGATCGCAAGGCTGCAAAGCAGAAAGGTCCGGGTCGTCAGTCGCATGAGTATCACCAGTGGGAGGAAGTCCCCCCGGTCCGCAGGGGACGGACCGGGGGGTTCCATAGGAACCCGGCTGCGGACAGCCGGGTACCGCCCTCGTTGGCCTGCCTTGGCCGAAGTGGTTACGGGCTGGGCTGCGCGACGGCGAGCGACAGGCTGTTGGCCTGCAGGTTGCCGGTGCCCGAGGCCACGTTCACACCGATGTTGCCGGTGGCGTGCTGGAAGGCATTGCCCGACAGGCTGGCGTCGTTGGTGGCGTTGACCACCACGTAGCGCGCGGTCTGCACGGTGCCGCACAGGTCAGCCAGCAGGTCGCTGGCAGAGACCTCGACGAAGCCCAGCTGGCCCTGCTCCTGGCCCTGCGACTCGCTGGCGGTCAGGCCGCCGTAGAAGCCGGCCGGGAACGGACCGACGGTCCACAGGCCAGCTTCGGCGCCGTAGGAGGTGCTGCTGGTTTCACCCTGGTAGCCGCCCAGGCCCAGGCCCAGCGAGTAGCCCTGCACGGTGCCGCTCATGTGCACGGTGGTGGTGTCGTAGTACTTCTCCACGCGGCCGGCGTTGCTGACGATGTTGCCCGAGGAGGCCTGGTCGACGCTCACGCCGGCATGGGCGAACTTGGTCGTCGCGACCGAGGCGGCCAGCGCGTTCTTCTGCTGGTTGTTGTTGCCCGAGGCGACGTTCACGCCGATGTTGCCCGAGGCCCAGCGGAAGGCGTTGTCGGTGACGTAGGCGTCGTTCTTGACGCCTTCGTTCACGGTGACGTTGCCCATGCCGGCCTGGCCGACGTCGATTTCGGAATCAGCCAGACCGAAGGCGAAGCTGGCATCCGTGGCGGCCAGCGCGGCGGCGTTGTCCTGCGCGTTGTTGTCGCCGGAGGCCACGTTCATGCCGATGTTGCCCGAGGCCTGGGCGGCCGCGCGGTCATCGATGGCGCTGGTGTTCTTCAGCTTGTTGTTGGCGGTGACGTTGCCAGTCACCGACTGGTTGTTGTCGACCGTGGCGACTGCCGCCGAATCGAACGGCGCGTGGTGCTGGTCGTGGTTGTTCGCGAAAGCCATCGGGCTGCCGAACAGCGTGGCGACCGCCAGGGCGATCAGGGTCTTCTTGGATGCGTTCATGATGTCCTCACTCCGATTCTTATGGTGGTCACCGCGGTAGCTCCGACACGGACAGCGACAGGATGTTGCCCGTGGCATTGCCCGATCCCGCGGTCTGGTTGAGCTGCAGCACGCCACGGAAGCCCTGCATGGCGCCCGCGGCGACCGACACGCTGCGCGTGCCTTCGCCCGGTACGCCGGCGCCCGTTCCCGGCTGCACTTCTGCCGACGCCGAAACGACGGTGGACAGGGAGCCGTCCGTCGTTTCGCGTATGCCCTGGCTGGCCAGCGCAGCGGCGACCGCATTGAGCTGCGTGTTCGCCGTCCCGCTGGCCTGGTTGATCGATACGAGTCCGTGCGCGCCGGCAAGGACGTCGCCGGCGATGGAGGCCTGCGCCTGCGTCGGCGCATCGGCCTGGTTGCCGAACGTCCGCTGGCGCGCGTCGATCCATGCCTGCGCGTCCGTGCCGGTGGCGAAGGCGCGCAGGTTTGCCTGGCTGTTGAGATCGCCCGCCGCCAGGTTGATCGCGACGCTGCCCTGGGCGTCCCGCAGGGCGTGGCCATCCAGGCTGCTGCGGGTGAGGTAGCCGAGCATGGCGGCGTAGTCGTCGTCGCCGGCGTTGACGCCGGTGCTGAGCATGGCCAGCGTGGCGAGGAAGCCGAGCACGATCGGGCGGCGCATGACGCTCAATGCCCGTTGCCGAAAGGCAGCTGCGCGAGCGCACCCTGCACTTGGTCGCCGATGCCACGGGTCGCGTTGCCGACGGCGCCGACCGGGGCCGTCACGGTGTTGCTCACGCCATTGCCGGCCACCGTGGTGCCGCCGCTGCCGCGGACCAGCATGCCGTCGAGCGCGCGGCCCACGGTCGACTGCAGTTGCGCGGTGGGCACTGGAGTGGCGCCCAGCTGTGCGATGTCGTCGTCGGAAAGTTCGCCGCTGCCGAGCGAGGCGAGGATCTCGGGTTGCGGCGAGGGTGACACCATCAGCGCCATGCCCGGCGGCGCCGGGCGGACCGCTGCCCGCGTGGATACGTTGCGCAGCAGCACGATGTCGCCTGGCTTGGCTACAACCGCCCGGTGTGCATCCGCCGCATGACTGGGCAAAGGCAGGCCGACCAGCGCGAGCAGGGCTGCAAGCGGCCGGAGCACGAGAAGGCGGGAGACAGGGGCGACTGCGGATTCCATGGCACGGCTCGTTCCTTCGGTGAGTGCCTTGGTGGCAAGCGCCGTGCCAAACCGACCGAGCGCCGCCAAACCGCGTCGTGGCGAGGTTCCGGGTTTCGATGCGGGGAATCGCTCCTGCGTCTGGTGTTACAGCGGCCGGCTCGACCGGGCCGCCCGGGCGGCGCAACCGGCGTGGTAGCGCGCTTCGCGCGGGGTGTAACAGGACTGATACACCTTGTGCGGCTGTTACAGCCGGGAGGCGCCGAGGCGACAAGGTCGCGGTGCTAGCATGGGCGGGCGACGCCCCGGTCGCACCCCACGCATGTTGCGACGGCGCCCATGCGCCGCCGGAGAGGCCATGTCCACGCAAGACGCTCCCCTGATCGATCTGGCCCGGCGCTACTGGTTGCCGGTGTATCGCCCGCGCGAGCTCGTGCTCGACCACGGCCGCGGCGCGCGGCTGTGGGATACGCAGGGGCGCGACTACGTGGATTTCGGCGCGGGCATCGCGGTCAACGGTCTGGGCCACCAGGATCCCGACCTGCTCGCCGCGCTCACCGCGCAGGCGCACAAGCTGTGGCATAGCAGCAACGTTTTTTACACCGAGCCGCCGCTGAAGCTCGCACAGGAGCTGGTCGAGGCGTCCGGCTTCGCCGAGCGCGTGTTCCTGTGCAACTCGGGCGCCGAGGCGAACGAAGCGGCAATCAAGCTGGTCCGTCGCTGGGCGGCCGCACAGGGCCGCGACGCCGGGCAGCGCACCATCGTCACCTTCCGTGGCTCCTTCCACGGGCGCACGCTCGCCACTGTCACGGCGACCGCGCAACCAAAGTACCAGGAGGGCTACGAGCCGCTACCGAAGGGCTTCCGCTACATCGACTTCAACGACGTGGCCGCGCTCGAGGCGGCATTCGCGCAGCGAGACGTGGCCGCGGTGATGGTCGAGCCCGTGCAGGGTGAGGGCGGCGTGCGCCCCGCGGCGCCCGGCTTCCTCAGGCACGCGCGCGAACTGTGCGACCGCCATGGCGCGCTGCTGGTGCTGGACGAGATCCAGTGCGGCATGGGCCGCACCGGCACGCTGTTCGCGCACGTGCAGGACAACGTGGAGCCGGACATCGTGACCCTGGCCAAGGCGCTCGGTGCGGGCTTTCCGATCGGCGCGATGCTGGCCGGACCCAGGGTCGCCGAGGTCATGCAGGTAGGCGCGCACGGCTCGACCTTCGGCGGCAACCCGCTGGCTGCGGCGGTGGCGCGCGTGGCGCTGGCCAAGCTCGGTTCGCCCGCGGTGCTGCTGAACGTGGAGCGCCAGGCGAACGAACTGCGTGCCGGCCTGGCGGCCATCGACGCCGAGCTGGGCCTGTTCGAGGAGGTGCGCGGGCGCGGCCTGATGCTGGGAGCGGCGCTGGCGCCACCCCATCGTGGCAAGGCCGCTGCCATGCTCGACATGGCCGCGGCAAGCGGCGTGCTGTTGCTCCAGGCGGGCCCCGACGTGCTGCGCCTGCTGCCCCCGTTGACCATCACCGACGAGGAGCTGGCCCAGGGGCTGGAGCGCATGCGCGCGGCCTTCAACGCCTTCCTTGCCACCCCTGCCGGAGAGACGCCATGAAGTACCCGCACACCATGGTCCGCGTGCGCGACCTGGATGCGTCGCTGCGCTTTTACTGCGAAGGCCTCGGCCTGCGCGAGGTGCGCCGCAAGGAGGTGCCGGAAGGCAAGTACACCCTTGTCTTCCTTGCTGCGCCGGAGAGTCCCGACGCGGAAATCGAGCTCACCTACAACTGGGGCTCGGAGGAGGACTACGGCTCGTCGCGCAACTTCGGCCACCTGGCGTTCCGCGTGGGCGATATCTACGCCACCTGCGAGCGGCTCAGGGACATGGGCTACACGATCCACCGCCCGCCGCGCGACGGACACATGGCGTTCGTGCGCTCGCCCGACCTGATCTCGATCGAACTGCTGCAGGAAGGCCACCTGCCGCCGCAGGAGCCGTGGGCGTCGATGCCCAACACCGGCGTCTGGTAGAGGCGACTCAGGCCAGGCCGCAGGTCGCTGGCGTTTGGCGCAAGGTCGGCAAGTTCACGCGTGTTGCCTTGCCTCGCGCAACGCGCCGCGCGCGGCTTCCAGCGTATCGGCGATGTCCTGGTCGCTGTGCGCACTGGACAGGAAGCCCGCCTCGAATGCGCTCGGTGCGAGGTACACGCCACGCTTGAGCATGCCGTGGAAGAAGCGGTTGAATAGCGCCGTGTCGGCCGCGGTGGCCTGCGCGTAGCTCGCCACCTGCGCGGCCGTGAAGAACAACCCGAACATGCCGCCGACGCGGTTGGTGCTGAACGGCACGCCTTCGCCATCCGCCACGGCCTGCAGGCCGTCGCACAGCAACCGCGTGCGTGCGGCGAGCTTGTCGTAAAAGCCGGGCGCCTGGATCAGCTCCAGCATGGCCAGGCCGGCTGCCATGGCGACCGGATTGCCCGAGAGCGTGCCCGCCTGGTAGATCGGGCCGGCCGGCGCGATCTGCTCCATCAAATCGCGGCGCCCGCCGTAGGCACCGACCGGCATGCCGCCGCCGATGACCTTGCCGAAGGTCGTCAGGTCCGGCGCCACGCCGTAATGCGCCTGTGCGCCACCCAGCGCCACGCGGAAGCCGGTCATCACCTCATCGAAGATCAGCAGCGCGCCGTGGCGCGTGCACAGCTCGCGCAGCCCCTGCAGGTAGCCGTCCCTTGGCGGGATGCAGTTCATGTTGCCGGCGACCGGCTCGATGATCAGGCCGGCGATGTCCGCGCCGTGCTCGGCGAACAGGGCCTCGGCGGCCGGCAGGTCGTTGTAGGGCAGGGTGAGGGTCAGGTCGGCGGCGGCCTTGGGCACCCCGGGCGACGTCGGCACGCCGAAGGTCAGCGCGCCGGAGCCGGCCTTGACCAGGAAGCTGTCGCCATGGCCGTGGTAGCAGCCCTCGAATTTCACAATCTTGCTGCGCCCGGTGGCGCCACGCGCCAACCGGATCGCCGACATCGTCGCCTCGGTGCCGGAGTTGACCATGCGCACCATTTCAACCGAGGGCACGAGGCGCGTGATCGTCTCGGCCATGGTCACCTCGGCCGGCGAGGGCGTGCCGAAGGACAGGCCATCTCGCGCCGCACGCTCCACCGCCTCGCGCACGCGCGGGTGGTTGTGGCCGACGATCATCGGGCCCCACGAGCCGACGTAGTCGATGTAGCGCGTGTCCTCGACGTCCCACAGGTAGGCACCCTCGGCGCGCGCGGTGAAGAACGGCTCGCCGCCGACCGACTTGAAGGCGCGCACCGGCGAATTGACGCCGCCGGGCATCAGCTGCTGCGCCCGTTGGAAAAGCTCGTGGTTCGTGGTCATGAGTGGGACTCGTCGGAAGAGAAACGGTAGAGGTCGCCAAGGCGGCGGGTTGCCGCGCGTACGTCGGTCGCGCCGAACACGGCCGAGATGGCGGCCAGGTAGTCGGCGCCGGCGTCGACCAGGGCGACGCCATTCTCGGGGGTGATGCCGCCGATCGCCACCCGGGGCACGCCCAATGCGGCGCTCTGCCTCAGCAGTTGTACCGGCGAGACGCGGGCGTGCGGCAACGTCGGTGACGGAAAGAAGGCGCCGAACGAAACGTAGTCGGCGCCCGCCTTGGCCATCGACTGCGCACGTTCGAGTGAGTCGAAGCAGGACACGCCGATGATCGCCTGCGCACCGAGCCGCTCGCGCGCACCGGCGAGTTCTTCGGCGGTCTCGCCCAGGTGTACGCCGGCGGCGCCGACCGCCTGCGCGAGCGCCGCGTCGCCGTTGATCAGCAGCGGCACGCCGTACTCGTCGCACAGGCGCTTGAGCGCGTGCGCCTCGGCATGCCGGCGTGCATCGTCATGGCTCAGGTCGCGGTATTGCAGCAGACGCGCGCCCCCGGCCAGCGCCTCACGCGTTACGTCCAGCAGGTCGTTGCGGGGGCCATCGGTGATCGCGTACACGCCGCGCGAAGGGAACGGATGCATCGGGGTTCCTTGTGTCGGGCCGCCGTGCTTTCGCTCCGGCGGGGGAGTTGCGAGAATGGCCCATTCAACTGCAGACGAAGACACGATCCGATGAGCACCGACGCCCAACCCCCCGCGACGCGCAAATGGATGTGCGTGGTATGCGGCTTCATCTATGACGAAGCGCTAGGCGTGCCCGAAGAGGGCATCGAACCGGGCACGCGCTGGGAAGACGTGCCCGACACCTGGACCTGTCCCGACTGCGGCGCGACCAAGGACGACTTCGAGATGGTCGAGACCGACTGACACGCGCCTCGCGCCTGTCATCAAACGGCCCGGTTCCGTCATCGTGCGGACCGGGCCGTCTGTTTTCCTGTCTCCGTAATCGACGCGGGAGGCACGCATGAAACAGTTCATTCCGTTCGAAGACGAGTGGGACATGCTTGATCGGCTTGACCCGTCGCGGCTGGTTCCCTACCAGGTGGGCCTGCCCTGCCTGCGGGGTGCCGGTCAGTGCACCGCGCCGATGTCGCCATCGACCGTCAGCTCGTCGCCCTGCTCCACGCCGATGCGGCGGGCTGTCCCGGCCGGCAGCTCGAGCACATAGCGCGCAGGCGCGTC
This sequence comes from Frateuria sp. GZRR35, assembly GCF_051900415.1. Taxonomy (NCBI): domain Bacteria; kingdom Pseudomonadati; phylum Pseudomonadota; class Gammaproteobacteria; order Lysobacterales; family Rhodanobacteraceae; genus Frateuria; species Frateuria sp. GZRR35. Next base: position 60,477 of record NZ_JBHZGL010000017.1, read on the forward strand.
GCTGGGGTAGCTCGGGCAGGGATCGGCCTTGCACGGCGGCACGTCCAGTTGCATCGATACCAGCTTGCGGTCGGCATCGAAGTAGAGGATGTCCAGCGGTATCAGGGTGTTCTTCATCCAGAACCAGCGTGGCTGGGTGTCGGGGAACACGAACAGCATGCTGTGATCGGCCGCCAGCTCCGTGCGCATCATCAACCCGCGCTCGCGACTGGCATCGTCCGTCGCGAGCTCCGTGCTGAACTGATGTCCATGCAACTCGACTGCAGGCGCAGAACTCTTTGGTACGGCCGTCGCGCAGCCGGTGGCGGCGAGCAGCAGGAACACCACGGGTAGTCGCTTCATGGCTCGGTCCGGTTGGAGTGAGCGTTCGAGTGTAGCGGTTGAACCCAACCCTAACGGATCGAAAAAAAGCTCCACGCCCCCTTCACAGCGCTCGCCCCCGGCGCTATGATTCTCGCCCCTTCGACGAGGCCGCCCTCGCGAAGAGTTCTCCCCTCTTCTCTGCGACGAAATTTCTTCTCACAGGGTGTTGACGGACAGAGAAACGAATGTAGAATGGGCGGCTCACCCGGGACGAAACGTCTCGGGGCGAACTGAAGAAAAGTTCGCAAGTGATTGATCTTTGACAGTGTGCGCAGGTGACTTGTGTGGGCGCCTTGCGGTGGATGGATGACTGTCCAACCAATGCAAGCGTCCAACCTAAAAGTCAGATTTA